>NZ_CP026362.1:1022500-1327500 GCF_004116955.1 Bacillus vallismortis | reverse complement strand
CACAGAAATGGATTTATCGCAAACGATTGCCCCTATCTATTACGATACACTTCAAACACATTATGAACTCATGCAGATCTATAGTGAGTACATGGGACATTGTATCTTTATTGCATATAAGTAAAACGGCGTATCACCCCCTGTTTTCGTCCAACCTTTTTATCCTGTCTATCATATGCTGATAGAAAGTCAGTATAGGAGGGAAACAAGATTGGAGAGATATTACCATCTTTGCAGGAACCACCAAGGTAAAGTCGTCAGAATTACTGAAAGAGGCGGAAGAGTGCACGTCGGCAGAATTACCCGTGTCACAAGAGACAGGGTTTATATAACTCCTACCGGCGCGGGTCCTAGAGGTTTCGGTTACGGATATTGGGGCGGCTATTGGGGATACGGAGCAGCTTACGGTATTTCCCTCGGTTTAATTACAGGAGTGGCTCTGGCTGGTTTATTCTTCTGGTAAACATAGACTTATTGTCTGTGCAAGCGCCTGATTCATCAAACACAATGAAGCCCGCTTATCAAATTGTAAGCGGGCTTTCTATTTAGATTTTCTTCACTTTTTCAAAATACTCTTCCAGCGTTAAATCATTGTCGTGGATGACTTTTGCGGCCTTTTTGCCTACATAGCGCAGGTGCCATGGCTCATATTTGTATTTCGTAATATCTTCTTTATTTTTCGGATAGCGAATGATAAAACCATATTTATAAGCATTGTCTTGCACCCATTTTCCGTCTGCCGTGCTTCCAAACGCTTCATTAATCTGAAAGCCATTGCTCCGGCTTGAGATGTCCATCGCTAAGCCTGTTTGGTGCTCGCTTTCGCCCGGGTAAGCAACCGCTTCCCTTGCCTTCTTTTCCCCTTTTAAGTTTACTTCATTGTTAAAAATGACTTTCTGTCTGTCATACGCGCGGTATCCCGAGACAGCTGCCAGTTCATAGCCTTCCTTTTTCGCAGCATCGAACATCGTCTTTAATGCGCCGGCCGCTTCCTTCCTGATGTAACGTTTTTGAATCTTTTCTTCAAAAGAAAACTCAACATCAGGTATAACAAGATCACTAGGTTCATAGTTTTCAGGCAAAGCGTATTCTTTATTGACCAAAGCGAGTATATTTTCTGGATTTTGAATAGTTTCCAGACCATCTACTTGTTTAGTATCATTGAAATATTTGCTTTCCAATGAAAACTCACTGTCCTGCTTGTTTTCTTTTTTGCTGTCAGCTGTTTTTTGTTCTGTTTGCTTCGTTTCTGCTGTGGTTTTCGTATCCTTTTGAGCATCTCCGTTTGACATGCTGCAGCCGGCTCCGACTAATGCCGTCACACTCAGAGCGGCTGCCAGCGAGAACCACTTACCGGTCTTTTTCATACTCCATTTCCTTCCTTTTATCAATCGTTTCCGCATTCATAAAGAAGAGGCTGCCGGCATCCAGCACGCCTCTTGATTTATTTTATTGTGATACGGAATGTAAAGCCACTTCTATCATATCATGAAATGTGGTTTGACGCTCTTCCGCTGTTGTTTCTTCTCCTGTTAGTACGTGGTCACTCACAGTGAGAATTGACAGCGCTTTTCTTCCGTGCTTCGCTGCTAAAGTATACAATGCAGTTGTTTCCATCTCAACGCCGAGCACGCCGTATTTTGCAAGCTTTTCGATTTGCGAATCGTCGTTATAGAACTGATCAGCTGTAAATACGCTTCCTACAGTTACCGGCACGCCTTTATCCTTTGCGGCATCATAAGCATTTTTTAAAAGCTCGAAATCTGCGCATGGGGCAAAATCAATGCTTCCAAAAGCAACCCTGTTCATTTGTGAATCAGTTGAGGAGGTCATAGCCAAAATGACGTCCCGCACCTTGACATCTTTACGGATAGCGCCGCAAGAACCTACTCTAATTAAGTTTTGTACGTCATAGCTTTGAATTAGTTCATTCACATAAATCGAAATAGAAGGAACGCCCATTCCCGTGCCTTGCACGGATATTTTCTTGCCTTGATATGTACCCGTAAATCCATACATGCCTCTGACTTCATTGTAGCATTCTACATCTTCAAGATACGTTTCAGCAATAAATTTTGCTCGGAGAGGATCTCCCGGCAAAAGCACTGTATCCGCAATCTGTCCTTTTTCAGCACCTATATGTACACTCATCTCTTATCCTCCTAAATCTAAATTATCATCCAGTCCGTTCATTTTACAACGAATGTCATGATGAGACAAACTTCAGCATTGATTATAAAGGAATATAGTGAAAAAAGAAATGCTCTGAGGCTGTTCGGGGACTTCCTGTGAAAAACGGGATAAACGAGGTGTTTATTTGAAAACCTAACCGCAGGAAGGAGGGATAAGACATGGGTAAAAAACAGCGCAACCGGATTACCGGCCAAAAAAAGAACAATCACATACCTGCAAAAGATGTCATTGCAGCTGAAGAGGCGCACGGGAAAGAATATTCCGCTGCCAAACGCAAGCCTTAAACTGCAGAAAACTGCGGAAGTCCGCAGTTTTCTTTTTGTTATGTCGTTTGCACAATCAGACGATTGATTTTCCTCCATCCGGCGGGAAGCAGCTTGTAATATGTCTTGCCTTTTCTGCCTTCATCAATCAGAATCACGTCTCCTGTGGCAACAAATCTCGCATCATAATCACTTGGAACGGTGTCAAATACATTAAACAAAGAGAATGCCCTTTTCAGCACATCTTGATGACCGCTCCCGTTCAGTTCAGTTCGATAGACGGCTCTGTAGCCTTTTTTTTCGCCAAACCGGGGTGTTTGAAATATTGTCACGTCATAAGAACAAGACTTCTTTTTAAACACGGATAACATCATCAAGATCCCCTCCCTTTTATTTCTATAACATATTGGCGTTTTTGCCGCGTTTTCCTCTCTCTATTTTTGTCGAAACCGCTTCATCTTTTCGTCAAAATCTTTTACTAGGAAAAACAGAAGCAGGCCGAGACTAAAGCCTCCTAGCACATCGGTCACAAAGTGAACCCCCAAGTATACTCTGCTTATGCCGACCAAAACTGTGATCACGCCGGCTATGGTGTATACGATTTTTTTATGTTTGGACAAAAACGGAATGTGTTTCACTAAAAAGTAGGCTAAGACAGGATAAACACAGGCAGCATTCATGGAGTGGCCGCTCGGAAAGCTGAAGGATGATTCATGTACCAGCGGAGCAAAATCAGGTCTTACTCGTTCGATCCATTCTTTTAAGACTTTGTTTAATAGCCGATCCGCACCGAATATCAAGAGCATCAAAAGGCCGTCCCCTGTTTTTTTGTAAAAAAACAGGCCCGCTCCAATGATTACGATAAGAGGGAGCAGAATAGAAGAAGCACCAAGATGCGTAACCCCTGTCATGACCTCATTAAGCCATGGCAGACGGGTCAAAACAGCTGCCTTGCTTATCGCTTCATCCGCTGATTGAACAGCATTTGTATGAATAGCCGCAGCTAGAAAAAGAAAGAAAAGAAACAGGCTAACGGGCTTGTACAACATGTAAACCACCTCAATTATCACAGAATTCATAGAACACGAATAATAAAACCGGAGCTGACCACTCCGGCTTTAAGCTTCAATCATCTTCATCCAGCTCTTCATCTATCATACATTTTTCTATCAAATAATCAAAGGTAATGTCAGCGATTTCAAACAGCTCATCCTCACTCGGTATGTAGCCCCGTCGCGCAAGCTCTCTGTAAAAAAATTCAGCGATTTCTTCCGTATCAATCACAAGATCTATTTCTTTCATCTCCGTACCGCCTCCTTTTTTATGTTTTATGAAAAAACAGGCTGAATTATACCCGGTGTTCTAAACAATTCTTTCAATCATATACATTGAATAAAAAACAAGCCATGGGAGGCTGACAGGAATGATTGCTAAAATGATGGAAGCACTGGACGGAGAAAGATTCGATATCATCATGGAAAAAACGCTTAAAGGAATGACGCATGTGATGATGTGGGGCTGTCTGCCTTATTTTTTATATGTCTTGATCTGCATGTTCACAAACTAACTGAAATGCTCTTTTAAACTTTCCAAAACAAACATCATCATATCCTTATATTCTTCATCTCGAAACATGTCATACAGAATTTTGTAGTCGTTATAAATATCGAGAAGCTCATCAACAATTGATACAGCAAGGATGTGAAGGGTATCTTGATCTTCATCATCGCCTTCAAACTGAAGAAGAGCAGACGATGCAATATCTTCGCCGATCTCATGGCCAGTTTCTCCGACATAGTGGACAAACAACAGCTGGTGTACAAACTGGTCCATTTCATATTTTCTTAGCACCAGCGTGAGATCCTCTTCCTCCGTTTCAAGCCACTCTCCATCCTTTAAACGGGTCAGCTCATATATGATATCTTCCCAACCATCTTCTAAATATCTCCAAATTTCTGTTCTGTGGCCGATAATGCGAAAGAGTTCTTTTCCATAATCTTTTACATAAACAACATCCCCAATAAGGAATTCATACTCAATATCCAGCTTTTCCATGTCGACAATGACACCCTCATAATCTTTGTACAGCTGAATGGACGATTCAAAGTATAAGACTTCATTATGATTGACTTCATAAAGATAGTGATGATCAATTTGGTGTACTTTTGTGATGGTGCCGACTGTTCCATACATAATGACGACTACGACATCCCCTACTTGGAATTTCGGTTTATTTTGCTTCATGGTGTCTCCCCCTCGCCGCAACATTTCTCATACGCTATCGTATGCCGGGTGACGCCAATTCGCATGGGCATGAAAACCAAAGGAAATATCCAATTATGGTTAGATTAGGACATAAAAAAATCCGCAGGAATCTGCGGACGAAACAGCTATTATCTGCCGTGAACTTCAGCCTCGTATTGATCCCAAGCTTCATCAAACGTCGCCATCGTGTGAAGGTAATCAGCGTTCAGCTCCAAATATGAACTGATTTCATGATAATCGGTTGAGGTTTTCGGAAAGCTGTGATCCTCATACGCCTGATTGGCAAATTCACTGATGCTGTCCTGCGGCTTCGGGTGTCTATATTTCAATAAATAGTGATAAAAGGATTTCATGGGTTTCCCCTCCTGATGTCTGTCTTTTGTTGTTCTATTATACAGTTCAAGTGTAAAAATACAACAAAAGAATACCGAAACATCATTCAGGAGAAGTCAAAATAGTTGCGTTTCAGAATCCTTTCTGTCTCCATGAGCTGCTGGTAGGTCAGGCTTTGAGGCAGTTTTTTTGTTTGAATCAAAAGCAGCTGATCCTCAATCATCTTTATTGTGGCTTCCTCCTGATAGGTCATTCCGCAGGAAGCACACACCATGGCGGGGGTGTCAGTCAGCTCTATGGCTCTTGTTCCGTCAGGGAGCTCCCAGTACACCGTGTTCCTGCCGGGTACTGCTTCAAGCTCGCCGCACCATTCGCATGTTTTCATGAAGAATCCCCTCCGTTTTCAGCCTCTTTCTGTTTTTTCTGTTGCGCCAAAAATTTCTTTTCTTTAAGCTGATCTCTTTTCTCACGCCGATCTTTTAATGTTTCATGCTCCGGATTCGCTGTAAACGCCTCACGCCTTTTGATTCTGGCTACGTTTTCCGGTGTAAATGAAACCTCTTTGTCAGCAAAAATGGCACTCAGTCCAATTGGCTCCTTTTTGTCAGCGATGTCAGGAAAAACGGACGCAAAATAGGCGTCAGCCTGATTAGGAATGTAATTCTCCGGTTCTGGATATGACGTAATCACACCTTCAAAATTTCTTAAGATGACTTTGTCAGGGCTTTGCGACAGGACATAGTTTGGCTGCAGGGCGATTTTCCCCCCGCCGCCCGGTGCGTCAACGACAAAGGTCGGAACCGCATAGCCCGAGGTATGGCCACGCAGCCCTTCAATAATCTCCAAACCTTTGGAAACAGGAGCTCTGAAATGTCCGATCCCCTCTGACAGATCACATTGATAAATATAATACGGACGGACTCTTATTTTTACCAAGTCGTGCATGAGTTTTTTCATGATGGGAATCGAATCATTAATACCGGCTAACACGACGGCCTGATTTCCGACCGGCACTCCCGCATTCACCAGCTTTTCACAGGCCTCAACGGATTCCTCTGTCATTTCGATGCTTGTATTGAAATGGGTGTTCAGCCAGACTGGATGATATTTTTTCAAGATCTCGCACAGCTGATCGGTAATGCGCTGCGGAAAGACGACCGGAGCCCTCGTTCCGATTCTAATGACTTCCAGATGCGGAATGCTGCGCAGCTCTTTTAAAATGTATTCTAAAATTTGGTCATTGATTAGCAGTCCGTCACCGCCTGAAATTAAACAATCGCGGATTTCAGGTGTTTCCCGGATATAAGCAATTGCAGCATCAAGCTGTTTTTTAGGAACTCCCATTCCGATTTGTCCGGAAAAACGCCTTCTTGTGCAGTAGCGGCAGTACATGGAACATTGATTGGTGACAAGAAACAGCACACGATCGGGATAGCGGTGTGTCAGTCCGGGTACCGGTGAATCTTCATCCTCATGGAGGGGATCTTCCAGATCGTATTTTGTTTTGTGCATTTCTTCAGAAAGAGGTACAGACTGCATGCGGACCGGGCATCTCGGGTTATCGGGGTCCATTAAAGAAGCATAATATGGTGTAATATTTAAGGGGATCGTTTTGGTTGAAATTCTGACGCCTTCCTCTTCGTCCTCGGTCAAGTGAATGACTTTTTTCAAATCATCTAACGTTCTTACCGTATGTGTAAGCTGCCAAAGCCAATCGTTCCATTTCTCTTCCGGAACGTCCTTCCATAATTCTATCTCCTTCCAATGCCGTTTCGGTTTATACCATTTGCTCTCCAAATGAATTCCTCCTCGTGCATCTTTTTGACTTACAGGTGCTTGCACCAAATATTCATGTTTTCAAGACCTTCCGCTATATAGCAATTATTAATCAGCCTTCCGCCATACTGATAACCGGAATGATACAATACAGCATTCATCCCAAAAGAGGCAGCCCGGGCGAGAGAAAACACGTGAAAGATTGCTTTCTCGGCCATTTCTTTTTCTAATGCCTCGATTAAAAAGCTTGTCAGCGAATGGCCTCGATATTCCGGAAGCACAGCGCAGTCGGTTATTTCTGCATGCCCGAGCTCTGGATTGATGTCTGCGCTTGCTGCGCTGATCAGGCGGTCATGATCAAACATGGCATAATACATCACATTTTCATTCATCGTCTTTTCAATGTATGCGGGATCAAATACAGGGGTCGGGTACGTACGGAATACTTTTTTAAACAACATCGAAAGCTGATACATGTCGTTTATTTCCGCTTTTCTCATCGTAAAGTTTGGACTGTTTTCGCTACAGGGGTGAGGTGCTGTGCGGTATAAGGCTTCGATCATCTCCTGTTCCTTTATATATGAATCTGTTTGCCTGCGTTTTTCTGTGAGGTAACGCGCCATGACACAAGCCGAGTGGCCGAGATAATAGCCCTCGAGAAAACCCTCCGGCGCAAACAATTGTCTGGCAAGCACAGCTTCATCTTGCTGTTTCGTATAGACGATGATTTTTTCCGCATCCTCTTCTTTTGCCGCTGCCACGATATCAGGCAGGGCCTGCTCAATAGCGCCGTCATAACGGACAACTCTTATTCGCCTATTAAAGCTGTCATGGTCCAGAACAGCTGTGACACCATTACTCATTATCGACTTGAGCATCCTCATTCTCCCCCTCCCCGCCTGTATGAAGCCCGCACCAATCGATCACAAAAAGAGCGATAATCTTAGCAGATTCTAGCATGGCTTCAATCTCAATGTATTCATTTGCTTGATGAGCTGTTTTTGTTTCTCCGGGCCCGAAAACGATCACAGGCGTATCGCCTGCATGATATAAAAGCCCTCCATCCGTTCCCCATGGCGAGGCTTCGATGATCGGCTCTGTCTGTTTCATTTTTTGATAGGCTGATTGCAGCACTGAAATCAAAGGATGGTCATTAGGCAAATCGTTCGGAAGCCATTGAGCGCCGAACCATTCAACTTTAATCGGATGGCGTTTAAACCATTCATCACGGTAATCTAAATCCTTCAGCCAGTTTTCCAATTCAAGTTTTACTGCTTCTGGCTTCTCATGGGGCGCAATTCCGCATCTCCCTTCTATGACGACACGGTCTGCAACTGAAGAAGGCCACGCTCCGCCTGAGATGGTGCCGATATTCACCGGTACAGGTATTGGGACATTGTCGTACAGCGGATCTGAGATTCTGGCATTGCGGACTTTTTCCAGCTCCTGTATGGCTCTGATCACATGCATGCTTTTTTCAATCGCGCTTACCCCTTCATAGCGTGTGCCTCCATGTGCCGCTAATCCCTTCACTGTGATCCGAAACCACATCGACCCCTGCTGCTTTATAAAAAGTTTCATGTTCGTCGGTTCCGGAATCAGCGCCCCGTCAGCACGATATCCTCTCATGATGGCAGACAGTGTTCCCGCTCCGCCGCACTCTTCATCGACAACACTTTGAAACAACACATCACCTTTTAATTTGACATCGCAGGCGTTCAGGGCTTCTAAAGCAAAAAGAAGGGCTGTATTGCCTCCCTTCATATCCGTTGAGCCGCGGCCGTATATTTTACCGTTTTCTTCGACAGCTTGAAACGGTTCATGCTTCCAATCCTTCACGCTTCCTTCAGGCACAACATCGATATGGCCGTTTAAAATCAGCGACCGGCCCCCGCCCGCTCCCGTTTTTTTTGCAACGATGTTCGGACTCTCATGAAAATCGGAGCGGTCTGATTTAAAGTAGGGATGCTGTTTTAATTGCTTTAGGCTTGGCTCCCACACGTCAATGTCCATATGAAATTGCCGCAGTTTTTCCAGCACAACAGCTTGGGCATTAAATTCTGAACCCAATGTGCTTTTTTCTCCAATCAGCCTTTTGAGAAGACGAATGGCTTTGGCCGAATGCTGATCAAGCCACTCGATTACTTTTTTCTCAATGTCTTGCATCCTCATTCCCCCTTTAAGAAAAAGGCATATCTATTTTGATTTCAGCTTCAGTCAGCCTTGTCACCTCGGTGATTGTCGAGCCATTCATCAGCTCTTTTAAAATGAAATGACGGCCATCGACCTCAAGAACCGCTTTTTCAGTAATGATCATATCTACACAGCCTGCCGCCGTTAACGGGAGCGTGCATGTTTCTGTTAATTTGGGCCTTCCCTTTTGATCTGTATGACTCATGACGACAACCACTTTTTTCGCTTTTTGGGCCAGTTCCATCGCACCACCCATACCCGGCACCTTTTTTCCCGGGACAAGCCAATTCGCCAAATCGCCTGACTGGCTGACCTGCAGGGCACCTAAAATGGTAATGTCAATTTTGCCTCTTCTGATCATCGCAAAAGACACCGTTGTATCAAAATAAGACGCTCCGTTAACAGCGCGGACCGGAAATCCAGCCGCGTTGCATAAATGTTCATCCTCATCTCCCTTTTCAGGGCTTTCGCCAATTCCGAGCACACCGTTTTCAGCCTGCAGCATGACCTGCATACCAGGCGGCAAAAAGTTTGGCACCAAAGATGGGATGCCAATACCGAGATTCACAATCATGCCCGGCTTGATTTCAGATGCGGCCCGTTTTGCGATCTGTTCTCTCTCTGCTACTCCCAAGCCCATTTCCACTTCACTCCTTCGCTTCTCACTACCCCCTCGACAAAAACCCCCGGTGTAACAATCCTTTCTTCTGAAATCTCTCCCATCGGGACGATACGCTGAGCTTCGGCAAAGGTTCTCCTTGCGGCCATCGCCATAAGCGGATTCATATTGCGCGCTGTTTTGTCATACGTTAAATTGCCAAATTCATCTGCAATGTGCGCATTGATGAAAGCAAAATCAGCCGTCAGCGCCTCTTCAATCAAATATCGCTTTCCTGCCATAGACATGATGTTCTTTCCCTCACAAACCATTTGATTATCAATCCCCACGTCAGTTAAAATGCCGCCGAGCCCCGCTCCACCGGCGCGAATCCGTTCTGCAAGCGTTCCCTGGGGTGAAAATTGAACCTCTAACGTCCCGTCTGTCATTTGTTTTCCCGCTACTGGATTAGAACCGATATGCGATGCGATCAGGGTTTTGACTCGTTGATTGACAATAAGCGGCCCGATCCCTATTTCCGGAAACCCGGCATCATTGCAAATAACGGTTAAATCCGTTACACCGCTGTCTAATATAGCTTCAATCAATGAAGGAGGTGAGCCGACTCCTCCAAAACCGCCAAACATCAGGACCGATCCGTCCTGGACATCTGCAATTGCCGTTTCGATGCTGATTGTTTTTTGAAATGGCGCCATTTGATTTCAATCCCTTTTCAGTTTTTTTCAATCGCTGCAACTGTTTCTGAAAAAATTGATATGAGTTCTTCAGTCTCACAATCTGAAATGGTAAAAGGCGGTGCAATAATGACAGCATCTCCTTCCCCGCTGTCTATTCCCGCTTTGGCAGGATAAACAATCAGTCCGCGTTTTTTCGCCTCGGCTACAATACGCTGGGTAATAGTCTGCTCTGGCGAAAAAACGTTCCTCGTGTTCTTGTCAGCTACAAATTCTATGCCTAATAGCAGTCCTTTCCCTCGTACATCACCAATGATGCTGCTTTGAGAAGCTGCCTCAATAAGCTTCTTTTTCAGCACAGCTCCCTTTTTTTCTGATTGCTTGATCAAGCCGTGCTTTAACACATACCGCAAAACTTCCAGAGCCGCTTTGGCTGAATAGGGATGTGCACTATATGTGTGGCCGCTCATAATCACACCCGAACCTTGTTTTATCGTTTCAATAATAGGATCTGATACAACGGCAGCAGCAATAGGCGCATACCCCGCACCAAGGCCCTTACCCAGTACAGCTATATCAGGAACGGTGTGCCAATGCTCTGTCGCGAGCATCCTCCCTGTTCTTCCAAGACCTGTCATCACTTCATCTGCAATAAAGAGTATTTCGTGTGTGCGGCATACCTCACTTAATCTCTCATAATATCCCGGTGGCGGAGTTATCGCTGCACCTGCGGCACCGATAATAGGCTCAGCCACAAAGGCGGCGATAAATTGGCTTCCGATTCTTCTGATGGCCGTTTCCAGTTCATCAGCGGCAGTTTGAACAATTTCTTCTGCCGTCCTATCATTCAGCCGATACATGTGGGGAGCTGAGGTAGCGGGATATCGCTCAATGAGATGGGTGAATCGGTATCTCCTCTCATAAAAACCAGATAATGAAAGCGCTCCCAAAGTTATTCCGTGATAACTGCTCCACCGCGACAAAAAGATGGATTTTTGGGTTTGCTTTTTTTCCTGCCAATACTGAATGGCGATTTTCATCGCTGTTTCTATGGCTTCTGATCCGCTGTTGACAAAAAAAGACCAATTCACGTCTCCCGGCAGCTCCTGCGCTAAGAGAGCGGCTAATTGCTCGGCAGGCTCGCTCGTAAACTGTGAGCGGTAAGCAAAAGACACCTGATCAAGCTGTTCTTTCAGCCTCTCAGTCACATGACGAACCCCGTGGCCGATATTGCATGTCACCGCACCTGATGAGCCGTCAAGATATCTTTTTCCGGTCTGATCATAAACATATGAACCCTTCGCATGACTGACAACCGGATAGGCCGAACTAAGCTCCGGCTTAATCAAATAACTGCTCATGTTTCCACCTCAAAAACCCTTTTGACATATTATATGAGTGTCCAAATTGCGGCATGACGTTCACTGAAAAACTTTTCTCACAAAAAAGAGCCTTCCTGAATGGAAAGGCTCTTTTAAAAATTCATATTTAGCCAATAAAAGCGGCTCCGACAATAATTAATAAAATGAACAAGACAACAATCAATACAAACGTATTTGTCCCGCAGCCAGTTCCGTAACCGTATCCAGCGTATCCATGCATGCTGTTTTCATCCTTTCTTATCACGATATACGGCATGTTATGCGGGCCAAGTCCCAAATGGTTGGTACAAACGCCTATTTTAGGAAAGGAAATAATGAAAAACAGTGTGTATCCGCTCATATTTTTTAAATGTCAGCTTTTCGTAAAAATGGGTTGCACCGTCAGTGCTTGTAGCCACTAAATAGGCCGCTTCCATTCCGAGCGATTTTGCGATAGACAGCATTTCTTTCACTAAGATGCTGCCATAGCCCTTCCTTTGAAACTGATCCAAAATGGCAACTTCTTCGATTTTAGCCGTTTTTTCTTGCGGATGGATGAAAAGTTCGCCGCACCCAATGGGAACCTTCTGTGATGGATCGCTGTAACAAACAACAAGGATGACCGTACCCGTTTCATAAAAGGGATATTTTCTTTTTAATTTTTGTTCAGCAATCGCTTCCCCGATATAAATGGAATCATAAATTTTCATGATAGAAGATCCATCACTGAGACTTTTAGCCGTCCCCCATGCCGTTAACGGATGCCCCATCTGCCCTTTCCAATCACTAAGCTTCATGTCGTACAACAGCTCATCCTCGACAACAAACCCGCTTTTGACAAGGGATTGCTTCAACCCGAGCGGAAAAACATGCTGCGGCGCCGCTTTTAAATGGAGATAATTTGCATGAAGCAGCTTTGGTACGGATGGCAAAAAGTCCAATAACCGCTTCAATGGAAACGTATCATGGAGCTGAACAAAGTTATGAGAAAAAATGTGCGGCAGCTTCGGATCTCTATATACGCTGTAATGATCAAACGAAGCCGATTCAGACGTTAACAATATATATTGATGTTCTGTTTTTGAATAGTCTCCTGTCATGAACGTCTCCTTTTTATGGCCTGTGCCTTTACTCAGCTGCAATATTCAATTTCTTTATAATCTCATCGTACACCGGATAAAACGGCTTTCCAATTGGAAATTGCTGAATATTTCGGAAAGAAGCGGGGATTGGCTTATGATATAAAAAGAATTTCCTTACTACTTGTTCACGAATTGGGTGAAAGACGCCGTTTAGAAACAAAAACGGCTCGCGTTCTATGAAAAAAAGCCTGCGTCCAGGCGGATTTTCGATCAAACCAGATCGTTCCCGCGTAATTGGCAGCCCTTCTGGCAGCGCCTTCAGTTCTTCTTCTCCAATGGTCACTATGTCTTTTCTTTTAAATTGATAAAACTGAAAAGCATACTGATCAGCAATTCGTCTTTTTTTTCCGGCTTCGATATAGAATATTGCAGGGTGGTCAGCTCCCTTTACTAAAATGTAGTTCGGAATGTTTAACATTTTCCCAATGTTATATTGGAATAAATACGGATCTGGAACGGCCACAGTCCGATTTAGATACAAAGAACCCCACCTTTCCCCGACAGGATGCCTCACACCCATATCAAAAAAATACACGTTTTGATCTGATCCTTTTACAAAAGATCCGTCAATCAAATCGGCGGGCAGAAACCGATACGCATTTTGAAACGAATCGGGGGTTTTATAGGTTGTATCTAATACTTCATTTATCGGCAGAAACGGAGCAAAGTTGTTCATTCTGGCCCAAAAAATTGAGTCGCCATGATTCCAATGCTTCATATCATCATCCCAATAGCTTCCATATTTATGGAGAATACGATCAAGTAACGAACGGCGATGCATAACTGAGCAATGATCGACTTGAAAAGCAGCCTGATGAAGCACTGTATTGGCATTTCTATAAAAATGGGAGATTGCCTCTCCCCTTTCGTTTACCTGTACAACTTTTTGTTTTGAATAAACAGCCTGCGCCTCAGGATGATGTGAAAACATCTCTACCATACGGCTCAGCCGCTCAGGATGATAAACAGTGTCATCAGTGAGATAGGAAATGAAATCGCCGTCGGCAAATGGGAGTGCACTGTTAATTAATGTGGCATAACGGGTGGTTTTTAATCGATCTGCGGGATGTACGAAACTATTTTCATAACGAACGCGAGGGTCATGAAGGTATTTATGAATCACTGCAATTGTTTCATCATTAGAATGATCATCCATGATCAAGAGCTCCCAGAGTTCATGCGTTTGCTTCATGACGCTTTCGATCGCTTTTTGCAGATAGTAAGGTTTATTATAACTCGTTAAAATAATGGACACTTTCTCTCCCAATATACAGCCCCCCTATCGTCACACATCAAAACGGCTCCGCAGCAAGCAGAGCCTCTGTCATCATTTAAAAAGCACCCCAGCTTACAATACTTGAAAGTGCGACATGAGATCTCGTATGATTTAACGGGTTTTGAAAAATAACCAAATCACTCAGAACCTCTTTTATGATGACGTTTTGAAGCGTCTCCCCATTTATCAGATGAACGGTTGAGACCGGTACGCCAAGCTCTTTTGCAAATACGAGCTGGCGCCTGAGATCAGATGGATGCTCAGTAGACGATTGGCGAATAAGCAAAATCAGCAAAAGCAAAATAAAATGCAGTTCATCTTGGTTTTCTTCTTGATTCACGTGGTTCTCAATATCCAAACATTCCCTCTCCTTTACCCTTATGCTCTGTTTCACAATATGACTGATTTCGATTTATGGTATAGGCTATGTCCACTCATTTAAAAAATCAGCATTTTCCTTAAATATATGAAAAATAGGTCAGGTACGGCATTCGACTCATACCAAATGGCGGCCTGAAGAATATGATTAACGTGAGTTCACTATTGAATAGGAGGTGTGTGTAATGAGCTCTGAAAACGCAGAGTTAAAAAAGGATTTGATTAAAACCCTTTTAAACCCTTTATTTCCAACTGCAACAGAAGGAGGAGAAAACGTGGAAAACCATCTTAAAGACTTGCTTGAAGCTGCAATCGATCAAAAAGTAGATCAAAGTGAAATGATTACGGCTGAATCTACTTCCCTTCCGGCAAGATGGATTTTTGCCAGAATTACGCCAGGCACTACAATCAGCATCGTAACTGATTCAGGTGACATGATCGGGCCAGTTGTTTTCGTTGCTTTTGATCAAATTCACGGCATCGTATTTGTAACACAGGAAAGCTCCGTCACGCCAGAAGGGCAAGCTACAACATTAATTGATGTCGACAAAGTAGAAAGCGTCACATTCTTTTCATAACATCTGATGAAAGTGTTGTATATCCAGTCGGGATACGGAGGAATATACAGTTATTTTGACCGCTGGGCTGAAGAATGTTTTCGTCATACTCATACAGAGTACATGTCTGCAGATATTCCGGAACCAGAATCTCTGGAGAACATCGAAGCGTTTCAGCCGGACTTCGCACTCATGATGGTTGGAGACCGCGTTCCTCACGACTGGCTGATCTGGTTAAAGGGTAAGGATATTCCCGTATATGTTTGGCTGACCGAAGACCCATTTTACATTGATATCAGTCTTCAGGTGATAAAGCACGCTGACGCCATATTAACGATTGAACAAAATGCCGCTCTCTATTATCAGGAGCTTGGCTGCCAGCACGTCTATTATGTTCCGATTCCAGTGAATCACCGGCTGTTTAAAAAAATGGACACAGATGATTCTTTTCATTCAAATCTGCTTATCATCGGCTATCCTTACCCTAACCGGGTTCAGCTTATGAAAGAAGCGGTGCATCTGCCTTTCACCGTTCGGGTTATCGGAAAGGAATGGAGAAAATACCTGCCGAATAAAGTGCTCAAACAGCCGCATATCGATGTCGTCAGCACATGGGTTCCGCCCGAACAGGCCGTCCATTATTATAACGGGGCAGACATCGTGATGAATGCGCATCGGCCCTATCATTTTGCTTTCAATCAAAATCATATCCGCCTCCAAAATGCCAGTTTTAATAACCGGACGTTTGATATAGCTGCATGCGAAGCATTTCAATTAACAGATTTACCCGCGGCACATCCTTTTTCATCCTTTATTTCTTATCACAGCATGAACGACTTTAAGGAAAAAGCCGCTTTCTATATCAACCACCCTGAGGAACGTCAAAAAGCAGCAGCAGCCAATTACAAAGAGACCGTGCCCGCATATACGTTTGATGAGCTTCCTGCAAAACTAAAGGCAATCCATCTGGCGCTTTCTTGAAAAATCGTTCATTGTGATGAACGATTTTTTCTGTACAGAAAAAAGCAGCCAAACAAGCTGCTTTCCAGATTGTTGACCAAATGCTGAAACGGTTTGGTCTTAGCGTTTGGTCAACTTTTTTCGTGGTGGAAAACCCTCGCTGTCTAGGAATAAAGAGTATTGGGCGCAGCGAATAGAAATTCGTGAACATCAACGCGCGGGACTGACAACGAATGGCTTGTCGACACGCTGAAAGCCAGCTGAATGTGCTTCTCTTTCTTAGCCGTCAGAACGGTCCTTCAGCTTCCTCGGATTCACCTGTTTATGAAAATCAGGCTTTCCTCCGAGATGCTGTGCAATCTGTTCCCATGACACAATTTTGAAGTTCTGATTGACGGCTTGTCCATTGTCAATATTTTCACCGTCCTGCGCCACAAAAATCCCGTACGGATATTTGGGGCCGAGTCCGAAACCGAGAACATCAATACCGTCCGTGTCACTAGTGCCGTCTATCTTTTCGCCATCTGCAATGTCAAAATTGGCTATGTAGCAATTGCTTCCCTGACGTTCATACATTGCATAGCTGTTATTTCCCTGACTTGAGGCCATGAGATATCCTTTGCCGTCTGGCGCATAATAGATCGTCAGTCCTTTAATGTCAGCTGTCAAGCGTTCTCCTGTCGCGCGGTCGACAACCCGTCCCTTTGATCCTCCGTCTGGCTCAGCATGAAATTTCCAGATGGCTTCATTTTCCTCTGCTATATACAAGTTCCCGTACTCATCATCAGCAACAAGGCCTTCTGTCTGTGAATTCAATTTAAATTCACGCACTAATTTCCCCGTTACATAATCCTTTCCATTATCAACAATTTCATATTGCTCGAATTCTCCCTGTTTGCCCGTCACTAATGCGTAAAATGCTCCTGTTTTCTGGCTGTGATACAGGCTGAACCCGTATACCTCGGAAATATCAGTTGAAATAGGATGGTGGGGACTGTAATGCTTTTCAACTTTCCTTTATCTCCGTCAATTGCATAGACTTCAATCGTATTTTTTCCTTCAGATCGGTTGGAGGCGGCAGCAATATCAATTTTTTCGCCGTTCAAAGGAAAATCATAACGCAGATCGACATTATTAAGCTTTCCAAACTCATAAGATTGAAGCTGTTTGCCGTTTAAATCATACACGACGAGTCCCGACTTCTTATTTGTCGTGATCAACTTGCTTTTTTCCGGATGCTTTTCATGAACCCAAATGGCCGGGTCATCTGCTGCGTCATCTCCAGAAGCGACAGGATCGGTCTCCGTTTGCGCCGTCACTTTAAAATGATGTTCCGCTTTCACATGATGTGCAGACACCGAGTGAGTTGTCAGGCTAGGCAATATACCCGCAGCAGTGCTTAGCAGCATTGTTTTTGAAACTTTCATTTTGTACCCTCCTCCTTCACTATCGCTTCTATTGTAAAATATATACAGGTGTTCAACCGTGAGGAAAATGAACCTTTTTTTGTAGTGTTTCTGCCTCATAAATCACTTTTCCCTATGAAGCACGTGAAATGGCTCCGTCAGAATTATTTTTACGGCACGAGAGTAAGATCATTATGAATATTTAGTACAACGTTTATTTAGTTTGCTTTATTGTCTGATTGCCCTTGATAGGGATTTTCTATAAAAAAAACACACTTTGTGAGTTGATCATTCCCATACATTTTTTTGAAAAGTAGGCGGCGGCTAAACGGCTTTCATTTGAACTCGTAAATGCGCACGACCACAGATGGGTATCACCGTTCTGTCATGTGAAGACATACATTAAAGCCATCCGGACCAATCTCATCGGCGGACAGGATGTGGCGGGGCTGCCCTTTTAAACCGGGGCCCGCATGTTATGGGTAAACCTGTATCGCCTATGAATACAATGGGTGCCACCAAGCTGTTATCTGAAAATCTGAAACCCCCACGTCCATAACAGAGAAACTGTGTTTTGGTCAGTAGGCTTCGAAAATGTTCCAGCTCCAAAGGATTCGGCCATTCCAATTTTATTTGCACAAAAGATGGAGCGTGATCCGCTAAAATCTCAGGCAAGAACATGACGCGGAGAAGCTTTTATTTTAAAATGAAATCATTGAAGAAGAATATGTATGCATCGCAGCACGGGCGGCCCACAGTGGAAACCAAACGTCCGGGTGAAAAGCAACACAAAGAATGAACGCCCCTACATGAAATTGATTCTCTGTATAAATGGCGCAAGCTTTAGACGATACTTCCAGAGCCTGAAAAACATCCTGATTTTCGCAAAGCCAATCTGCCAAATATCAATAGATTAAGCCCCTCTCATTAAGAAAGACAGAATTGCCCAATGAAAAAAAGGCAAAAAAACAAACCTGTCTATCCAGTAGGCAGGCTTGTTTTTTGTTTTATTTTTCAAAAAGATGCAGATAGCTTTCGTATCCTTCTTCTTTCAGCTTATCCTTCGGCACAAACCGCAGCGCCGCTGAGTTTATGCAGTAACGAAGCCCGCTTGGCCCCGGTCCGTCGTTAAATACATGGCCAAGATGAGAATCAGCCGTACGGCTTCTCACTTCTGTGCGAATCATGCCGTGGCTCGCGTCTAGTTTTTCTTCCACTTCTTCTTCTTCAATCGGCTTTGTAAAGCTTGGCCAGCCGCAGTGGGAATCAAATTTATCCTTGGATGTAAACAATGGCTTGCCTGACACAATGTCAACATAGAGCCCTTCTTCCTGATGATCCCAAAATTCATTTTGAAACGGCGGCTCTGTGCCGTTATTTTGCGTCACTTCATATTGCATGCGGTTTAGTGACTTGATTTTTTCTTCTTTATTGTACCCCATTTATTTCGCCCCCCAATGCTCACTGATAAATCCTGCTCGTCCAGACCCCGTCCGGTAGCGCTGATAATGTCCAGGATTCTTTTTATAAAAATGCTGATGGTAGTCTTCCGCTTCATAGAAAGGTTCAGCTTTTAAAATGTCCGTTACAATCGGATCCTTAAAGATGCCGCTATCTATCAGACGCTGCTTGGAAGCCTCCGCAAGCTCCTTTTGTTTATCATTATGATAAAAAATGGCTGCACGGTAGGAGCTGCCGCGATCCGCAAACTGGCCGCCGGCATCTGTCGGATCGATTTGCTGCCAAAATAATTCAAGCAGCTTTTCATAAGGAAACACATCAGGCTGAAACGTGATTTGAACGGCTTCACGATGTCCTGTCGTTTCACTGCACACCTCTTCATACGTAGGGTTTTCAGTATGGCCGCCTGTATACCCGGACACCACTTTTTCAATCCCCGGCTGTTCGTCAAAAGGTTTGACCATACACCAAAAACAGCCTCCTGCAAATGTGGCGATTTCTTTTTTTTCAGACATACTGGTGCCTCCTTTGTTCATACGTGGTATTATTATATTATAGCATGTAAAAATAGAATGAAAATGATTCTGCTTTTCATAAAATCTATAGGTTTTAAGCAATATGCTTATGTAATGGAGGTACAAATTTGAAAGTAAGAACACAGATGATGTACGATATGGAAAATTTACTCCGTAAAGTCTTTAAACAAATACGCAACGAAATCAATGAAATTCTTGATAAAGAGCTGTCACGGAATGAATTCACCATTCTGCGGATCCTCAGTGAACAAGGCCCTAAAAAGGTCACCGAATTTGCGCCTATTTTAGAGGTATCAGCAAGCCACATTACAGCTGTGACTGATGCGCTGGTGGAAAAGGAATGGATTACGAGAATCAGATCGAAGGAAGACAGGCGCATCATCCGCATTCATATCACCGAAGCGGGTGAAAAAGTCCTTCAGCATTTCAACGAGAAAAAAACAGAATATTTCTTTAAACGCTTTGACTGCTACACCGATGCCGAACTTGCCTCATTAATCGAGCTCTTCAGCAAACTTGATAAAAAGCGATGAAAAAAAGCACATACCGCTATACATGGGTATGTGCTTTTTGCAGCGCTTCACTTATTATTCAGCGAACAGTTTCATTGTTTTCCATCGCCCGTATCTGTAATACAAAAACGCCGCACAGCTGCTTAATAAAAAACTCATTCCGATTCCGAGCCCGATTCCTTTCTGTCCAAACCAAGCTGAAAATAGAGCCGTGAAAGGATATCTCAAAACCCAAAACGATATCAAATTTAAAACCAGCACCTGCAGCATCGCTCCTGCGGCTCTGACGATTCCGTTCAGCACGAAATTAATCCCGATAAAAGGATAAAAAAACGCGATCCATCGCAAATATTGTTCACCAAACGCGACCGCATCAGGGTCGCTGATAAATAACTTTATCAGGTATTTACCAAATACCCAAAGCATGACTGCAATCACCATCATGCAAGAAATAACGGCCATCACACCAAGCTTCGCAATCGTTCCCACTCTTTTATGGTTCCCGATCCCGATATTTTGCCCCGCCATACTGTTGACTGCCGTACCGGCAGCCATAGCCGGAAGCGTGATGATGCTATCGAGCCGCTGCACCGCGCCGAAGCCTGACACCACATGCTCTCCGTAGGAGTTGACAACACTCATAATTGCCATCATACCGCCTGTAATCACCATCATCTGCAAACCGGCTGGAATCCCAAGTTTTAAAATCAGCGCGGACTCTTCCCACTTTGGAACTCGCGGGATAGAGAACGGCACAAGCTTGTGTTTGAGGACATAAAACAACCCGTACAGAAACGCAATCCCCTGTGACAAAATTGTCGAATAAGCTGCTCCCGCTATTCCCATGTGCAGCACAGAAATAAAGAGCGGCGCCAACACAGTATTCAGCACAACGGCAAATGCAATAAACCGGAGAGGTGTCTTGCTGTCGCCGAGGGCCCGAAGCACCGTGCTGATAAAGTTATAACCAAACAAAAATAAAATGCCGATAAATTGAATTTGTAAATAGGTCTCAGCAAGCGGTATCATCGACTCCGGCGTTTTTAGAAGACGAAGCAAAAGCTCTGACAGGAAAAAACCGGCCGCACCGAATCCGATGCTTAGGCCTGTTAATAAGACGACAAAAGCATTGATATACGACGCCATTCCTTTTTTATCATCTTTACCCTTTTGCTGTGACAAAATCGTTAATGTCGCGTTGTTAAGGCCTAAAATAAAAGACAGCACGGTTAAAACAATCGTGCTCGATACCGCGGCAGCCCCAAGAGCCTTTCCCCCCAGTAAATTGCCGATCCACAAACTGTCTATCAATTGAAAGGAAACCTGCAATGCGTTTCCGAGCATAATTGGCATTGAAAACAGCACAAGCTGTTTCAGCACGTTCCCCTGCGTAAAATCGTATGCTTTCATTTTTTCTCCTTGTGGTCTTACATTATCGCTTTGATCACACGAAAAAAGAGACGTTGTTTTGTCTCTTTTTTCATGACTTATCGGTTTTTTTTCGGTCTCTCATACCGAAAGTAAACACCATCACACTTAGGAACAAGGCACAATAGGAAATGTTCAAATACATTTGATCCATATCTTCAGCGGCCAGATGGTGATAAGCAAGCCAGCCGAAATACAGGGAAAATGTAAAGGATAATAAACTGAAATACTGACAAATCCGTTTCATTTTCAGTCACCTCTATTGTTTAGGATGGTAATAGGAAAACTCAATTTCATCTTTTTCTAAATTTATTTTATCCGCTTTGACATACATTCCATTCGTTAAAGGCATTTCTGACAGACGCACTTCAATGCTTTTGTCGCCGGGATGAACGTGGACAAATGACGGCAATTCGTAAAAGCTGTCCATATAATTTAACACAAAGCTAATCGGTATACTCAATTTCCCTAACGAAAATTTCGTAACATTCAGCTCCACATCGCCATTTTTTTTCACAGTCGGCTCAAAAGCGACAAGCGCATCAATGGACGTGGAAAAAGCCTTGATTTTCCCCGCGACATGGACATCGTCATCGATCTCTACTTTATAATCAAGCTTGTTTGATGCTTTGTCTTTTAAATATGAGTTCACAAACGCAGCTAAAGATTCTTTTGTGCTTGTCACTTGAAATCCATACTCGCTCTCAGTTGAATCCTTCACCTGAGCTTGTTTTCCCGGCAGCATGACTAGTGTCACAAACCCAGCGGCGAGAATCAGATTGATGGCAAGCAATATAAAAAACAGTCGTTTCCACTTATTCATGATGTCACCCTACTCTTTCGGTAATCCTTCTTTTTCAATGGCTTGATAAACGCGCTTCGCGATAAGGGAATAACCCGTACCATTAGGATGAAAATCATCATCCTCTGAAATTCTGCTGCTCTCGCTTTTTTGATTGAATAAATCTTCAATATAAATGATTTTCGCAAACTTATCTTTTTTCAGCTCTTTTTCAGCTATTTCGTTCCAATCAGTAACAACACCGTTTATTTCATTTAATTCAGATAACGTAAATGTAAACGGATTATACATGCTGACATAAATCAGCTCAGCGTGATCATTCAGTTCCCGAATTTCAGAAATGATTTTTTTAAAACGCTTTTCATATGGTTTTTCCGCTTCCTGAAATGGTTCCATGGTTAATTGCAGGAAGTTTTGGTGAAGGACTTTCATCAAATCATTGCCGCCAATTGTAAAAAAGACATAATCAGCGTCCTTTATGCCTTTTTGAACCTTTTTATCTTTTAATTTCTCTAATAAATCATCAGAACGGTTCCCTTTTACGGCATAATTTTTTACGTCTACTGTTTTGACTTGTTTATCTGACCGGATAGAATCCGCAACCATGCCGACATATCCCTTACCCGCGGGATCTCCGACACCTTCTGTCAGCGAATCTCCGACAGCCGCTATTACAATGTGCTCTTTCGTTTTCGGTTCATTAGCTTTTTGTTTTCCCTCAGATGCTGTACGTATGCTCGTACAAGCAGTAAGAAGCAAAATCAAACTGGCCATGAGTGAAAAAATGCGCAGCTTCAATCTTGTTGCTCCTTCCCATTCTACTAGTGGAAAGTGTATCATGTTTTAGAAGATTTGCAAATGCCTAGTCTCCTTGCTTACTTGAGTGTGCTGGCTGATTTCACATCCGCGATAATATCATCGTACGGTGTATTTTCCACTCCATTGTAATCTTTTAGCACCTTACCGTCCGGACCCACCAAATAAAAGGAAGATTGATGAATGACTTGGTCTTTTCCCTCCGGTTTTTTCACTATCGCTTTGAAACTTTTAAGCGCGAACGCCTCAATTTCACTCTGGCTGTATCCCGTGAGGAAATCCCAGTTGTCAAAAGATAGCGGATAATTCGCCGCGAATTTCTTCAGCTGTTTTGGCTTATCGTTTTCCGGGTCAACACTAAAGGATACGATCCGGACATCTATATTCTCGGCTTTTAGTTTTTTTTGCAAATCGGTCATATGAGCAGTCATCGGCGGACATACAGTTTCACAATTAGTAAAAATAAAATCCGCCAGCCATACTTCTCCTTTTAAACTCTTTAATGAAACATCCTTGCCGTCTTGGTTTTGAAATGTAAAAGGCTCCACCTCGTAATTAAGCGGATCTGTAATTTGTTGTCCTCCGCAGGCACCCAAAAGCAGAATACACAGCCCTACTATTAAACCTTTGATCACCTTCATGACATTCACCCTTTCCAGCCGGTAAAAGCTCTTGCCTGCTATATCCTCTATTTATATCTTATATATTCGGTACAGGCAAAAAAAATCCTGCATGTCTCCCAACCAACGGTTTCAAAGGGAGACACACAGGTTTAAGCAGCATATTACGCGTTGTACTTTAACACCTCTTGATGAAAAACAGCCTGATAATCAGCCCATTTCATCCGGCGCTTCATATCTTGTCGGAAAGAATACACTTTTGTCCTGCTGTTTGATGAAAACACTTCTTTTAAGTAGAACTGCAAATGGTGATGTAACATAAAGAAATAGTGCTCATCTTCCTTTAATACAGGTATCTCTGTCACTTTCACCTGAATCCCGTCACTGCGTTTGAACTCTAGGCTTTTGAGTAACAAGCTATCAATCCTCTTTTTGTTTTTCTTCTATTATATACAATGCCGGCCGGGTTGTCTGTCATTTTACGCGGTTGTGTGAAAATTTAGATCAGCAAATGAAACAAGTCCTCATCCTTATTCACTTCTACATAATGAAACGCTTTTTTGTTCATTCGTTCAATCAGCGGCCCATAATCGGCCTTGTTCTGCAGCTCGATGCCGACAAGAGCAGGTCCGTTGCTTTTATTATTTTTCTTCGTATACTCAAACCGTGTAATGTCATCATTCGGCCCGAGGACTTCATCAAGAAATTCGCGGAGTGCTCCCGCTCTTTGCGGAAAATTGACGATAAAATAATGCTGAAGTCCTTCAAAAATCAAGGATCGCTCCTTCATTTCCTGCATTCTTCCGATATCGTTATTGCCCCCGCTGACTACACACACCACATTTTTGCCTTTCAATTCATCCTTGTACAAATCAAGCGCCGCGACAGAAAGAGCACCGGCCGGTTCAGCAACAATCGCACATTCGTTATATAATTCAAGAATGGAAGTACATACTTTCCCTTCTGGGACAAGGAGAATGTCATCCACGACTGATTCCAGAGTCTGGAATGTTTCCTCCCCAATTTTTTTAACAGCTGCTCCATCTACAAATTTATCAATTTTATCAAGTGTGACGACATGCCCCGCTTTGTTTGATTCAAAATAGGATGCCGCTCCTTCCGGCTCAACAGCAATCAACTTTGTTTCTGGAGACACATTTTTCAAATAAGTGCCTACCCCTGAGAGGAGGCCTCCCCCTCCGACACTTGCAAAAAGAAAATGCGGTTCTGTATCAATATCGTTTAAAATCTCTACCGCCAGCGTTCCCTGGCCGGCCATCACATCCGGATCATCGAACGGATGGATAAACGTCCGCAATTCCGCCTCACAACATTCAACAGCGCTTTTATACGCATCGTCAAACGTATCACCTGTCAAAATAATGTCGATAAATCCTTTTCCAAACAGTTCAACTTGAGAAATTTTTTGTCTCGGCGTTGTCGACGGCATAAAGATTTTCCCATGAATGCCAAGATGTTTACATGAGAACGCTACACCTTGAGCATGGTTTCCGGCACTGGCACATACAATTCCGTTCTCCGTCTGCTCGCTGGAAAGCTGTTTCATTTTATGATAAGCCCCTCTGAGCTTAAAAGATCTGACAACTTGCAAGTCTTCACGTTTCAAATAGATATTGCATTCATATCTCTCAGAAAGTCTTTCGTTCCTTTGCAAAGGTGTGTGGATCACAACATCCTTCACGTTTTGATGGGCTTTCAAAATGTCTTTCACTTGGATGAGAGAGTTTTCTTTAAGCAACGGTTTCATGTACAGATTCCTTTCTTGTTTTAAATCCCTATTTAATATGCCATTATAACACGAATATTCAAAAAATAAGACAATTATTTTTATTTACAATTAAAAAAAATACAGACTGCGATTACAATTTCTCCAGATAACATCCCCGTCACCAGCATTTTAGCAGGCCTAAAGAAAAAGAAGATCGAAAATAAAAGGTGTTTTGGGGTAAAAGACGTGTTATAATAAAACCAATTAGAACCAAAAGGAGCCAATTGATGAATAGCGCACCAGCACTCAACACGTTTCATAATCTGATCGGGGAACATCAAACATTTCTAGAAGCAAAACGAATCGCCAAGCAGTTCTCTTTAACGGAGCTCCCTGTCCTCATAACAGGAAAAATCGGAACAGGGAAAGATCATGTTGCACAAGCGATCCATCAGGAATCCTCGAGATACAGCGAACCTTTTATTAGCGTCAATTGCAGCATCCATTCAGAAGAAAGCCTGATGCGTGAGCTTTTTGGCTATGACGGTAAATCAGGTGCGTTTCAAAAAGCAGCACAAGGAACCCTTTTTCTTGATGAAGTATGGCGCATGCCTGCTTCTGTACAAGCTCAACTGTTAAAAGTTTTAGATTCAAACACCGAGTTACCGCGGATGATCTGTGCCGCCACAGACGGATACGCGGAACATGCATTCAGACAAGACTTATTTTACAGGCTGAATATATTAACGCTCACACTGCCCGAGTTGTCTGAACGAAAAAGTGATATACCGCTTTTGGCACAATATTTTCTTACAAACTCCGGGCGGCAATTGTCCGTTGATCCCTCAGTCTTTTCGATGCTTGAGCGGCACACATTTGAAGGCAATGTCAGGGAATTAAAAAACGCCGCAGATTATATGGCGGCAGTCTCAAACGGGGGAACGATTCATCCATATGACCTGCCTCCATATATTAGGGGCACGTTAGACGGAAAAGCGTCGAAGAAAAAAGAGAAGCTGCTGACTTTAATGGAAAAAGCCGAGTTTTTATTTATTTTGGAAACAATAAAAGTGTTAAACGAAAAAGGAGAACCAGCCAGCAGACGGTTCATCTCGGAACACAGCAAAAACACCCAAACCTCGTTATCTCCGCAGCAGGTCAGGAGCCGTCTCGATTATTTGGAGAAAAAAGATTATGTCACAAAAAGCCGCGGACGCGCCGGCACTAAAATTACGTTAGAAGGTTTGGGCTTTCTGGAAACGCTAAAAAATCAAATGATCTAGCGATCGAAAGGAGAATGCACTTGTTTACAATCAAAGAAGAGATCGCCAATGCCATTACACACGGTATCGGTGTGCTCCTATCCATACCGGCATTAGTGTTTCTGATCATATTTGCGGCTCAATACGGCTCCGCATGGGACATTGTCAGCTTTACAATATTCGGTGTCTCTATGCTGCTGTTATATGTAAGCTCCACACTGCTCCATAGCATCACACATAAAAAGACGAAAGATATTTTGGAGATTATTGATCATAGCGCCATTTATGTACTGATCGCCGGAACCTATACACCTTTTTTGCTGGGGCCGCTGAAAGGAACACTCGGCTTCACCCTGCTGGTTATCGTATGGTCTCTTGCCTTAGGCGGAATCGTTTTTAAAATTTTCTTCGTGAAACGCTTCATCCTTTTGTCAACCTTCGTGTATTTGATTATGGGATGGCTGATGATTATCGCGGTTAAGCCTTTATACGCTTCACTGAGCGGAGCGGGATTCAGCCTTCTTTTTCTCGGCGGCATTTTATACTCTGTCGGCACTATTTTTTATATTTGGAAAAAGATCCCCTTCCATCACGCCATTTGGCATAGCTTTGTATTAGGCGGAAGCGCGGCGATGTTTTTCTGTGTCCTGTTTTATTGTGTGAAAGTCCCGTTTATTTCGTAACAGAAAAGCGCAGTCTTAAAGACTGCGCTTTGTTATGCACGTAATTGTTTTTCATTTGCAGGTATATAAGCTTTTGAAAAGGACAATTCGATATTTCCCGGTTTTAAACGTTTAAAAAACGACCCCTTTTGCAGGTCAGCTGTGCCTTTCGTTTTCACCATCACCAACGGAAGTTGATAGCGGGCCGCAAGTTCTACAGGGTCTATACAACCATCTAACGCAAGAATCAGGCTTTGACCTTTTTCCAGCTGTTTCGTCACATCTTCGTATACTTTTTCTGAATCGCCGCCTGAAATCACATCCATCCGATCTAGCCATTGTCCGATAAAGGGCAAGCGAAATACTTTTGGATCGGCAATAAAGCCGGCCGGTTCCTCAATATACCCAGCAATCAAGGCCAGTTCAGCCAAACGCAAATGGGGATGCACATACAAAACAGGGCCATGCGGTATTGGCTCAGGCTGGTGGATCGTCACAACTGAACCGGTGATGCCGATGCAGCCTTCCAAAAACGCCTTTGGCTGCTCGTAAACAAGAGTCATCTGTTTTTTGTATGACAGACGGGGGTCGAGCATCGTTTGATTAAATAATTGTTTCATATTTTTGAGCAGCATATACACAATATAAACTACTAGCCAGCTGTAGCGAATCAATTATAATCCTCCCGTTTCAGAAGAATTCTTTTTTTCATACACCAGAAATTCGTAATCGTATCGGTTTTTTTCGTCCTTTATCCCCTGCTCAGAAGAAATGAGCTTCCAATTGGTTTCATCAAATTCAGGGAAATGGCGGTCACCCTCAAATTTGTGATGAATTTTCGTCATATAAAGCCTGTCCGCGTAAGGAAACAGCGCTGTATAGAGCTGAGCCCCTCCGATCACAAAGCATTCCTCAGGGCCCGAACAAATGTCCAGCACATCCTTTAAGGAACTGACAACCGTGCATCCCGGAAATTTTGAAGCCGGCGCTGATGTGACGACAATATTTTTTCGGTTTGGAAGCGGGCGCCCAATCGATTCAAATGTTTTCCGGCCCATAATGATGGAATGGCCCGACGTTACTTTTTTAAAGTATGCAAGATCATTTGGCAAACGCCACGGCAAATCATTGTCTTTGCCAATCAGCCTGTTGGCATCCATTGCAAAAATGAACGAAATCATACGCTCACCGCCCCTTTAATGTGAGGATGCCGATCATAATCCTCGATGATAAAGTCCTCAAACGCAAAATTGAAGATGGAATCAACCTCTCTGGCGAAACGAAGCTTTGGAAGCGGGCGAACGTCTCTTGTCAGCTGTAAGTTGATCTGTTCAATATGATTTTGATATATATGAACATCGCCAAATGTATGAATAAACTCGCCCGGTTCAAGCCCAGTCACATGAGCAACCATCATGGTTAACAAGGCATAAGAAGCAATATTAAACGGCACACCGAGGAAAACATCAGCAGAGCGCTGATACAGCTGACAGGACAGCTTCCCGTCAGACACGTAGAATTGGAACAAGCAATGACACGGCGGCAACGCCATTTTATCAATTTCACCAACATTCCATGCGCTGACGATTAAGCGTCTGGAGTTCGGATTTGTCCTAATATCTTCTATAAGGCGGGAAATTTGATCAACAGTTTCCCCGTCAGCTCCCTGCCAAGAACGCCATTGTGAACCATATACAGGTCCGAGCTCGCCGTTTTCATCAGCCCACTCATTCCAGATCCGCACTCCGTTTTCCTGCAAGTACCGTACATTGGTATCTCCTTTTAAAAACCAAAGCAGCTCATGCGCAATCGATTTAAAGTGGAGTTTTTTTGTGGTCAGCATCGGAAAGCCGTCCTGTAAATGAAATCTCATTTGATATCCGAAGGTGCTGACTGTGCCGGTCCCTGTCCGGTCTCCCTTTTCTTCGCCATGCTCTAAAACATGTCTGCATAAATCCTTATACTGTTTCATTTTTTTCATCCTTTAAAAGTAGTCTTATAGTAGTGTAACACAATAAAAAATCATTTCTGAACCCAGAAATGATTTTTTTATCAGTCATCTGACAACAGGCTTTTCATCCTGTTCTTTTTCTTCATCTTGCAGATCCTGATGCGTATGGGCAATTCTGCTCGCAGCCGCTGCTGCAAGGGCTGCCACAATATCATCTAAAAAGGTATGAATACCGTCTGGACTCTCATCAAGTTCTTTAATGATTCCTGTCTTCTCTTTATCCAGATAACCGAAGTTGGTGAGGCCGATCGACCCGTATACATTCACGATTGATAGAGGGATGATTTCATCTATGCCGTAAAGTGGTTCATCCGTTTCAACGAGGTGCTGTAGCGGTTCCGGAAGAAGTTTCTGCTCAGCGAGCTGATCAAGCGCAAGGCCTGTCAAAACAGCATGGATAATTTCACGTTTGTTCAGCACTTTTTCTACATTCTCCATACATACACTGAGCGGCAGATTTGGATTGTATTTTTCCTGAAGTTTTTGAACAATCTGTGCAATATCTTCAATCATAACGCCACGTTTGTTCAGCATATCTTTTGTTATATCGACCATTTCATTCATTGTGTACTTTTTCACGTCAAAGGCATCTCCTTTACGCACTCATCCAGTTGGGAGGCGTGTTGCGGTCCCAGTAAATGCTCCCAAGCTCATGATGTGATTGAAATCCATCTTCTGCTGTATGATAATGAAAATTAAACCAGTACCCCTCATGTGGGGGGTGGTCTCTGCGCACATGGAATCTAAGGAGATCTTCTCCAGTCGTCCGATTGTAAACGTTGAAAATTTTCTCCGTTTTGCCAGCTGAAGGCGTGCTTGAGATCACAACATCTTGATACGCCTCATCATCTTGCAATGTCGTTAAATAATCACTAATCACATTTTCGATTTTCGGAAGGATCTCTTTCCGATAGTCATCCTCAATGACCGGAGCGATTTTGCTACCGAATTTCAATAGAGACTGATCCTGAGCGCTGTCAAAGAGCTGTTCCTTGTACGTTTGAAAAAGCAATTCAGGATCTCGCCTGTCTTCCGACTCACCATCGTACAGGTCATGCTCATCATAAAAAGCGGTGTAATCGTTCTGCTCAAGACTGCTCGGCTGTCCAGAGGGCTTGTCCGCCATAAGAGCAGCCGGAGGAGATACGAGCCCGAACGTTACGATGGTAAATAAAACCACAAGGGTCTTTCTCATCCACAATTTCATGACTGCTTATTCCTCTCTATATTTATATATTTCTCTTATTTTAGCACATCCGAAACATGCAAGTCATGTACGATATGAAACGAATATGCAAATTAGGCTATTCGTTACTTTGCCGTTTGTGTAAAAACGCTTACAATATTCCATGAAAGGAGGCTTTCTATATGATTGACGCTCTGTTTGCCACAGTTTCACTCTTAACATTGTTATACTTTGTCGTCATGGAAGTCACCGATTAATAGAAAGCCCGTGAATCATCACGGGCTTGCAGATTGTTGACAAAGTCATAAAACGATTTTCGTTTTATGACTTTGTCATCTTTTCAGCGTGATTGAAAACCCTTGAAGTCTAGGAAGGACGAGCATCGTAGCAGACTTTCACAGGATGTGATGACGGCGGCGTTTAGGCAGGACGCCTAAGCATTTAGCCGCCGTTCCTTTCATAACACGTGAGCACCAACGCGCAGGACTGACAACGAATGCAAGGGTTTGTCGACACGCTGAAAGCCCTTGATTCATCACGGGCTTGTTTTACTTGCGGCTTGAATGACGCCATAATGGAACAGCGCCGTTTTTCTTTTGATGACGTTAAAACCAAACTGTTCAAATCGCGGGCTTTTCCAGTGGTCTTTCAGCACAACCCTTTTTCTAGAAACGCGTACCGCTTCTTTGATCCATCCTTCATCCAAAAGCGAATCCTCTGCCAAGTCCCGTAAAGGCGCGATGCCATCAGACGTCTCTACAGGCTCATGAAACATTGGGTCGAAATAGATCACATCAACAGAGTTGTCAGGCAGCTGCTTGATGTATTCATGGCAATCTCCATTCTTGACTTGGATTCTACTCATTGCAGCTTGAAGCTCAACTATGTCCGTTTCCCATGCCTGCAGTCCCGTCCTCACGAGAACGGACACAAGATGGTTTTTTTCAATCCCAATCACAGAACCCGTTTCGCCTACTGCCATACTTGCGATAATGGCATCCGAACCCAGCCCAAGTGTGCAATCTAAAAACGTATCCCCTTCCGATAAATCAGCTGCCCGAAGCATAGGCTCCCGCTCCCCTCGTAAAAAGCGTTTAGCTCTGAACATCGCTGTATTCGGATGGAAAAAGAATTTGGCACCTTGTTTTGTATAAAGCTCGAACCGTTCTTTGCCGACCACAAGCAAATCACGTGCAGCTGACTCCAACAGGTTTTCAACCGTTTGTTTATTTCGGCTGCAATATGGCATTACAAGCTCTTTAGCAAGCAGCTTTGCGGTTCTAACGGTGTCTTCAGTCGGTCTATAACTTGTTGTTATCATTTTCTGTACTCTCCAAAAAAGAAAATGCCCGAAAACGGGCATTTAGCAGTGTGCATCAAAGGCAGCGGTCAAATTTTTCATAATCTCTTCCATATCATGACCTTCAATTTCATGACGCGGAATAAAATGTACGACTTCCTTGCCTTTCAATAGAGCCATTGATGGTGAAGAAGGCTCCTGTCCAGTAAAATACTCACGCATTTTTGCAGTAGCTTCTTTATCCTGGCCCGCAAATACAGTCACTGTATTGTCAGGCTTTTTGTCATGCTGGAGGACTGCCTGTGTTGCCGCAGGACGCGCAAGGCCTGCCGCGCAGCCGCACACAGAGTTAACGACAACAAGAGTCGTGCCCTCAGCCTTTTCCATAAAGTTTTCTACTTCTTCCGCTGTTGTTAATTCTTCAAAACCTGCTCCAGTCAGCTCGCGGCGCATCGGTACAACAAGCTGTCGCATATATTCTTCATAAGCCATTGACATAAAAAAGCCCCCTCTATTATCCTTCATCTGAAGTAAAGGATACTATAGAGAGGGCTGGATTTCAAATGTTCACGCCTTAAAATAACAGAAAGGAATCCCCGTTGTCTAGATTTTCATGATACCGCCGGTGTTGGCACTTGTCACAAGTTTGGAATAACGGGCCAAGTAGCCGGTTTTCACCTTCGGTTCAAAACCTTTCCAGTTCGCTTTCCTTTTTTCCCATTCTTCCTCCGGCACTTGAACATCCAAGATGCGTTTTTCAATATCAACGATGACATGGTCTCCGTTTTCCACGAAAGCAAGCGGTCCTCCCTCTGCCGCCTCTGGTGATACGTGGCCGATTGATAGGCCTCGAGATGCTCCGGAAAAACGTCCGTCCGTAATCAATGCCACCTTTGGCCCGAGTCCCATTCCAACGATCTGAGATGTAGGTGCAAGCATCTCTGGCATACCAGGTCCGCCTTTTGGCCCTTCGTAACGGATAATGACCACGTCGCCTTCTTTTACTTTCCGGTTGATAATGCCGTCAAGCGCCTCATCCTGAGAATCAAATACGACAGCCGGTCCTTCGTGTCTCGTAATTCCGTTCTGAACGCCGCCTGTTTTAATGATAGCCCCATCCGGAGCCAGATTGCCGAATAAAACTGCGAGCCCTCCCTTTTCAGTGAATGGTTGATCCAGCGGATGGATCACGTCATAATCCTTCACTTCATGTCCGGCAATGGTTTCTCCGAGTGTTTTTCCTGTAACAGTGAGTGCGTCTAAATGAAGTGCCCCTTCTTTCTTGGAAAGCTCATTCAACGCCGCGCTCACACCTCCGGCTTCGTGAAGATCTTCAATATACACATCTGATGCAGGCGCCAGCTTGGACAAGTGCGGCACTCGCTCAGCGACTTCGTTAATGCGTTCTAAAGAATAGTCAACGCCGGCTTCGTTTGCGAGAGCAAGCGTATGAAGAACGGTATTTGTTGAACCGCCGAGCGCCATATCGAGCGCAAACGCGTTATCAATCGCCTTTACTGTCACAATATCACGCGGTTTAATGTCTTTGCGAATGGTTTCCATTAATTGCGCAGCCGATTTTCTGACAAACTCTTTGCGTTCCGGTGCTGTCGCGAGAATGGTTCCGTTACCCGGCAAAGCAAGACCAAGCGCTTCAGACAGGCAATTCATTGAGTTCGCCGTAAACATGCCTGAGCAAGATCCGCACGTTGGGCATCCGAACTGCTCTAATTCTTGAAGTTCGTTCTCGTTGATTTTTCCTGCTTGATAAGCGCCTACCCCCTCAAATACTGAGGAAAGGGAAATTTTCCGCCCATCACTTGTTCTTCCTGCCGCCATCGGCCCTCCGCTGACAAAAATCGTTGGAATGTTGATCCGCATAGCTGCCATAAGCATTCCCGGCGTGATTTTGTCACAGTTCGGAATACAAACCATACCGTCAAACCAGTGTGCGGATACAACCGTTTCCACAGAGTCCGCGATAATTTCGCGGCTCGGCAGCGAATACCTCATACCGATATGCCCCATCGCGATGCCGTCATCTACTCCGATTGTATTAAACTCAAACGGCACGCCTCCAGCTTCTCTGATTGCTTCTTTTACGATTTTCCCAAACTCCTGCAAGTGAACATGACCGGGTACGATATCAATGTATGAATTACAAACCGCAATAAACGGTTTGCCAAAATCCTCTTCTTTTACCCCTGCTGCACGAAGCAAACTGCGGTGCGGAGCTCTATCGATTCCTTGTGTGATCATGTTACTGCGTAATTCTGCCATGGTGATCCCCCTAAATTCTTTCAATTGTTAGACTGGATTTTATTTTAACAATTTTCAGTTTATTTTTGGGCTGTTTTTGCAAAAAGATAAAATACAGGCCGCCCTCGCCTTGCTTGTTTCCTTCATGTTTTTATATTTATATAGCTTTCTGTCGATGTGAACCCTCCAACTATTAATATTGTTACTTACTATAAATAGTTTTCGGACATTTTTCAACAATATTCGAAATAATTTTTATAAAAAGTGAATTCACATAAAAAAGGTGCATGATCTGCACCCTTTTCTTTCTTTTATTCACCTTTTTTTCTGCTCTCTGTCATCTGTTTCCAAACAGAGCCTTTTGCTTCTTCTCCATGCTCAATACGTTCAAGCGCCATTTTCACTTGAAGGCTGACCTCAAATTCGGGATCATCTTCGGCAGCGCGTAGAGCTTCAATTGCACTTTCATCGCCGACTTCGTAGAGGAACATAGCCGCGCGCCAGCGGACAAGCTTGCTGGAGTCGCTTAACGACTTGATCATAGCAGGAATGGCGTGAGGGTCGCCGATATCAGACAGGCAGTCTCCGGCCGTTCTTCTGACTGAGACGGCTTTATCCTCAAGCGCTTTATACAATAGAGGAAGAACATCAGGTGTTTCAATCATTCCTAAATACACAACAGCCTGTCTTCTGATGGACACCTTGGGATCATCCAATGCCTTCTGTAAAACGGGGATATCTTCCTCTTTCGGATCCATCTGCTCCAAATGTGCATACCGTTTTTTCCAGTCCTCATCATCCAGCATGTCAAGCGTCACTTTATACGCCTTGCGCTGTACAGCTTGTTTTGCTTCGCCCTTCCCTTGAGCCGCCGCTTCTGTCAGCCGTTTCAGCCGCTCATCGCTGTAAGCCGCCTGAAGCTCTTCTGTCACGTCATGACCGATTTCATTAAAGTCGCCGAATCTGACGCCTTGTTCTTTCCATGCCCGCTCAAACACAACATTTGAAGCTTCAGATCTGAGTTTTAAGATCGCCTGCTGAAAGCGTTCGGGTAACCCGAAGCGCTCTTCCCGCTCCCCATCTGTTAACTTGACCTGCATAGGAATGCCGCTGAACATCTGCACAAAAACTTTCACTTCTCCAAAAGACTCTTGGTCAGAGCGATTTTCTCCTGTGTTTTCAGCACTTTCCATCCCAAATGCAGTGCGGACTTGCGGTAATATGTCTTTCCAATCGTATCTCGCGTTCCGTTCAACAGCAAGAAAATCAGCGACATGATATACGCCTTTCACGCCTTCTATTTTAAGAATTTCCCCGATAACAGTCGGTGCGCCTTCTGCTTGATCCGGTTTATAGTTATTGCTCTTGCCCGCCGGAAGCTCTTCCGTTAAGATGACCTTCATTGTATTGGGACTTGGCGTAGGTTCAATTGATTTTATCTTCATGATTGTCCTCCTCTAGCATATCTGTGACTTATTCTATCATAGTCCCCCTAAGCCTTCTATTACGACGTTTTGACTTCAATCCCGGGCATGTCTTTTTCTAATTGGCGGACAAACCGAAGCATGAAATCGTGCCTTTCTTGCGCCAGTTCCTGAGCGGTGTCTGTATTCATCATATCTTTCAGCCGCAGCAGCTTATGAAAAAAATGAGCGTAGGCGCTTTGATCATTTCCATAAAGGCTGTGCCCTTTTGCGCCCGCAAACATAAAAGCTCTGGCAATTCCTATAGCGCCGATGGCATCAAGCCTGTCAGCATCTTGTACGGCTTTTCCCTCGATGGAAAGTGGCTCTCCCGCCAGCTTATCCCTGTCTCGAAAGGACATGCTTGTGATAATGCGAATCACTCTATCAGCATCCTCTTTTCCAACTCCGAAAAAAACGAGCTGATCATATACTTCGCTTACTGAAAGCCTGATCGTATCAGGCAGCTTGGCATCAATTACATCATGAACCAAAGCCGCCGTCTCCACTATGAATAAATCCGTATGTTCCTTTTCTCCAATATACATAGCAAGCTCTGTAACCCTTGATACATGATGCCAATCATGTCCAGAGCTTTCGCCGTTTAGGACAGATTGGACCCCTGCCCTGATTTGTTCTATTCGCTTCAATCCCTTCATACAAACACCCTCATTATTGTCCTAATAGCCTCACGATCACGTCTTCCAGCTCTTTCGGATTTGTATTTGGAGAATAGCGGCCAACGACTTCTCCATTTTCGTCCACTACAAATTTCGTAAAATTCCACTTGATTGCTTTTGTTCCCAGCATGCCTTTCGCATGCTCTGCCAAATATACAAACAGCGGATGGGCGTTTTTTCCGTTCACTTCCACTTTTGAAAACATAGGAAACGTAACGCCATAATTCGTTTCGCAAAATTCTTGTATATCTGCTTCATCACCAGGCTCCTGGCTCATAAATTGATTGCAGGGGAATCCTAAGATTTCCAGCCCCTCCTGCTGATATGTATCATATAACTCCTGAAGCTGTTTCAATTGCGGCGTAAATCCGCATTTGCTTGCTGTATTCACGATCATCAATACCTTTCCGGCAAAAGGCTGAAGTGTCATTTCTTTCCCAGTTATTGTACGTACCTTCATATGATATATAGACATGTAAGCCCCTCCTATGTCCTTGCTGCTGATTATTTTACCTTTTTTACATCTCAATTCACAATAAACTTCCTTTATCAGAACTTATAAGAACAGAGTCAACTAAACCTGATATGCCTGCTGCATCATGCATAGAACTGGCTGATGCTCAAAAAGACTGCTATATATGAAAGCCCGCCTGTTCTTTTCCATTAGGATGCGTGACTCCTTTTGTTATCTTAACCATTCTATAAAACAGGACTGTTCCCTTCTGGAATAAAACATCTGAAAAGCATTTTCCAGTGAAACCAAAAGGCGTATTTATGCGTTTTATTTAAAGAGTTTTCTATTGTTTCCCCTTCAACACTTATAGATAGATTGAAAATTGGCGTGAAAATTCCTATAATGAAGAAAATTACACGGGGAAATGATGGAGGTGGCACGTTGCCTATTAATATACCAACACACCTGCCGGCAAAACAGGTGCTTGAGAGTGAACATATATTTGTAATGGATGAAAGCAGAGCATTTCATCAGGATATCCGGCCGCAAAAAATTATTATATTGAATTTGATGCCGAAAAAAATCCAGACAGAGACTCAGCTTCTCAGATTGCTTGGAAATTCGCCTTTACAGGTTCATTTTACTTTCTTAATCCCAAGCACACACACGCCGAAAAATACTGCAAGAGAACACCTTGACGAATTTTATACGACTTTTTCCAATATCCGTCATAAGAAGTTTGACGGCATGATTATCACCGGTGCGCCGATCGAGCATTTGGCGTTTGAAGATGTTTCATATTGGGAAGAGCTCAAAGAGATCATGGAGTGGAGCAAAACGAATGTCACTTCAACCTTGCATATTTGCTGGGGTGCTCAAGCAGGATTGTATTACCATTATGGTGTGGAAAAAGTGGAAATGCCGAAAAAAATCTTCGGTGTGTTCGAACATACAGTTCTTTCAAAACATGAAAGATTGGTAAGAGGTTTTGACGAGCTATACTACGTGCCGCATTCCCGGCATACAGATATAAATATGGAACAGCTTCAAGCAGTGTCCGAGTTAAATATTCTTACCGCATCAAAGGAAGCTGGGGTATGCTTAATTGTGTCAAAAGACGAAAAACAAGTCTTTTTAACAGGGCACCCTGAATATGATACAAATACGCTTCTTCAAGAATACGAAAGAGATCTGGAACGCAACCTTTCTGGTGTCGAGGCGCCTAAACATTATTTCGCAGAAGACAGCAAAGAGCCAGTAAATCGCTGGAAAGCGCATGCGACACTATTGTTTATGAACTGGCTAAATTATTACGTTTACCAAGAAACTCCTTATGAATGGGACTGATTTTTCTATTTTAGTGATACGCTGAGCAAAAAATATGATAAAATACATCTGATTAAGTCTGCGTATAACAAAAATTTAAAATACTGGAATCCAAATCTTTTAAAATTAGCTTAATTTTTTCACTGCATTAATAATTCGATTATGTATTTGTGTTATGTTTATGTATAGACAATAACTCCTTACGATGCATGAAGCTTGCTTGTTGTTGATTACATTGAGGTGAATTTACTTGAATACCAATAAAAGAGTATTAATTTTGACTGCAAATTACGGAAATGGGCATGTGCAGGTAGCCAAAACGCTTTATGAGCAATGTGTTCGGCTCGGCTTTCAGCATGTAACAGTTTCTAATTTGTATCAAGAGTCAAATCCGATTGTTTCAGAGGTAACTCAGTACCTTTATTTAAAAAGCTTCTCAATCGGGAAACAGTTTTATCGTTTGTTTTATTACGGAGTTGACAAAATCTATAATAAACGTAAATTTAATATTTACTTTAAAATGGGGAATAAACGATTGGGCGAACTTGTCGATGAACATCAGCCCGATATTATTATTAATACATTTCCGATGATCGTCGTGCCGGAATACAGACGCCGAACAGGAAGAGTCATTCCTACCTTCAACGTGATGACCGATTTTTGCCTTCACAAAATTTGGGTTCATGAAAACGTGGATAAGTATTATGTGGCGACAGATTATGTAAAGGAAAAACTGCTGGAGATCGGCACTCATCCAAGCAACGTAAAAATCACCGGAATTCCAATTAGGCCGCAATTTGAAGAATCCCTGCCTGTGGAGCCGATATATCAAAAGTACAATCTTTCACCCAACAAAAAAGTGCTTATGATCATGGCAGGCGCCCACGGTGTCTTAAAGAACGTAAAAGAGCTGTGTGAAAACCTTGTTAATGATGATCATGTGCAAGTGGTTGTCGTGTGCGGGAAAAATACAGCCTTAAAAGAATCTTTAAGCACGCTTGAAGCAGAAAACGGGGACAAATTAAAAGTTCTTGGCTATGTGGAGCGCATTGATGAGCTGTTCCGGATCACAGACTGCATGATTACAAAACCTGGCGGCATTACTTTGACAGAAGCGACCGCCATCGGTGTGCCTGTCATTCTGTACAAACCCGTGCCCGGCCAGGAAAAAGAAAATGCGAACTTCTTTGAAGATCGCGGCGCTGCCATCGTCGTCAACCGTCATGAAGAGATTCTCGAATCAGTCACTTCCCTTCTCGCAGATGAAGAGACCTTACAGCGCATGAAGAAAAACATTAAGGACCTTCATTTAGCAAACTCTTCCGAAGTGATTTTAGAGGATATCCTGAAGGAATCAGAGATGATGTTGGCAGCTCAGCAAAGAGCAAAAGCGCTATCGTAACATGTTTATAGAGAGCATACGAAAATCGTGTGCTCTTTTTATTTGTTTTTAACTACTAATAAAAACGGTTACATTTTTCTGTAAAACTTGCCCTTCTTTTTAAAAATAAACCGTTTCGCAACTTGACGAGTGCTCCCAGATGGTGTATAGTTGAACCATCATTTAACAATGAATCAAAGTTAAATGGTGACAAAAATTTTTTTTAGCACACAGGTGCTACAGTACTAGGAGGAATTAAGCAATATGCAAAACGGTAAAGTAAAATGGTTCAACAACGAAAAAGGATTCGGCTTCATTGAAGTTGAAGGCGGAGACGATGTATTTGTTCACTTCACAGCTATCGAAGGAGACGGATACAAATCATTAGAAGAAGGACAAGAAGTTTCTTTTGAAATTGTCGAAGGTAATCGTGGACCTCAAGCTTCTAATGTTGTAAAACTCTAAACTCAATACATGATGACAAATAGAGGAGAGGCATTTGCCTCTCCTATTTGATTTTCATCTGAATTTCAATGGCCAAAATATTTTGCTTGCACCTCTGTTCAATCTCTTCGACATGCTTTTCCATTGAAGGCTTCCCTTTTTTCGCGATATCCGCGAGTTCTTCTAAATCACTGTATATTTCTATAAATGTTTTGTGAAGGATCGACCTCAAGTCTTTATCATCCATAACTGCGTTCCCCTTCTCTGCCAATACCTCAAATAGTAAAACAGTCCTATCTATTCTGGTTCAATAGTTATATCGGCTTATTTTCTATTTTATTTTCTATTTTTGTACATAAATTTCAAAAAACCTCTGCAAAATAGTTGCGGAGGTGTTTTTTATGACATCAGAATTTCATGAAGAGGAGCAGACTGGCTTTACGGATAAGCGTCAGCTGGAACTAGCCGTGGAAACAGCGCAGAAAACGACAGGAGCTGCGACAAGAGGCCAAAGCACAACATTAGCCGATGCCGCATACCAAGCCATTGAGGATGCAAGAGAACTGTCACAATCAGAAGAACTGACCACCCTCGATGATCCTCAATTTGTAGAGCAGCAACAGCAGCTTCTGGATGATAGCGAGCATCAGCTGGATGAATTCAAAGAATAAAACCGCAGATTCTGCGGTTTTATTCTTTAATGATTGGTTAAGACATCGCCGTAGGCTTTCAGCTTTTCACCAACCGTACATTTAGTGATACAAAATGAATGTGCGTAAGTTTTGCCAAAATCTTTGCGGAACTGTTTCTTGATAAAACAATCCTTGCAATATTCATCTTGAAGTTCTGTCAGTTCTTTAAAGATCATTTTCTTATCCAATATCGTCATCTCCGTTACGGTCTAATTTCGTATGGCTTTCTACGAATTGATGGGATAGAATTTTTTTAGCGAGGCTGTCGGCTTCCTGGTTGTCTTTCCGCTGTATGGTTTCGTAAGTTGGAGTAAGCTTCAGCGATTCGAGAAGTGCTTCTATTTTGTCCAGCCATTCATTATGAGACGGATCATAGCAAGGCCAGCTGCCGTCAAGCTGATTCAGCACGACAAGCGAGTCCCCTTTGATCGTAATTGAATTTCTGCTTGCTCCAAGCTCTCTTACTTCTCTTATTGCTTCATACAGCGCCGCGTATTCAGCTTCATTATTGGTTTTCAACCGGAAGCTTTTATTTTTTCTCAAGCGATGCCGGATTCCTCCTAATGAATAATAAATGACGATTCCGAGTCCCGCCAGTTCGCTCTCCTTATCGAAACTGCCGTCAAAATAAACAGTTACGTCATCAGGCTCTTGAGCTAGCTCCTCTGTTAGCTTTTCCAATTCCTTTAGCGTCCAGCTGCCGCCTTTTTCGTCTTCGAACTCGAGCTCTTTCATGTATGGAAAACGGCCTAGTTCTCTGGCGAGCATACGCGCCTGTTGAGCAGTCAGCCAATCTTCGGCTATAAACGAAACGGATCCCGTCCCTTTTGCTTCTATTTTCAAATGCGGTCTGAGCTTCATTATGATCACCTTACCATTCATTAGTTGCCGGGCTTGTGCTATAATCAAACCAATCTTATCCCGGAAAGGAAGCTTTTTCATTTTGTTTAACAACTCATTTTGGATCATTTTTGCGATCATTCATTTTATCATTGTTCTTTTATTTTATAAAGGATTTGGCAAAATGGGACTGTTTGTATGGATTGGATTTGCTACAGTCTGCGCAAACCTTCAAGTCGTCAAAACAGTAGAACTGTTTGGCTTAACAGCAACGCTCGGAAATGTAATGTATGGCACCATCTTTTTTGCGACAGATGTGCTCAATGAGAAATACGGTCCGGCTGAAGCCAAAAAAGCGGTATGGCTCGGATTCTCAACGCTTTTGACGCTGACATTTGTCATGCAGGGCGTGCTGCTTTTCGAACCGGCTTCCAGCGACATATCGCAAACAGCACTTGAAACGATTTTCGGATTTCTTCCGCGCGTTGCGTTAGGAAGTTTGCTTGCCTTTATCTTCAGCCAAACGCTGGATGTTTATGTATATTCGTCAATTAGAAGGATATTTCCTTCTGATCGACTTTTGTGGCTCAGAAACGGCGGCAGTACAGCTGTCAGCCAGCTGTTTGATACATTTATATTTACTGGAGTCGCTTTTTTCGGCATTTATCCTGCAGGCGTTTGGCTTCATATTTTTATTTCTACATATTTGATTAAGTTTGCGGTATCTTTGATTTCATTGCCTTATGCCTATGCAGCAAAAAAAATGATACCGAATGACGAAAGGGGTTCATAATGCCTACAGAAATATATGTAGACGGCGCAAGTGCCGGTAATCCCGGACCTTCCGGCATCGGCATTTTTATCAAACATGAAGGACAAGCAGAGTCTTTTTCTATTCCAATCGGAATGCATACAAATCAGGAAGCGGAATTTCGTGCATTAATTGAAGGCATGAAGCTATGTGCAAAGCGCGGGTATCAATCTGTTTCCTTTCGCACCGATTCAGATATTGTGGAACGAGCCGCTGAGCTTGAAATGGTAAAAAACAAAATGTTTCACCCATATGTGGAAGAAATCATCCGGTTAAAAGCGGCCTTTCCTCTCTTTTTCATCAAATGGATACCGGGAAAACAAAACCAAAAAGCCGATCAGCTTGCAAAAGAAGCGATTCGGCTGAATGATAAGAATTAAATCACGGTCATTGGTTCATTCTAATGATGAGGTGAATAAACATGAAAAAGAAAGATAAAGGCCGGCTGACCGGCGGTGTAACTCCTCAAGGCGATTTAGAAGGCAACACGCATACAGACCCTAAAACAGAGCTTGAGGAAAGAGCAAAAAAAAGCAATACAAAACGCTAGGGAAGGTCTAAACGATCTCTCTAGCGTTCAGCTTTTCAAGCATACGTTCAATTCCTTTAATTTGGTGGCGGCGCAGCATGTCAGCCGCCTGCTCCATTTTCAGAGTAAATAAAGTGTCTTTAAGCGTACATGCCAGCGGCACCGAGCAATGAATTTCCGCAAGCTTTTTCGACATCTCCAAATCGCTCAAACCTTGCTGAATCTTCCCTTGCTGCCCCTTCGGAAGAAGAGACAGATTCTCTAATAAACGATCAATCGATTCGTATTCACGAATCAGTTTATAAGCTGTTTTTTCTCCAATTCCTTTAACGCCGGGATAGTTATCACTCGAATCACCCATTAGCGCTTTAATATCAATCAAAGCTTTCGGCAGGACGCCTGTTTCTTCGTAAAAGTTCTCTTTTGTATAGACTTTATAATTTCCAATTCCTTTTTGGAGGAGGGCCACACTCACTTCATCCGTTAACAGCTGAAGTAAATCGCGGTCTCCTGTTACGATCGTAATATCAGCTTCATTTGCAAACAAAGCGGCAAGAGTTCCGATACAATCATCCGCTTCATATCCGGCAAAGCCGATATTCATAATCCCAAGCTCAGCGGCCGCTTCCTTTGCCAGATCAAACTGCGGAATCAGCTCCACAGGCGGTGCGCTGCGGTTCGCCTTATAATCTTCGAACAGGTCATTTCGGTATGTTTTGCTTCCCATGTCCCAGCAGCAAACGACGTGTGTCGGCTGGAATGTTTCAACAGCTGTGATCAAATGCTTTAAAAATCCGTTGACGCCGTTCGTCGGCACCCCGCTATCATTTATCATAAAGTTGCGATGCACAGCCGTGGCAAAAAACGCCCGAAATAACAGAGCCATGCCATCAACAAGCAATAATTTATTATTATTCATCAGATAACTCCTTTTTCTTTCATTCCTTCTATTTTACCATAAAGCAGCGCAAAAATAAAAAACAGCATCTCTTTGATGAGAGATACTGTTTTGTGTATCATCAGTCATTGTGTCTTTTATTGCTGGCGATCAGCTTTTCAGCTTCCCGTCCTGCGTAAGAGTCAAAATGCGTTTGAAATCCATTTTTCTTTTTGGCATTGTTATTGGCCTGTGCGTTTCTGTTGCCCAGCTTTGTTCTGCCCAACATGAATCCCCCCTTACGTCGGATACATATAGTATATGCTTCCGCTGAGGATTCACTCGCGACAGGATCATCCAGCTTACATACGGTTTACGTATTCTCTGACCATTTCTTTTGATACATGGCGTCTTGTCGGCACGATGCCTTGTTTGGCAAGCTGATTCATTTGCTCGGTAATTCCATTAATCGCATCTGTCGTAAATGGCTCATCGTTTTTGCATTTTGAAACCGCTTCTTCAATGGCCATTTCACGCATGTTTTCAAGACGCATAAATGCTTTGATATGCTCATGCTGTTTTGATGAATGTGCTGAAATTGCTTTATGTACCTCTGACATGAATCGTTCATCTCGCTTTTTTCTATTTAGTCTATCATGACTTGAAATACAAGCCAACTGAATTTTACATTTTTATTATATGGCCTGATCTTTGCCAGGAGATGCATGCTTGGTATGCTTTTTCAATCTCTTTCGCATGTTCCCCTTCCGCATATCCTTCTATATACGTATCTTTCTGGTCCTTTATTTGTTCCATTGCTTTGTCAGCCATCTCTTCCTGCAAGCGCCTGAGGTGATTTGTGTAATGAGAAATAAGGCTTTCTTCTTCCTTTGTCACCCAATGCTCTGTGATTTTATTAAGTTTCATCCGCACAGCCTCGATGAAGGCCGCTTTTCCTTTCTGTTCAAAAAAGTGTTTTGGTGATTTGATTTCTTTTTGTTCCTGCTCGAAGACGCGTTCATCTAAATCCGGTTCAACTTCCTTCAGTTGTATACCGTTAGAATGCAGATCACCCGCATAAATGGAAAAGTAACCGTCCTCGTTTAATATTTTTTGAAAGCTTTCCAGCCATTCTTCCGCGATATGCCGTTCAATAAAACCGCTCATGCGAACATCAAGCGTTTTGATTTCCTGGACATATTCGAATTGATATTCATGCACTGCGGTTTTCATCGCCTTAGCGACGTTCTTTTTCCAATCTCCATTCTGAAGCCCTGGATAAAATGCCGATTTTAGTAAATCATTCGCAAAAAAGGATAAGCGCTGTGTAATGTGATATAGCTGTTCTTTTGTGTCTTTTTTTGCTTTCTCAATGATGGTTTCTGAGCTTCGCCGTTTCTCGATTTCGGCTGCTGTCCGCGCAAATGATTGCATAAGGCGCTGTTTCTGCGCTTCCTTTTCTTCTTCGGACTGATGCTGGGATCGGTGAAGCTGGAAAACAGTTTCGCATAGTTTGTTTGCTTCCGAACTGAGCTGTGCGGCAGACGCTTTTTTAACATCCACTTCAATAAAGCGATCTAAGTGTTTTCTTACTTTCGGGAACTGGTTATAAAATGATTCCGGTTTGCCGAGCAGTTCCTCTTTACTTGATACAGTAAAGAGCTGCGGTTCATGAATCCCTTCTTTTACAAGCTCTGCGCTGACATAATCGGTCACTGTTTCAAGCTCTGTTTTATCTTTCGCAAGGTCTGCCGCATTAATGACGAAAAACATTTTATCCATACTGAGCGATTCTTTTACCAGCCCGAGCTTTCGCAAAAATGAACGGTCTCCTTTCGAGAAGGAATGCTGATAATAGGTCATATAAAAAAACGCATCGGCATCTTTCATATATTGGAACGCCAGCTCTGTATGCCGTTTGTTCATGCTGCTCGCGCCGGGCGTATCAACGATCGTAATCCCTTTTTCAGTGAGCGGGCATGTATAATAGACCGTTACCTCTTTTACAGCGCAGGCCGTTGCTTCCTCTGCTACATACGGTTTTAAGTCAGACAGCGGTATCGTTAATGTCTTTTGTTCCTGTATATATGGCTGAACCTTTTCATATGCAAGCAGGAAATTGCTGATTAATTTCACGTGTTCTTCCTGCAGCCGGCTTTTTTTGATCGCCTTTTCCCACTTCTCTGTAAAAGAACGGCCCGTGGGCTCTTCTTTTATTCCGGTAAGCTGTAAAATCTCAGCCGTTATGTCATCCTCCGTCTTAAAGACCACATCCGCTGTTTTATTGATGCTGCCATTGGTTGGTTTTGTAATCTTGTTAATGGTGGCTGTGGTTGGCGTTGGTGAGGACGGAAGCACCCTTTCACCGACAAGCGCATTGGCAAATGATGATTTCCCTGAACTAAAGCCTCCGAAAAGCGCGAGTGTAAATTTCCGTTCCTCGAGCCTGTTAATCCTTTGCTGAAAGGCTGAGGTTTGTTTTGACAGCATGTTATATTCGCCTAAAAGATCAGACAATATACGAAAGCGCTTGATCTGGTCTTGAAGCGGCCGTTCTTGCTCCATTATTTCTGGTTTTATATTTCGCTGCCGTGTCTGATGGCTTTGGTTTCGTATCTGTTCTGGCGCCGCCACTGTTTTTTTCTTCGTTTTAAACCAGTCGGTTTCTATATTCCTTGGGCATGCGGATTCGTCTTCCCAAATGGCCCATATGCGATCAGCTTTTTCGCGGGCATTATTCTCTAAGCCGGCCTGTTCTTGGAGAATGGCTAGTTTTTCTGATTCCTGAATGAGTCGTTCATTGACCGTTTGCATGTCTTTAGTGACACTCTCTTTCACCATCGCAGAAATCGCCTTTATGATGTCTGCCGCTTCTCTTTTCGCCTCTTTGCGAATCAGCTCTGCCAAATCTTTTGTATATTGCAATACATATTCAGAAGAAAATGCTGCACCATGCTTGACAGCAAGCTCAATAATGTCAATTTTAAGCGGAGTGCGATAGGCCTGAATCAGCTTTTCACTTTCAGCTGTATGAACATCAAATGCCTTGGCGAGTTTATGAAACGTGTCTATTATGTGCCAATCCGCTTCGGCCTCTGTTCGTTTTTTCACATCTGAGAAAAAAGCATTTCTTCTTCTATCTCTTTCCTGTGCAGTTTTTCCTTTCGAAAAGAAAAAACCGGTTTTAAAAGAAGGCTCTTGCGATTCGAGGAATTCAGCTGCCAGCTCACGCATTTCAAAAGGCGTCAGGTTGGCATTTTTTAAAATGCGATTGACTTCTTCCTGCATCCTGTTTTCTGCCTCAGTCGCTTTCTTTGTCATCTCATCTCGTTGATCACGCAGCGATTGGACCAGTTCAGTTTGCGTGATAAGCTGTTCAGCATAGCTGGTTCCACCTGTTTCATCTTTCAAAAGCATCTCCGTATGTTCCTTCAGCAGATGGCGGACTTTTTGTTCTGTTAAAGGCTGGAGGCTGTTCTTGGATTGCTGTACTATTCCTTTTAATTCATCTCTCAGGACGCCAATCTGATTGAACGGGTGGTTCGGTTCTGTCACTGACGTAAAATAGAGTGCGTCCTTCGAAAAGCCTTCACTGCAAAGCATCTCCTCAACCTGCGCTTTATAATCTTCAAAACGTGTTTCCGACTCATCATGGCGGTCAATTTGATTGACGATAAAATACACATTAGGAATACTTTCTTTAATTGACCTGAGAAACTTTACATTCTCCTCAGCGTGCACGTGATTATAGTGAACGACATAAAACAGCGCGTCCGCCTGGTGGAGAATAGACGCCGCCGACAGAAAATGCGCATCATCTGTTGAGTCAATCCCAGGGGTGTCAATGTACGCAACTCCCGTATCCATTTCAGTATATCGATCATAGATTTCAACGCTTTCAATCTGTTCCCCGTCTTTGCAGTATTGCTGCACCTTGTCTTTCCGATAAGCCCCCTCTAGCTCAGCGCATGCTCCGTCTGTTGTATGAAGCCGAACACGCTTTTCCCCGTTTCTGATCACAACAAGGTTAGCGCTTGTCGGGATCGGGCTTGTCGGTAAAATATTCTCCATTAACAGGCAGTTCAGCAGTGATGATTTCCCCGCTGAATAATGCCCGGTAAACGCGATATAAACCTCTTCATCAGCCGCTTTGTTCATGACAGCAGCAAGTTTGGCAGCTCTTTGTTCATCTTGATTTTCGATGAATTCCTTATATAGTTCCCCGGTTTTATGCAAAAGCTCTTTTCTGTTATGTTCTGTCATCAGTATGAACCCCTTTGTGCCGTTTCAATTGTGAATCTTTTTTGAAAGATCTGAATACATCCCCTTTCATTTTACACAAGAATGGATCAAATTTCTCTAAAAGAATAGAAAAAAGCCGCCATTACGGCAGCTTCTATAAAGAAAATCTGCAACTTTGACAAGTTCCAGATTCATGAAACAGATTTATTAGAGATTCCTTTTAATACAAAACCAATTAATACACTATATGTACAAACCGCCCCAAGCAAAAATAGCATTGTCATTCGCTTCACCATCCTGATTGAGAATCTTTTTCACTTATATTGTAACATGGATGAGAATGATTTTCAATCTCTATTTTACGAGGTGATCCTATAGTGCCTTGTCTTCTGCACGGATTCTGACGGTTAACAGCACGGCATTGAAAATGGAAAATAGACACATGGTGACGTAGGCTTGATACAGAAGCGGGATCAATAAGATTTCTAATATAACAACGGTATAGTTTGGATGATTTATCCATTTATAAGGGCCTTTTTTTACAAGCTCTGCACCCGGAATGACAAGAATTTTCGTATTCCAATGTGCGCCTAATGAGCAAAGTGCCCAATACCGCACTGCCTGCACGCTTAAAATAGCCGCAGCGATGCCGAACCACCAGCTTGACGGCTGTTTGTTCAGCAGCAGCACTTCCGCAATGAAAGACAGAAAAAATAGAATATGCATGATGATGATATACGGATAGTGGCTCTCACCGAATTCGATCGCCCCTTGTTTCTTTACCTTTTGTTCGTTTTGTCTGGCTACTGCCATTTCTGCCAGTCTTTGAGTCATGAGAATGACGATTAACAACCAAAACATACGTCAAGCCACCCTTCCCCAGCTGAATAACAGTAGCTCTGAAGAAAATCCCGGGCCTAATGCGCCAATCATTCCCCGTTCTGCTTCCTTTTTATCGCCGTTCAGCAGATGGTCTTTGATCACATACAATATTGTGGCTGAAGACATATTTCCGTGCTTTTGCAATATACTTTGCGCTGAGGAAAGCTTTTCTGTTGAGAGTTCGAGACTTTTGATATATGCATCAATCACCTTTTTTCCGCCTGGATGTGCTAAAAATACGCTGATATCACTGAATGACAGCTGATGTTTGTCCAAAAAAACCTGTACATGTGATTTGAGCCATTTTTCTACCAAAGTCGGTATATCTCTTGAGAAAATGGCTTTGAATCCTTGATCAGTAAAGTCCCAGCCCATGACATCTTCTGATTGTTTCATCAAAACAGATTGGGAATCCGTTATCTTCGGCACAAACTTCAGTTTCGACATCCTGCGGTCCGCCTTTTCTCCGCATAATAATGCTGCGGCAATGCCGTCTCCAAAAAGCGAAGTGCCGATCAGATTGCTTTTCGTTTTATCTTCCGGCTGGAATGTCAAGCTGCACAATTCAGCAGCAATGACGAGCACGAAAGCCTCAGGGTACGCTTTGCAGTATTCAACAGCGCGCGCAAGTCCGCTGGCTCCTCCTGCACAGCCGAGACCCCATAGCGGAATCCGCTTCGTATATGGAGAAAACGGGAGTTCATTCATGAGCCGCGCCTCGATGCTCGGGGTGGAAAGGCCCGTACTGGAGACGAAAAAAACAGCGTCCACTTTCTCATAAGGGATGGCGTCTTGGAAAAATTCAGGATGAGAGAGGCACTCGCGAACAGCCTCTCTGCTGTGGTTAAGCGTTTCTTCTATGTATAGTTTATTTTTCTCTTCAAAGCTGTGACCCTCTTTATACCATTCAATTGGCTTAACAAATTGTCTCGATTGAATGTGCCCGTTTTTAAAGGAGGTTAACAGCCGGTCAATATCTTTAAAGGAATGCTGAAACATATAGCGGGCGAACTCAGCCGCTTTCTCTTGGTTTACATCATACGCAGGAAGACTTGTTCCGATGGATAAAATAAACGCCATGCGATCACCTCTTTGCATACATTGTGCCGCAACGAACACTTTTATATGCAAAAACTCCGCCAAGGCGGAGTTTAGACTGCTGTCTTTTGTTTCGTGATATCAGCTTTTTGTTCGGTTTTTTTGGCTTTAGAAAATACGTTATATACAATATTTAAGACGACTGCAATAAAGCTGCCAGCAACAATGCCGTTGGTTGTAAGCAGTGTTAAGGCGCTCGGAAGCTGCTTAAAAATATCCGGCACAACTGTCACGCCGAGGCCCAGACCCACTGAGCAGGCAACAATGAGCAGGTTTTCCTGTTTTGCAAAATCAATGCGGCTGAGCATTTTGATGCCGTAAGCGATTACCATCCCAAACATCGCCACCATTGCCCCGCCCAGAACAGCAGGCGGAATAATGGTCGTGAAAGCAGCGATCTTCGGAAATAGCCCGAATGCCATTAAGATCACACCTGTGACCACAATGACGGCATTTTTCTTGATTCCTGTGAGCTGTACAAGCCCGACATTTTGAGAAAATGCCGTGTAAGGAAAAGCGTTAAAAATACCGCCTAGCAGCACAGCCAGCCCTTCGGCACGATAGCCTTTAGACAAATCTTTCTCTGTCAGACGGCGGTTCGTCAGGTCACCTAAGGCAAAGTAGACACCAGTTGATTCTACAAGGCTGACAATCGCCACGATGGTCATTGTAATGATAGGCGCTGCGTGAAAAGACGGCGCTCCGAAATAAAACGGCTGGATCAGTTGAACAACCGCAGCGTCCGACACATTATCAAATTGAACTTTTCCCATAAAAGAAGCGATGAAAGTCCCAATCAAAATACCGATCAAAATCGAAATCGATTTGATAAACCCTTTCGTAAAACGGTATAAAAGCACAATGATGCCCAAAACGATAAAAGCGAGCGCAAGATTGGAAAGATCTCCAAAATCTTTACTTCCTTCTCCGCCTGCCATGTTATTCATGGCTACCGGCATAAGTGTGATACCGATAATGGTAACAACCGAACCTGTCACGACCGGCGGAAAAAAGGAGACGAGCTTTCCAAAGAAAAATGAAATCAGAATGACAAGAATACCTGAAGCAATAATGCTTCCGTAAACCGCTGAAACCCCATATTCGGATCCAATTGCAATCATCGGCGATACGGCCGTAAATGTACAGCCAAGCACAACCGGAAGCCCGATCCCGAAAAATCGGTTGCTCCACACTTGAAGAAGTGTAGCCACACCGCACATAAAAATATCAATCGACACTAAATAAGTCAGCTGTTCGACAGTCAGCCCCATTGCGTTTCCGACAATCAGCGGAACGACAATGGCACCGGCATACATGGCTAGCACATGCTGAATCCCTAAAGACAGCGTTTTGCCGAATCCGTTTTTCATGAACGAACCTCCTGTACGAAAGATACTTTTCCTTCTTCTAAGGATTGAATTCGCGCCAAAGATTCCACCCGGTACCCTAGCTTCATCAGTTCATCTCTTCCCGGCTGAAAAGATTTTTCAATCACAATGCCCAGCCCCGCTATAGAAGCTCCCGCCTGCTTCACGATCGACACGAGCCCGTACGCCGCTTGTCCATTTGCCAGGAAATCATCGATAATCAGCACATGATCTTGATCTGACAAGTGGGTTCCCGACACAGCGATTTGGCTTTCTGTTTGCTTTGTAAAGGAATAAACTGACGCTGTCAGCAGGTTATCGGTAAGTGTTAAAGATTGATGCTTTCTGGCGAAGACAACCGGGACACCCAGCTGCAAGCCCGTCATCACAGCGGGAGCGATTCCGGATGATTCGATTGTCACAATTTTGGTAATCCCGTCTTTTGCAAATCTGGCGGCAAATTCGGCACCGATTTTCTGCATAAGCAACGGGTCAATTTGATGATTTAAAAAAGAATCCACTTTCAATACCTGATCAGATAATACGACGCCTTCTTCTTCTATTTTCCGTTTCAGTGCTTCCATCCTGCTTACCTCCGTTATGAGAATAAAAAAAGCATCGCCCGCTCAAAAAAAGAGCAAGCAATGCTGAAATAACAAAAAACCGTACACATGCGGTCTCATTGCTCACTCATAGTCGGACATTTACGGTGCCCGGTAGAAACTTGCGTGCCATATCCACGCGATTATATGAGTGTTCCTATGATATTGTCATAAATTATATCAAGATTCTAATCTCTTGCATAGATAAAAAACAAAATTTCCGAACTTTATTTTTGTTTATAAGTTAATCATTCGTCTTTTATGTTTTTCCGGCCATAAAAAAGCCTGACAGCCGCGCTGCCAGGCTTTTGATTAGGAAAGATAGAGATTTGAATATTTGTTTGACAAATAGTCAATTAAATAGCGTACATTCAGTTCTTCCCCTGTTGCATCTTTAATAATCTCTAACGGCTTTTTCCGTTTTCCGTGAATATGCACCTTTTCCGTCAGCCATTGTTTTATCGGATGGAATTCTCCTCTTTCCAAGAGAGTGTCAAATTCAGGAAGATCCTCCAGCATTTTTTGTTTCAGCTGAGCCGCATACATGTAGCCGAGCGCGTAGGATGGGAAGTAGCCAAAATCGCCTCCTGCCCAATGGACGTCCTGTAAAATTCCTTCTGCGTCCGTCTGCGGTGTAATCCCCAAATAATCTTCATATTTTTGATTCCAAAGCGCCGGCAGTTCTTCCACAGACACTTCATTGCTGAAAATCGCTTTTTCTATTTCATAGCGGATGATAATATGGAGAGGATACGTCAATTCATCCGCTTCTACCCTGATGAATGAAGGTTTTGATTCATTGATTGCCCGGACAAAATCATCCAGGGAAATGTCCTTGAACTGTTCAGGTGATGCCGCTTGAATCTTTTGGTAGTACGGTGTCCAAAAGTGCTTGTTGCGGCCGATAAAATTCTCATAAAATAATGATTGAGATTCATGGATTCCCATTGATGCGCCGTCTGACAAGTTCGTACCGCTCAGTGCTTCGTCAATATTTTGCTCATATATGGCGTGACCGCACTCATGAATGGTTCCAAAAATCGCTGTGCGAAAATCTTTTTCATCATATCTCGTCGTAACCCGAACGTCTCCGCGGTTCATCGTGGTCGCAAACGGATGAACCGTTTCATCAAGCCTTCCCCCATCAAAATCATAGCCAAGCTCCTGTAAAAAATACAAACTGAGCTCTTTTTGCTTTTCTTTAGGAAACGCTTTTGTAATAAAGCTTGTATCCGGTTTATTTCCGGAAGCTGTCACTTGTTTAACAAGAGGAATAATCGCTTCCTTGAGCTCAGCAAACAGCTGATCAAGCACCTTTACCGTAACACCCGGCTCAAACAAATCAAGCAATGCATCATAAGGATGCTCTTGATAACCCCAATACGTAATAAACCGTTTATTGAATTCAATCAGCTGCTCTAAATAAGGGGAAAACAAGCTGAAATCAGATTTTCCTTTCGCTTCCTCCCACGCGGTTTCTGCCTTTGAACACAGAATGACGTATTCCTTGTATTCAGCCTCAGGGATTTTTTTATTCTCTTCATACTCTTTTTTCGCCAGCTCCACTGCCTTTTTCGTATCATCTGACAAGTCATCAAATCGTTCATACAGGGCATCGATAAGCGCCTTCATTCGATCTGATGTCTGGATATTAAAAATATCAGTTGAAAGCTGGCCGATGCTTTCGGCACGATCTTCTGAGCCGTTTTTGGGCGCACCAGTTCTGGCGTCCCAATGCATTAACGCAACCGCTTCACTGTAATGTGAGATCCTTTTTAAAAGTTCAAAAAATTCCCTTTCATATGTATGTATCTCCATATCCATTCCCTCCCTATTCTAGCCGTTCCATTACAGGCTAATGGAAGGGTGTATGAAAGTCAAATTGTTTGGATAAGAGGCTGCCGGTATTTTTTCGGCAGCCTTCTTTGTTCAGTTGATCGTCATTTGATTTTTTGGCGGTGGGGTTTTCCGCTTTTTTTTATTGATTTTTTTATCCACCCACACTGTTGCCAATGGGGTAAGCAGAGAGGTGACAATGACACTTGTCGCTATGATTGCAGTTGCTGATTCAGCAACTGGCGCAAACGAAGCATTCGCTTCTGCTAATGCGTACGGAACGGCTACTGCCGCACCCGCCGTAGAAGAAGCCGCCACGCCCGCGACACCGTCTCCCCGCGCGACAAAACGATCAAGCAAATACAAGGAGCTGCCCGATAAAATGACGACAGAAACACCGATAAAAATTCCAAGCAGCCCTGATTGGATCAGCATTCCAAAATTCAAAGTATTGCCGAGCGAAAAGGCAAAAAACGGGATGATCGCCGGCACAACCTTGCTGAATAAGTCTCTGAGATCATGATCAAGATTTCCAAGTATACAGCCGAGTAAAAACGGGATGACTGTAGCTGCCAGCGTTTCCCACGGGAATGCGGCAAGCCCTGTTACACCAAACGTCACCATAGTCATAAAAGGCCCTGATTCTGTACTGATAAACGCGAAAGCGCCCGCATCCTCTTTTCTTCCCATATGGTTCATAAGCGCCAAATACAGGCCGCCGTTCGTTTCATTCATTACCGCGACAATGGCTAAAACAGAAAGCCCCGCGAAAAAACCGGATTGTATGCCATCATCAGGAATAAATTGTGCTGCGATCACACCAAGCAGCGCCGCAAATCCGATCTTCCCCAACAATAATGTGATTCCTTTCCTTGCAATATAGCCTGATGAGCGAAAATCAATCGTCGCTCCAACACAAAAGATAAAAACACCCAGTATCGGCAGCGTTCCGGTAATCAAAGCACCCGTAAATCCTCCAAAGAACTCCGCTGTTCCCGGCGCAAACGTGTTGAGTGCCGCTCCCAGGAACAGCGGAATAATCATCATTCCGCCAGGTACCCGTTCAATTGTCGCTTTGATTTTCATATGTGGATTCTCCCATCATCCGGTTTATGAGAAAAACTATACACCTTTACACTTGAAAAACAGCCTGCAAATCCTCTTTTGAACAGCTGCCAAGCTGACTGCCGACACCGACGGCCCCAGCTCCGGCTTTGAGCCAATCCGGCACTTCAGACGGATGTATTCCGCCTGTCGGAATAAAGGTCACCTGCGGGAAAGGGCCCGCTAAATTTTTCATAAACGGAATGCCAACCACACCGCTTGGGAACAGCTTTAATGTAGTAAAACCGAATGTGAGCGCTTCCATTACTTCGCTTGGAGTCAATACACCAGGGATATAATGTGTCTTCAAAAACGAAAGATGTTCAGCAAGATCCGATGAAAAACCCGGACTGACAATAAATTGCGCCCCAGCCTCAGCAGCTTCACCCGCTTGCTGCGCAGTGATGACTGTGCCCGCGCCGATTAAGATATCTTTTCTATTACGGAATGATTCGATAATTTCCGATGCCCCAGGTGTCGTATACGTCACTTCAACTGCACGAATCCCTTTATTTAATAAGCTCTCAATCTGCCGGCAGGCTTCCTGTTTATCCTGTGAACGAATGACTGCAATCAGCCTTGCTTCTTTCAGACGGTTTACAACAATTTTAGACTCCATATTAATAATCTCCTTTCTTTTGGTAAACCGTTCTTTGAGCAGATAAAAACGCAGCTAATTTCTCTCTGGTCGGCAAGCCGTCCATATCCCCCGGTGCCTGCACTTGCAAAGCGCCAATCGCATTCCCTCTTTGCACCGCATCCTTGTACGACAAACCGTCAAGAATCCCGCTGATCACACCGACTGCAAATCCGTCTCCGGCACCGACTGTATCAACCACACGGTCGACCCGGAAACCTTCTGCAAATCCTTCACTTTCCCTTGTTTTAAAGTAAGCGCCTTCTTTTCCGAGTTTAATAGCGACAAAACTGACACCTTTTTTCAGATAATAGTCGGCAATGCCTTCAGGTGTTTTCTCTCCGGTCAACAGCTCCCCCTCTGCGATCCCCGGGAAAAACCAATCTACAAGCCCCGCCAGATCATTGATCGTATGGGCCATCGTTACTTGATCGGGCCAAAGCGAAGGTCTCAAATTGGGATCTAACGATACCGTTTTCCCAGCATGTTTCATGTCCTTCATCACGTGGTAGGTAAAGTCTTTCATATCAGCTGATAAGGCTGGGGGAATACCAGTCACATGCAAATGGCCTGCGCATTGAAAATAATCTCTCGGGTATTCAGCAGACGTTAGTGTGCTTGCAGCTGAGTGTTTCCTGTAATAGGTAACTAGCGGATCGCCTTCTTTCACTTTTGACTTTAGCAGCAGGCCGGTGGGATTTCCGTCCTGTGAGCGGACCACGCGGGACACATCCACTCCCTCTTTTTTAAGCTCCTGTAAAATAAATGTTCCGAGCTGATCATCGCCGACCTTGCTCATCCATCCCATCTGAAATCCGAGTCTGGCCAAGCCGCAAGCGACATTGCTTTCTGCTCCGGCCAGCCCTTTAGAAAAAGTGGATACTTCATGAAGGCCTCCGTACTCATTTGCGTAAAACATGGCCATCGATTCCCCGAATGTCACCGCATCAAGCTTCATCTCTTCCCAACCTCCTCTTCAGTTGAGGGCACATAGGATTAAAGCGACTGTCTCATAATGACTTCCGCCTCTAATTCAATGGTTTGAGGCGCTCCCTTGTCACCTTCAATCCTTTTTAATACACGTTCCATCGCCGTCCTGCCCATATCATGCGACGGCTGGGCGATCGTTGTAATGCCCGGACCGATCAGTTTATACCATTCCGTATCATCAAACCCTGCAATTCCTATATCTTGAGGGATGCGCAGGCCGAGTTCTTCCATACAGCTGATGATTTTCAGCATAATTAAGCCGTTCAACGCCAAAATCGCTTTTTTTTGCTCCGGCATCTCCGTGTGAAACGTTTGAAGCGCCGCCTTAAGCTGTTCTTTGTTTTTCACGTCAATTTCATACATTCTGACAAGCCCGTTCACATTTTCAACAGAAGCCATTTCTTGATACACTTCTGCTCTTTCTGTACGAGGGCTTATAGAAGAAACCGGTTCGCTAAACAGTGCGACATCAGTGTATCCTTTGCTGTAAATCTTCTGAAGAATCTCTCTTGTGATTCTTCTATTGTCAGTAGTTACTGTATCCAGTTTCAGATCCGGAAGTTTCCGGTCAATTAATATCGTAGGAATTTGCTGTTCTCTAAAGGCATGCAGTACATCCTTGTTTTCTCCCGTTGCGTTTAAAATCAGCCCTTCAACCGAATGGGCTTCAAGCTTCAAAAGCATTTCCCGCTCTTTTTCAGGATTGTTATCTGTGTTGCAGACCATAATACTGTAGCCATATTGATCACAAACCTCTTCGACGCCTCTGAAAGCCGCAACTGAGAAAGGATTTGTAATGTCAGCTACAACAAATCCGATTAATTTGCTTTTTTTTATTTTTAAACCTTGTGCCATTTTACTTGGCCGATAATTCAATTCTGCGATTGCCTTTTTAATGCTTTTCACTTTTTCAGGAGAAATCGCATCAATTTTTCCGTTGATATAACGGGAAACTGTCGATTTCGAAACTCCTGCACATTCTGCTACATCTTTGATCGTCGTATGGCTTGTTGTTTTCTTTTTCATTCAAGTGCTCCTGTATCATCTTATATTTGAAACCGATCCCAAAACCGTTACAACACAAGAATACCATATTTTTAAAATTCGAAAAGAGTTTTTTCAAAAATGTGCTTAATTACATTTTTGGCGTTGACTCTTTCAGCTATTTATCCTAAAATTTTCTTTGAAACCGTTACCAAAATGTTTTCATTCAAGTGATGCCGAAATCTTAACTAAGGGGGAAACACAATGGAAAATCGTTATTCTGTACACCCTGAACAAGTAAAGCGCTTTACAACTGAGGAGCTGCGCAGTCATTTTTTAATGGAACCTTTATTTAAGGAAAACAAACTTTCAATGTATTACTCGCATGAAGACCGGGTTGTCATCGGCGGCGCGGCTCCGGGACAAAATGAACTGAAGCTAGACGCCGGGGATTTTCTTAAAACAGACTTCTTTTTGGAGCGGCGTGAAATTGGGATTATTAATGTCGGACAGCCTGGCGCTGTCAGGGTCGGTGATGACGAATATGTGCTCCAAACAAAGGATTTTCTCTATATCGGAATGGGCAATCAGGATGTTGCATTTACTAGCCTGAACGGAGAACAAGCGAAATTTTACTTCGTTTCCGCTTGTGCCCATCAAAGCTATCCGACACAAAAAGCCGCTCTTTCCGAGCTGGCACCAGACCGCCTTGGAGATGATGCAGCCTCTAATGTCCGAAGCCTCTACAAAGTCATTCATCAAGATGGCATTAAAAGCTGTCAGCTTATGATGGGGATTACGATGCTAGATCCAAATAACAACTGGAACACCATGCCGGCACACGTTCATGACCGCCGGATGGAGGCTTATCTGTACCTTGATCTTGAGAAGGATTCAAAGGTGTTTCACTTCATGGGCCAGCCGGACGAAACACGCCACCTTGTTGTCGGAAATGAACAGGCTGTCCTTTCTCCTGCCTGGTCTATTCACTCTGGCGCAGGAACTTCGAATTACAGCTTTGTGTGGGCGATGGCTGGGGAAAATTACACATTTACGGACATGGATGTCGTTCCGATGGATGGGCTGAAATAAAATGAGTTATCTACATGACACCTTTTCATTAGAAGGAAAAACAGCGCTGGTGACGGGTCCCGGAACAGGAATCGGTCAAGGAATTGCCAAAGCGCTTGCCGGGGCTGGCGCCGATATTATCGGCACATCACATAAAAGCGGCCTGTCTGAAACACAACAGCTTGTGGAGCAGGAAGGCCGTACGTTTACGTCTTTTACATTGGATATGAGCAAGCCGGAAGCGATAAAAGATTCGGCAGCTGAGCTGTTTGAAAGCCGCCAAATTGACATTCTTGTCAATAATGCCGGCATTATCCACCGGGAAAAAGCGGAACATTTTGCCGAAGAAAACTGGCATCACGTACTAAATGTCAATCTAAATAGCTTGTTTATTCTGACACAGCTGGCAGGCAGCCATATGCTGAAAAGAGGCTATGGAAAGATTATTAATATCGCTTCTCTCCTGTCTTTTCAAGGCGGTATTCTTGTTCCCGCATATACGGCAAGCAAACACGCAGTTGCCGGTTTAACAAAATCATTTGCAAATGAGTGGGCAGCATCCGGTGTTCAGATCAACGCAATCGCCCCGGGCTATATTTCTACCGCGAATACAAAGCCTATTCGCGACGACAAAAAGCGGAATGAGGAAATTTTAAAGAGAATTCCCGCCGGCCGCTGGGGCAAAGCAGATGATATCGGCGGAACGGCAGTCTTTTTGGCATCACGTGCTTCAGATTATGTGAATGGGCATATTTTAGCCGTTGACGGCGGCTGGCTGGCCCGCTGACAAAACAAAAAAGCTGACGAATACGATCGTCAGCTTTTTCTATTACATCATTTGCGGTTCAACAGGCAAGACCTTTTTGACTTCATCAATAATGCGTTCAGTTTCTCCGCCAGCGTAAATGTGAATCGAGCCGCTGTCTTGATTGGAACGAATCAGACGCCCGATGCCCTGCCGCACGCGTAATAACATATATGGCAGATCAACTTCTTCGAACGGATCTTTTTTCGCCCCGTTGCGTTTTGCTGTAAACACAGGATCATGAGGAGGGAATGGCAATGACCAAATGGTAACATTTTTCAAGGCGTCACCAGGAATATCCAGCCCTTCCCATAAGTGAACTGAACAGAGTACGGTTTCCTCTTCCTCTTGGAATTTCTCCACTAAACTGCTGATTTCCTCATCACCTTCAAAGAAAATCGGATACGGCAGCTCAAAGGCCGCCGACAGCTGCTTAAACTCGTTTAATTCCTCAAAAGAAGGGAAAAGCACCAGCGTTCTGCCTTTATAACCATTAATCGTTTCTATCGTTTCAGCCGTTTTTTGTTTGGCGTCCATACTTGCTTTCGCATAGAGATTCACGCTCATTTGCTCGTCGTAATCATAAGGAGAATCAACAGTCAACGACAAGTAATCATGAATTCCGAGGCTATCGGCAATATAATCAAACGATCCGCCTTCTGACAGGGTGGCAGAAGAGAAGATATAGGGAATCTTTTTAGAAAACACTTTTTCGCCCAACACTTCTGCAACCGTTCTCGGCATGACAACAAAGGTTGATTCTGATTCCTTTTTCTCCAGCCAGCTGATTGCATCTTTTTGATATAGCGATAATGAATACGCCATTTGTTCTACATACTCTTCCACAACTGACAGCTCGTATTGATCAATCGTGTACATCTCAGACTCGAACACGAGAGCCTCACCGATTTTATCAAGTAAACGGCAAAGCCCGTCCGCCGCCTTTTTGACACGCTGATCATTTTTTATTTCTAAACGGTGTGAACCGGCTACTTCTTTTGCTTCTTCAGAAAGAACATAGAAAAATTCGTCGTTTGCAGCAAGGGCATCTTCAATCAGTTCGGCAAACTCTTCTCTGATGTCATTTTGAAGCAATCGCTCTAAAAACAATTCAAGAGTAGACTGCTTCACTCTGTAGGTTAACGCTTTTTGTGCGGCAAACTCTAACAGATGCCCTTCATCAAACACAACGGCGCTATGATCAGGCAAGAGCGGCAGCTGACCCTCTCGTTTGCGGGATTCTTCCGTCCACACATGCTCCATGTAGAAGTCGTGGGAGCAAACGATCAAGTCTGTTGACTTGCGGTAGTGATCTCTGGAAAGCGTCAACCCGCATCTGTGTCTCATATCACAAGTCAAACAATCCTGAAATGAGTCATAGCTTACTTCAGACCATTCTTCATTTGACAGATTGGCGTACTGCTTACGGTCGCCATACGGATAAAAGCGCTGCATCGCCTGTGATCCATGGACAAATGACGGCAATGACTCATAAAGATCCAGCCATTTATCATCATCAGAGCGCTGCATTGTTCTTTCAAGTTTCTTAACGCATAAATATTGCTCATGTGATTTTGACAGTCTTGTATCAATGTTCAGATCCAAATGCTCAGCCAGCTTCGAAATATCGCCTTCTTTTTTCACTAGCTGTTCGATTAATGTTTCATCAGCACAAGCGATAATGGCGGGTTTGCCGACATATCTTGCATAGCTGATCGCAAAAAGAAGATAAACGAGTGTTTTCCCCGTTCCCACTCCAGCTTCGGCAAACATGACTTGTTTCTCTTTAAACGCACGCTCCAGCTGAAAAGCCATAAATACTTGCTCATCCCGAAGATCAAACCCTTTTTCGGGAAGGATATCGTAAAACACGTCACCAATCCAATTGTTCAATTCTTCATAAAAATTCTTTGTTTTTGTTAAAGAAAAAGGCAAACGTGATGTTGTCACCTAGTTCCAACCCCCAACTATTCGACATTCAGACCATCAATAATATCATGTCCCACTTATGAATACAATAAAAAAACTTGGCATTGCCAAGTTTTTTGCAGCTTACTTTCGATTGATCACATGCGACGATAAAAAAGGATGGTCTGTTGAATAAATATGTTCCACCGCTTTTTCTAAATCATTTTGCGCATGTGAAATCATGGACGGAGACAAATCAGTCTCGAGCCCCTTCAGCTCGTTTGCTGTTGCGTCAAGCGCCCTTTGAATCAGATTAAAATGTTCGCTGTTCAGCATGAGATCACCTCTGATGGAAATAATCATCATTTTATGCGAACTTTTCATTTTATATACATGCTTTCCGCATGTTATCACCGAAATAGGCACAAACTACATTCGATATTCCGTACCCGGATTATCCGTCTTATCAACAATATTCTATCAGGGAGTGATGTTGACATGAGTTATAGAAATCGATTAGATCAGCATTCTGAACTGTTTCATCACAATTGGACGCGGCCTAAACGTTCTAAGTCTCAAGTAAACGGTCACACTGAAATGTCCCAAACCAACATTATTTTGAGAAGCAACGCGAAAGCGCACCGTTGGTAACGATAGAATATGGCTGAAAGATGAAAGAAGACGCATGCAGCGCGTCTTCTTTTTTATGCGTTTTCTGTTTTCTTGCGCTGCGGTCTTACTTTTGCCCAGTATTGATAATAATCCGTTTTAATAAATCCGTTAAACAGCTTTCGTTTTTTCGTCGCTTTTCTGCCGTATGCTTCCTCAAAGTTCTCATTTGATGTCAGCATGTACACAGACCAGGAATCTAGCGGTTCGAATGCCTGTCCCATTTCTTTGTACATCTGCTCAACGGCTTTTTTCTCGCCGAGACGCTCTCCGTATGGCGGATTGCCGACAATGACCCCAAACTCCAGATTTGTCGTGAAGTCTTTGACCTGCATCTGCTTAAACTCGATTAAATCTCCCAAGCCTGCTTCCTCTGCATTCTCTTTTGCGATTTGCACCATGCGGTGGTCTATGTCGTTTCCGAAAATGGTGAGCGGCTGGTCATAATTCGCCTTTTCTTCAACTTCAAGCCGTGCTTTGTCCCATAGCTCTTTGCCGATCCATTCCCAATCCTCCGAGGCAAAATCGCGGTTAAAACCCGGGGCGATGTTTTGGCCGATTAACGCGGCTTCGATCGCAATCGTCCCAGAACCGCAAAAAGGATCAACAAACGGTCGGTCCGGAGTCCAATTGGTTAATTGAACTAAAGCGGCAGCAAGAGTTTCTTTAATCGGCGCGCCGCCCTGATCAACACGGTATCCTCGTTTGTGGAGACCTGTCCCCGACGAATCCAGCGTAAGAACCGCCTGATCTTTCAATAAAGAAATTTCTACCTTATACTCGGCACCTGTTTCTTCAATCCAGTCATTGGCTTTAGCGGACTGCTGCTTGAGCTTTTCAACAATTGCTTTTTTAACAATCCGCTGGCAGTCGGGAACGCTTGCAAGTGTTGATTTTACCGATTTCCCGATGACCGGGAATTTCCCGTTTTCAGGGATAAATGAACGCCAGTTAATCGCTTTCGTTTTTTCAAACAGTTCATCAAATGTTTTCGCTTTAAAAGAAGCAACCTGAACCTTTATGCGGTCGGCTGTTCTAAGCCAAAGGTTCGCGCGGCAAATAGCGAGTGCATCACCTTCAAAAATAACTTTTCCGTTATCAACCTTGCATTCGTATCCTAAGTCACGTACTTCCTTTGCGACAACAGCTTCAATGCCCATCGGCGCTGTTGCAATTAGTGTATACTTCTTCATCGTATCACCCTGTCTTTTAAAACTTTTCTCTTTTCAAGATAAAAGCTCTCCTTATACGGGAGAGCTTGTTTTGATCATTTTAAATGTAAGTGGTCTAACGTTCTGTAAGCCATGTTTTGTTCCGTCGTACTGCAAACGGCTTATCACCTCGTACTCGGGCGGCAATCATCTATCTACAGAAAGCATTCTGTCCTTCTCTCCGTTGAATTCCGTCAAGAAGGTTCCCCTACCAAAATTTGGGTTTCTCGCTCGAGGGGTTTACCGCGTTCCACTCTCACCATTTCTAGTGAGACTTCGTCACTGTGGCACTTTCAAGGATACTCAGCCATATCCAAAGGACGTAGGCTTTTTTCCTGCCGTCAGCCTATCAAGGCTGCCCTAGCTTATGACTTCGCTAGGCACGAACACTACGGGCATCTCAGCACCGTGCGAGCATGGACTTTCCTCTACAGATTCAAGATCTGCAGCGATTACCCGAACGTTAAGAACATGAATTATTATATAACAACTGATTGAGATTTACAAGCACCATTTTTTTCAAGCGCAATCAATCATAAAGCTTGCTTCCAAAAACGTGCTTTTCTAAGTTTGACAGCCGTTTTAAAATATCAAAGTTCGTTGTGTTAGATTGTACCGGCTGTTTTTTGCTGGCTTCTTCAAGCTGTTTTTTCAGCTGCAGATTTTCCTGCTGCAGTTCTTCAATTTCTTGATGGAAGGTTTCATAATCCTTAATAATCATATCTAAAAATTTGTCAACGTCTTCTTGCTTATAGCCTCTAACGCCTGTTTTAAATTCTTTTTCCAAAATTTCTTTTGCAGAAAGCTTTACTTTATCAGCAAGCATCTTTTTCACCTCGTATCGTGAATCATCACATATATTTTTTCAGAAATCTGTACGGTTGTCAAATTTCTCTTATTGCTATGAGTAACTGTCTTCTTCCACTGTTACTCTCAAGTCATCCATTGTAATAAAGTAAATGGGATAGCCATCCTGTTCGCGCCGCTTTTCCGCTGTCTCCAGCATGTACTTTGGAGACCCTTCCATTTCCGGATCATATAAAAGCATAAGCGCATCTGATTTATCAATGAAGAACTGATTTTTTTGTTTAAACTGAAGCGGGCTTTCATACGGCCTGTGAGTCAGGCTTTCTTCATAGTCAGCCTGTGCCAGAACAGCTTCATAAAGGTCTTTATTAGGTTCTTTCCAGTTCTTTTCCTGATCGTAAAAAGGGGTAATCACAGCTACCTTTAAATCAGGGTATTCCTCCTGCAGATCATAGGCAGCCTCAGCTGCCCAGAGTTCGGTTCCAAGCTGGCCCGAAATTAAAATCCATTCTAGTCCTTCATCTAAAAAAGCAATCAGACGATTCTTTATCGCTTTTTTTATGTAATAAAGCGCCTTGTCATCCTGCTTAAAAATCCCAAGTTCAAATGGCTTGTATCCTGTTACAGCCAATACTTTCATTCTTTCACCTGCTTTATAAAAAATGGGGCTCCCATTGGGCCCCATTTTGATGTGCTGTTGTTCTGCCATCAAGCTGCACGTTTCCATACTAGTCGAAGAAAGGTCTTCCCGCTTGAAAATGTTGATGCGTTGCTGTATCAACATTTGAGAAAGTGTGTGGAAAGTAGTGAACGTGCTGAAAATGCTGGTGATTTACGTTTGTTGTGTGCTGTGGGTGAATATGCGGCACGATCGTATTTGAAAACGTATGGTTTTCACAGCAATGAGTAGGATGGACAATTGGCGCCATCATATGCGGTCTGCAGTGATGCATGATTAAATCCCCTTTCCATAAACTTTATTACAATACTAAGTTATGAAAAATAGGGGGTACATGTTCTGATGCAATGACCTATTTTAAAAGTGTGCAATTAAGCTGTCTTTAAAGTTTGAAAATACGAAAGCAATCAAAAAAACAACGACAAAGAACAAATAAAAAACACCCTTATACATGCCAACTCTCCCTTTAAAATAACTAACGTCATTTTACAGGATTCGCCGGTATTCTACAACAGAATCGATGTGATTTGAGCAAAAAAATTTCATGGCGAAAGAAGTCGTCTTTTGCGCTTTCCCGGGGAATATTTAAGAGGAATATTTCCTCTTCAGCCGGGCGATTCTTACGTGCAGCTTTTCAATTTCTTTTTCTGAAAAGAACGCCTCATCAGTAAGTAATTGTTCTGCAATATGCAATGCTTTTCCGAACTCTTTTTTCTGATGCTCAAAAAATTTCGCGAGTTCTATCACAGCAGCGTATCTGCACTTCTGATTTTGGGAGCGGGACAGGTTTTCCCAAAGCGCCACTGCCTCTTCCAACCGGTTTTGTTTTTTGTATAGGAGCGATAAATCCAGCCGGGCTCTATCCTGATCTTCAAACGATTTTTCTTTAAGCTTTTCCAGCTGCATAACCGCTTGATCCGTTTCTTTGTGGGCCATAAACCATTTCGCCATGGCATAAGCTTCGCTGTGTTCTTTTGGCGCATGTGATTTCGATAGAATTTTTTTAGACATATGAATGTACAATGAAATAAGCGATAGCACATCCAGTTCATTATGATGCAGGACGCCTTTTAGAAGTTCCGGCTCTTGCGCCTTGATAAAATGAAAGTAAAGCATTGGCGCCAAGTAGCCCGGTGTATCTTCTTGTCTGCGGATGCCAAGCTCCTCATTTTCAACCGTGCCAAGCGATACGCGGTCCATTTTGTGTTTCCACAAGCGTCTCGCTCCGTGCAGCAGGTCAAAGTGGCCGAATTCCGGGAGCTTTGGAAGTCTGTCGCGGATCAATGTGTGCCTTGTTTTCACCTGCGGCCAATCAAAAGCTTTCCCGTTGTAGGTCACAAGCGATGTAATGTCAACCTCGCTTAAAAAGCTTTGATACAAGGCGACTTCATTCCCCGGTTTAGGCAAAAGATGCTGTTTGACTATCACTCGGTCTTCATATACCCTCGCATGCCCAAGCAAAAAAATGGTGTTTCCGGCTCCGCCTCCAAGGCCGGTCGTTTCCGTATCAAAGAAAAAGAGGCTGTTTTTGTTGTACCCTTTTGCTGACAGCGTATGCGACAGGCTGCTTTGATTCCACAATTGCATCACTTCATCAAGTTCAGAAAAACGGTATAATCCATGCCGGTGAGAAAGCGGATATTCTACTTCCCTAATAAGACAGTACTCATCTTCGAAAAAAAAAGGCTTCATGCCAAAAGTCTCCCACTCTTCTAAAAATGGAATTTCAGCATGGTTCTCAACGAGTTTGTTTTTTTGTTCGTCTTTTTCTTTTTTATGTTCCCCTTCATCGAACACCATATGCTTTTTCATTCGCTGAAGTTTCCCTTTTAATGACATACCTGGCCTCCTTCCTTATGCCATTTGATTCAGCAGCTGCAAAATACTCTTCTTTGCTTTTATCCCTTCTATTTCGGTTCCTATACATGACGGACAGCCATCATGACAAGGACATTGTGTGATGAGCTGTTTCGCCGCTTCATTTATGTCTGAAAAACGTTTGTAGACTTCCTCCGCTAAACCGATACCGCCCGGGTAATGATCGTATAAAAATATAGTCGGCAACCCCGTATGGACAGCTTTCATTTGAGAAACAACATGCACATCGTTTCGGTCACACATAATATACACGGGGACAATATGCTGGAGCACATTCGAGATGCCCAGAAGCAGCTGTTCCAGCGTCTTTTCCCCAATATCTTCGTCTGCTTTTTTGATTTCGAGCCAAGCTGCACTTGTATGCAGTTCTTCTTCCGGCAAATGAATAGGACCTGATCCAATATTTTCAAAGGTCGTCATTTTAATTTTTTTAAAGATGGTCGGCAAGGCGTTAACAGTGACATCTCCATAGTGCAATGACGCACCGCTATTTTCGTTTGTTTTATCAACTTCTAATACCTTTAGCTGAACTGCCAAATTCGCATCTGTATAATACTCGACATCGACTTTTCTGACATAAGCCTTTTTATGGTCCCAATCCAGCTTTTCTACTTGGTACTGAACCCCTTCATGCAAATAAATCGCTTCATCATGCAAAAGCGTCATCGCGCTAAAACGATCCATTTCACCGATAATCCTTACATTTGCAATATCCGATTGGTCAACAATGACGACATTTTCTTGTGATGCGGAACGCAAACTGATATTGGATGCAGGAAACGATTCACTTGCCCAATGATACCGTTCGCCATTGCGGTGAAGAACGGCCTCTTCCTGCAGGTATTCAAGAATGTCACTTACATCCATTGGTCCAAACTCCTCATCAGCTTTAAAAGGAAGCTCATAAGCCGCACATTTTAAATGGTCTACTAAAATAATCAAATTCTCCGGATTGATTCTTGCAGATTCCGGCGAACGGTTAAAGAAGTATTCAGGATGCCGCACAATATATTGATCGATCGGCGTTGAATTGGCGACCATAATAATCAAAGATTCACCGTGCCTTCTGCCGGCTCGTCCCGCCTGCTGCCATGCACTTGCCACACTTCCAGGGTAACCCGTCATCACACACACCTGCAGCTGGCCGATATCAACACCAAGCTCTAAGGCATTCGTACTGATAACTCCTAAAATCTCGCCTTCTCTCAGGCCTCTTTCGATTTCTCTCCGTTCTTTTGGAAGATAGCCTCCTCGATAGCCTCTGATTGACTTTGTCCCAATCTCTTTTTTCACAAGCTCTTGAATATGGCTTAAAATAATTTCTACCCGGACTCTGCTTCTGGCAAAGACAATGGTCTGCACTTTGTTTTTCAAGAACTCTTTCGCTAATTCATTCACTTCTGCTGTTGCGCTCTTTCTAATATTCAGCGGTTTGTTCACAAGTGGGGGATTATAAAACACAAAATGCTTCCGCCCGCTCGGGGCACCGTTGTCATCGACCAGCCGCATCGGTTTGCCCGTCAGCTGCTCTCCCAATTCCTTTGGGTTGGCAATTGTTGCGGACGTGCAAATAAAAACCGGATCACTCCCATAAAACCGGCAGATCCGCTTCAGCCGCCGGATCACATTAGCCACATGGCTCCCGAACACACCGCGATACGTATGAAGCTCATCGATAACGATATACTTAAGGTTTTCAAACAAACTGACCCATTTCGTATGATGCGGAAGAATGGCAGAATGGAGCATATCGGGATTTGTAATAACAATATGGCCAGCTTTTCTCACTTTTTGTCTGATCGCCGGAGACGTATCCCCGTCATATGTAAAGCTTTTAATATCAATGCCCATTTCATCAATGATTTCATTCAGCTCGCTCTTTTGGTCCTGTGCCAGCGCTTTTGTCGGGAATAAATAAAGCGCCCGGTTTGTTTCGTCTTGGGCGATGGACTGCAGGACTGGGAGGTTATAGCATAACGTTTTTCCTGATGCGGTTGGCGTTACGGTAACGATGCTTTCCCCTTCTTGCACATATTGGAAAGCGGAATATTGGTGGGTATATAGTTTCTCAATGCCCCTTTTCGAAAGGGCTGCTTTTATTCTCTCGTCTATACTTTCAGGCATTGGCCTTGTTTTTGCTTCACGAGGCTCTATTTCATGCCAATTCACAACGTTTTCATTTCCTTTTAACTCGGAAATGAGCTCAGGCAGTGATTTCTTTTTCATTCTTTACACCTCTTTGTCAAGTACAGTTTACCGAATATTTGTTTGCATGGCTAGGTGCAAATTTTATACAATCGAATAAAAAAAGCAAGGCATGCGCCCTGCTTATTTCGCTTTTATTGTAAGGAGCTTTGTTTCACCTTTGTGCGCAGCCTTTTCGCCAGCCGGCACAATTGAACCTACAGCTTCACCGTTCATGATCACGATTGGAATGACCGTACTGCTCGCTTTTTCTTTTATTAATTCCAAATCACACGTAATCAGCGGGTCACCAACCTTCACTTTGTCCCCTTCTTTTATGTGGGCAGTAAATCCTTCTCCGTTCATATTGACCGTTTCCAGCCCAACGTGAATTAACAGTTCAATTCCCGAGCGAGTCCGAATGCCCACGGCGTGTTTAGTATGGAAAATCTGAATCACTTCACCTTCAACAGGTGAAACGATGTCACCGTTTGCTGGTTCCACCGCTATTCCTTCCCCCATCATTTTCTGTGAAAAAACCGGGTCTGGCACATCTGTTAGGTCCATAACCGTACCGTCTGCCGGAGAATAAATAACCTCTTCCGCCGCTTTATCCTGAGTTTTTCCCATACCGAATAATTTTTTCAGCAATGTATTTTCTCCCTTCTCATTCACTTCAACCGTTATCCCTTCATTCACCACTATTTAACCACACTTTCAATTTTGCTTCAATTTATAACAACATCTGGCATAGGCGCATAATCTGGTTAAAAAAAGGCGGTGGCAGATTTGGAATTCCCTGATGACAAAAAGAACGAATTGCAAAAGAAAGAAGAAATCACAACGGAGGCAATGGACCACCTTTTTCAATCCTCAACGTTCGGCAACCTTTTAAAAGGATTTCAGAACCTGATCAACTCGAGTTTACAAGATGTACAGACGACTATACATGTCAGAGAAAGAGATACCGGGCTGTATGTCGACATCATGATTCCGGAGTCGTTTCGAGATGGAGAGATCGTCGTTGATATTAAAACGAGGTATCTGCATGTAACACTCCAAGAGAAACAGAAACAGCAAAATGAGGCCACATTTACAAGCATGACAAGAACGGTGCAGCTGCCTTATGAAGTACACCAAGATGATATGGAAACATCTTGGAACGAGCAGACAATGACGCTTTTCTTTCCAAAAAACAAGCATGAATGAGCGATTCATTCATGCTTCTATCCTTTAAAAAAGCTGGTAAATCCCTTTATTAAAGATCCGACTTGATTCATTGCGCTCATCACTTGGCCTGTCGTATCCATCATTTTATTAAAATCAAATTGCCCGTTGGCTTTTTTGAATTGCGACATGATACTTTGAAATTGTGAGGGCTGCTGCTGGTTAGGTCTTGGGATTGGATAAGGGTTGGAAAATACAGAAGGCTGCATAGGCAACGAATAGTGTGGAGAATACGTTTGATAAAAATCCTGCTGCCCATAATGCTGCTGCGGCCAGTATTGTCCAGGTACTGCCTGTTGATAATATCCTTGCATTTGCTGAGGATCATAATAACTCATTTGCCGAGGATAGCTTTGAGAATTCCTGTTCATTACGATTCCCCCTAAACTCAACATATTTCTCTTCAATATAGTATGAATGAAGTCTATTGGTTGTGTCACAATGCCTGATTCGCTTTTGTCAAATTGTGTCGAAAGTTTAAATTTTTTAAAAACAGAAAAAAGTCGAATCATTATGGTACTATATCTTCAATACAGATGAGAGGGGATGCACCATAATGAACGTATCATACTTAAGCAAACGTTTTGCAGAAATGAAGAAATATGAAACAGACTGTATGAATAAACTGATGGACTTTGCCAAGTTCCTCTATATTCAAGGACATCTCAGCACAATTGAGTTTCGTAACAGTATGAAGGTTCTCGAAGCACATGGAGCAGAAAGTCCGGCGTATGAGTTGAATTAGCGTCCGGCCCCCTATAACAAACTTAAAGAAGACAGCCTTTACCGGCTGTCTTCTCTTGCTATTTCTTCCTTTACTGCATGCAATGTATAAAGGACAGACTCAGTGATGTCCTTGAATCGTTTTTTATGAATATGGTGAACATAGGATTGAAGGACCATTTCCAGGAAATTATCCTTTACGGTCTCAATTTGTTCTTTATGCACATATTTCGGACGGCGGGCTTTTATCCATTCAAGTGCCCCTTTGGCCCAGTGAGCCGCCAGATCATCATTCTCTTCAACGGCAGGCTTTATCGTCTCAAAAAAATCATATGAAAGATCACTGTCTTTTCCTTTCTGGTATCGATCAGCGCCATTTTCAGCAGCTTCAATCATTTGCTCGGTCATTTCCAGCAATGTTTGTGATTGCAACATTCTTCACCTCAATGGATATCGTACCAAATTTCACACGCAAATTCAGCCGATACGGTATACCTTTTCAAATGCATACCTGTGTTCAGGTGATTGATGCAGCTCGTCTATACAAATATGAAGGTCCATGATTTCTTCTTCCAGCACACTCAGGCGACCGTTTTCCGTTTCCCGCATCTCAGCCTCACATGCGTTTAAGGAATGATTCAGGCTTTGCTCAGCTCGGGTCAATTCATCTTCTATATCAGAAAGCATACGGAGAATATCTGTCTTGCTTACGTAACCGGACATTCGTGTACCTCCCTTTTTCCTCATCTCTCCCGGTTAAGATTCTTTGCTCTTCAAGCTCTTTCCTTCCTCATGACAAAACTAGAAGCAAATCGCCAAACAAACAGGTATTCCACGAAAAGCTGAAGTTTTCGACAAAAACACCCGCAAAAATTGTATGATCCGCCCCCTTAATGCAAACGATATTTGTGAGGAGGTGCCGTATGAAAACCAGACCGAAAAAAGCCGGCCAGCAAAAAAAGAATGAATCAAAAGCAATCGATTCTTTAGATAAAAAATTAGGCGGCCCAAACCGCCCTTCTACGTAAGAAGCAAGGAAATTCCTTGCTTCTTTATTTTTTCAGCCAATGCTCCACCGCAAAAAGCGCATGAAGCTGACGTTTTTTATGCAGATACCAGTCTGTCAATTCAATCTGCTTCGGCAATTCCTCACGCCTAAAGAATGCTTTCTTCATCTTTCCATGAAACCAATCCGTTTTCTTTCCGTCTAATGAGTGGATGAACTCAGGGTAGCATGTCCTTAACATAGGAGATGTTCTCTTTGTGATCCCAATCATTTTTTCCATATCAAAACGGGAGCCTGTGTGCGGCACTGTGTGCAAATAGTGATAAAAAGAAGAGAACAATTCCGGACTGAACAGCAATTCAGACAGCTGCTTTCCCAGCCGTATCCTTTCCATTGTTTTAGAAAAGCGTTTTACTGAAATGCCGTAAAGAAACCCGTCTGAAGAAGGAAAAATAACGGTGTTAAAATGAAACCAGTCACTTAAATAAAAAGGAATCGTGTCAAAAACGTTCTTTTTAAACGAAGGATTTTGTATAATAGGTGTTTGGATAGTGTTTTGTTCATTTATAATGAGGGCATACATCAGCCGCTCCGTGTTTCTCTCATGCCAAAAACGGGCCCATTCTTCTGCCATAAATCGCGAGACGCCAAACACATGGAGATGATGGAACAGCGGTTTCCCGATGTTTTTTGACCAGTGGTACAAAAGAAGCTGCGGATAGGCATCCGAAAAAATAAGCCAGTTCGCTCTTTCATAGGCTAAAAAGAACCACTTTTGCTGTCTCTCACGGAGTCCGAGCTGAAACAGGCTGCCTTTTAAGTCAGTCATTGACCAGCCGGCATTGCGAGAAACAAAAGATGCCAAGAGCGACCATTTGATTTCCGGATGACGGTCATAAAATGCTTTATATGCGTTCGTTCTTGAAATGTTATCTGCGTTTTTTGCTTTTGTCTGCCGCTCAATCCCGCTCAGAAGCTTTCTGATGGCCTGTTGTTCTTGCATGTACATTCACTTCCGTCACGAATAGTTTAATAAGGAGGATGAGAAAATGATTCGGTATCCTAACGGAAAAACGTTTCAGCCGAAACATTCGGTTTCATCCCAAAACAGTCAGAAAAGGGCCCCGTCCTACAGTAATCGCGGAATGACCCTCGAAGATGACTTAAACGAAACGAATAAGTATTATCTGACAAACCAAATTGCCGTCATACACAAAAAGCCGACACCTGTTCAAATTGTAAATGTCCATTATCCAAAAAGAAGTGCCGCAGTGATAAAAGAAGCTTACTTCAAACAATCATCAACGACAGATTATAACGGGATTTACAAAGGGCGGTATATTGATTTTGAGGCGAAAGAAACAAAAAACAAGACCTCTTTCCCCTTGCAGAATTTTCATGATCATCAAATCGAACATATGAAGCAGGTAATGGCTCAAGACGGTATTTGTTTTGTTATTATATCCGCTTTCGACCAGGTTTATTTTTTGGAAGCCGATAAACTGTTTGATTTCTGGGAAAGAAAAGAAAAAAACGGCAGAAAATCAATTCGAAAAGATGAATTAGAGGAAGCGGCGTATCCGATTTCTCTTGGATACGCACCTAGAATTGATTATATTAGTATTATAGAACAGCTTTATTTTTCGCCGTCATCTAGTGCGAAAGGTTGATTAACGAAAGGTTGAGATGTTATGTCAGATCAATTTACCAGCCGTGAAGCTCGACGAAAAGCGAACAGCAAATCGAGTCCTTCACCGAAAAAAGGCAAGAAACGAAAAAAAGGCGGATTGTTTAAAAAGACCCTTTTTACTTTACTCATTCTATTTGTTTTAGGCGTAGTCGGCGGTGCCGTCACATTTGCCGTCATGGTTTCAGATGCGCCAAAGCTTGACGAAAATAAATTAAAGACGCCTTATTCTTCGACAATATATGATAGAAATGGAGAAGAAATCGCTGAGTACGGCTCCGAAAAACGGACCTACGTCTCGATAGATGAAATTCCCGATACTGTAAAAGAAGCCTTTATTGCGACAGAGGATGCCCGTTTTTATGAACACCACGGAATTGACCCTGTCCGTATCGGCGGCGCCTTAGTCGCCAACTTTACAGACGGCTTCGGTGCTGAAGGCGGAAGTACGATCACCCAGCAGGTCGTCAAGAACTCCCTTCTTTCTCATCAGAAGACGCTGAAACGGAAGGTGCAGGAAGTATGGCTTTCGATTCAGCTGGAGCGCAATTACTCTAAAGATGAAATTTTAGAAATGTATTTAAACCGGATTTATTTTTCTCCTAGAGCATATGGAATCGGAAAAGCGGCGGAAGAATTTTTCGGCGTCACAGATTTAAGCAAATTGACTGTAGAACAAGCGGCAACACTTGCGGGCATGCCGCAAAGCCCGACAGCGTACAATCCCGTTAAAAACCCGGATAAAGCGGAAAAAAGACGGAACATCGTACTCAGTCTGATGAAAAAACAAAAATTTATTTCTGATCCTGAATATAATAAAGCCAAAAATGTGGCGATGAAAGACGAAGGCGTTGTATCACAACAGGAATATGAAAAAAACAATTCAAACAAATATAGCGCGTTTGTTGAAGAAGTCATGAAAGAAATTGAAGACAAATCTGATGTCAATCCAGGAACTGACGGATTAAAAATTTATACAACATTAGATACGAAAGCACAAGACAAACTAAATGAATTAATGGACGGAGACACCGTCGGATTTACTGAAGGCATGCAGGGCGGCGTTACCCTTCTCGATACAAAAAATGGAGAAATTCGAGCGATTGGCGCTGGGCGCAATCAGCCTGTCGGAGGCTTTAACTATGCAACTCAAACTAAGGCACAGCCTGGTTCGACCATAAAGCCGATTTTAGACTACGGTCCAGTTATTGAAAACAAAAAATGGTCTACGTATGAACAAATTGATGACTCAGCATATACGTATTCTAACGGAAAACCAATCCGTGATTGGGACCGTAAATATCTAGGGCCTATCTCTATGCGTTATGCACTTGCACAATCTAGAAATATTCCAGCCTTAAAAGCATTTCAGGCAGCTGGTAAAGATGCTGCAGTAGACTTTGCAAACGGTCTTGGACTGGGATTAACAAGGGATAATGTATCAGAGGCCTACTCAATTGGCGGATTTGGTGGAGACGATGGTGTTTCTCCTCTAACTATGGCAGGCGCATACAGCGCGTTTGGAAATAACGGAACGTATAACGACCCGCATTTTGTGAAGTCTATTGAATTCAACGATGGCACAAAGCTTGATTTAACACCGAAATCAAAGTCAGCAATGAGCGATTATACTGCGTTTATGATTACAGATATGCTGAAAACAGCTGTTAAAACAGGTACTGGACAGCTCGCTCAAGTCCCTGGAGTAGAAGTAGCCGGAAAAACTGGGACTACAAACTTTGATGAAACGACTATACAAAAATACAATATTGCGTCAGGTGGTGTACCTGATTCTTGGTTTGTGGGATATACACCTCAATATACCGCTGCTGTATGGACAGGTGTAGACTCTAACAACAAATTAGGGAAAAAATCTTTAAATAAAACAGAACAGCAGGTTGCAAAACGTCTATTCGCCCAGCTCATTGCCGATGTCGATGACGGAAGCGGATCGTTTGAGAAGCCTGACAGCGTGGTCGAAGCCACTGTAGAAAAAGGTTCTAACCCGGCGAAATTGGCGGGGCCAAATACGCCGAGCGACAAAAAGCTTACGGAGTACTTTGTCAAAGGCACTGCCCCTTCTACTGTTTCTAAAACTTATGAAAAAGAAGAAACAGATAAACCGACTGGCTTAAGCGTGAAATATGACAAAGACAATCAATCTCTGACTTTAAGCTGGAAATATGACGGTGATGCCACCTTTGAAGTGAAGCAGTCTGTCGATGGCGGCAGCTATTCAGAGATTCAGAACAGTTCTGCAAAAGAAGCCGTCATATCCGGTGTACAGCCTGGATCTGTGTATAAATTTCAAGTAACAGCCATCAGTGACGATGTCCGCAGCGATACAGCTGCCACTTCTTATGAAGTGCCAAAGGATGAAGATGAAGAAGATAAAGACGACGAAGAGAAAACCGATGATGAAAAGCAAGATGAAGATAAATCTCAGGATGATACACAGACTGATGATTCGCAAACAGACGACAGTCAGACAAATCAAGATCAGACAGATGATTCAACGAACAATCAAGACAAAAAACAAGACAACACGAACACCAATCCGTCCGACAACAGCAATCAAGACCAAACCAATGATAACAGCAACAGCAACAACAATCAGGGTACGTCGGATGGTGATTCAAACTCAGATACAAATGATTCATCAGGATCTGATACAAATAAAAACAAAACGAACACGTCTGACAAAAAACAAACAAATTCATCATCAACTGATAAAGCAAATTAAACAAATAGCCGTCACCTTGGGTGATGGCTTTTTTCATCATAAAAAAACCTCCCCTTGAAGGGAGGTTTTAGCGATTCATCGCAGCATATTTATAAAAATGCTTTTTCATTTCAGCAAACAGCTCATCAAGCTGAATAAAGCAATGGTATTGGGTCGGCTTTAGAAGAATAAATTCTACTCGTTCAGGCCAATTGATCGGCTTTACGGGAAATGATTTCTCTGTCAGTTCTGGCCAATCGAGCGATTTTACCCGCTCACCCGCTGTCCAGTGGAACGAAGCCAGCAAACACACAATGCCCTTCAACATGTCGTTTTGGTCACATCTCGATTTTCTTGTTTGAAAGACTGGGAGAAGTGATTCCTTAATGTCTTCCCACACTTCAAATAAAATTGGAACGTATTTGCCGCTGTCTTCCCATGGAAAAACGTCTTGAGATTCCATGCAGAGGTCAAAGTACACAGGGTTGATTCGCAAGGCTTCTGTGATATCCAAGGCGTTCATCTGGCCAAGACTGCTCAAGTGCTGCTCATAGGAAGCCAACACTTCTTTGGCTTGCGTCATCGTTTCACCAGTCCTTTTTTATCTCTTTTCTGCCCTTCTCTGCACAGAGACAGCAGCGGACATTCCGCACAGCGCGGAGACTGGGCCTTACAGTGATATCTGCCAAAGAAAATAAGCCGGTGATGCGTAACAGACCAGTCTTCTTTTGGAACCTTGCGCATCAGCGTCTTTTCCACTTCCAGCACCGAGTCCTTCCATCGGCAGATTCCCAGACGTTTGCTGACTCTCTCCACATGGGTATCTACGGCAATGGCCGGTACGCCAAAGGCAACAGATACTACGACATTAGCGGTCTTTCTTCCGACACCAGGCAGTTTGACAAGCTCATCGCGGTCTTCCGGCACTTCCCCGCCGTAATCTTCAATAATCATTTTACTCAATTTTTGAATATTCTTGGCCTTATTGCGATACAAACCGATCGATTTAATATCTTGCTGAAGTTCTTCCAGCGAAACAGCCAGATAGTCTTCAGGCCGTTTATATTTTTGAAATAATGTTTTGGTCACTCTGTTTACAAGTGCATCTGTGCATTGCGCTGATAAAGCGACTGCCACCACTAATTCAAAAGGATTGGAATGAACCAGTTCACACTCTGCGTGGGGAAACATGTCGCCTATCTTGTCTAGACAGAATTCAATTTGTTTTAGATTTAACACGATTGTCACCTTTTCACTTTATTGTTCAAGCCAATTGTAAAAAGGAACCTGCCTTTTATACTCTTTTTGGGGTTCAGTTTGCTTTGTTTGTACCCGCCGGAATTTCTGGCTGTGGATTTTTGCCTGCTCCACAGTTTTCAGCCCGTTTTTCTTCCACTCAAACAAAATCCGGTCAATGTAGCGGAAACTGAGTTTCCCTGACAGTACCGCCTCTTTTAAGGCGTGTTTGATCAGCTGTGCGTCATGCTGATCTTGATCCTGCCAAATGGCCAATGTTTCACACTCCAAAGGTGATAACGGCCTTGCGAACTCCTCCTCAAAAATCGTATAAAGGCTTTTTTGTTCCCCTTCTGCTTTTCTTTCCTGCGTTTGATTCTGTGCAAGCTGTATATACTCGTACAGCTTGGCCCATAAAGGCTGAAGAGAATATTTCTCAAATTTGATGCCGTTTTGGTCCTCGCATTCTTCAATAAACAGAAAACCTTTTTGAATAAACATCCGCAATCTGTTTGTGCATTCTTCGACAGAAATTGACATCCCTTCCTGCAGCTGATTCGGTGTAGGAAAATAAGAACCTTTTTCTAAATGCATTTTAATTTTCAATAGCAGTATAAATTCTGTTTCATTGAGCCCAAGCTGTTTATAATTCGTAAGCAGAAGATTGGGGATTGTTGAGGTTCCCTGTTCCTGCATATCAATAAATTGCTGTTTTTTCATCGTCACACCTCTTACTGTAAAGGATCATGATGTCCCCTTTACTGTAAAAAGTCTCCCTTGCAGGAGACTCTTTTTCTTGTTTCATTTGAATGTATTATGGATATAGACGGTTTAACAGTCTTGGGAACGGAATGGTTTCACGAACGTGAGGCGCTCCGCTAATCCAAGCTACTGTCCGCTCTAATCCAAGGCCGAAGCCTGAATGAGGAACTGATCCATATTTTCTAAGTTCAGCATACCATTTATATGCGTCAGAATCCAGTCCATGTTCTTTAAGACGCGCTTCCAGAAGCTCCATATCATGAATCCGCTCAGATCCGCCGATAATTTCTCCATAGCCTTCCGGCGCAATCAGGTCAGCGCACAGCACGACATCGTCACGGTCAGGAGCCGGCTGCATATAGAATGGCTTTAATGACGTCGGGTAGCGAGTAATGAACACCGGTTTGTCATAGTGTTCAGCAATCGCTGTTTCATGAGGCGCCCCGAAGTCGTCTCCCCACTCGATATCGTCAAAGCCTTTTTCTTTAAGAAAATCAATTGCTTCATCATACGTGATTCTTGGGAACGGAGCTTTCATTTGCTCAAGTTTTGATGTGTCTCTTCCTAATGTGTTTAATTCAATTTTGCAATTCTTAAGAACCGATTGCACGATGAAAGAAACGTAATTTTCCTGTACTTGAAGGTTCTCTTCAAACTCCACAAAGGCCATTTCCGGTTCGATCATCCAGAATTCGATCAAGTGGCGCTTTGTTTTAGACTTTTCCGCTCTGAATGTCGGCCCGAAGGAGAATACTTTTCCTAAAGCCATTGCCGCAGCTTCCATGTAGAGCTGACCGCTCTGGGACAGGTACGCATCTTCATCAAAATACTTTGTCGCAAAAAGCTCTGTTGTTCCTTCAGGTGCGCTTCCAGTCAGAATCGGCGGGTCCACTTTTACGAAGCCTTCGTTATTAAAGAATTCGTAAGTCGCGCGAATGATTTCATTACGGATTTTCATGATCGCGTGCTGGCGTTTTGAACGGAGCCATAAATGTCTGTGGTCCATCAAGAATTCTGTGCCGTGTTCTTTTGGCGTAATTGGATAATCAGTCGCTTCGTGAATGACTTCAATACCGGTTACAGCTAGTTCATAACCAAGCGGAGATCGCTCGTCCTCTTTTACAATCCCTTTTATATAGAGTGACGTTTCCTGTGTCACTGATTTAGCTGTTTGGAAAATGCTTTCTTCCACTTCCGCTTTGACTACGACACCTTGAATAAACCCGGTACCGTCCCGCAGCTGCAAAAACGCGATTTTCCCGCTTGAACGCTTATTAGCGACCCAAGCTCCGATCGTTACTTCCTCACCTACGTGCTTATACACTTGGTTGATTGTTGTTTTCAACATATTTCCCTCCAAAACAAGAAAGACATTCGGAAGCCCATTGCCCCGCGAACTCTTTTATCATCACTTTATTATACCCGCTCTTAACTAGCCGGGTCAATGCAGATAAAAAGCGGCTTTTCAGTCAGCCGCTTTTTGATCTGTTAGCTATGTTTTTCTACAAATCGTTTGATTCTTTCAACCGCTTTTTCAAGAAGCTCTAGCGATGTGGCATAAGAAAGACGGACATTATCAGGAGAGCCAAAACCGGATCCTGGAACAATCGCAACTTTCTCCTCCTCAAGAAGCGCTTTTACAAATTCATCTACATCATTGAAACCGCAAGATTGAGCCGCTTCTTTTGCATTCGGGAAAAGGTAAAAAGCACCTTCCGGCTTCACACAGCTGAATCCGGGGATTTCCGCGAGCTTCGGATAGATTGTATTTAATCTATGTTCAAATGCTACTCTCATTTCTTCCAGCGGCTCAGAAGGCCCATTATAAGCAGCAATCGCTCCGTACTGTGCGATTGATGTCGGATTTGACGTGCTGTGGCTTGCTAGGTTCGTCATCGCTTTAATAATGTCTTCAGCCCCAGCCGCATACCCGATTCTCCAGCCCGTCATGCTGTGTGACTTCGACACGCCGTTAATAATAACCGTTTGCTCTTTCAGGCTGTCAGACAGCTCGGCAATGGAAACGTGTTTCTTTCCGCTGTATGTAAGTTTTTCATAAATTTCGTCAGACACAATCAGGATGTCATGTTCAAGGCATACTTCACCGAGCGCCGCCAGTTCGTCTTCCGTATACATAACACCTGTCGGGTTGCTTGGAGAATTAATGACGATCGCTTTTGTTTTATCCGTGATCGCATATTTCAGCTGTTCAGGAGAAAGTTTGAAATGATTATCCTCAAGCCCCTCTACATAAACAGGCTTTCCGCCAGCGAGTTTTACCTGTTCTGGATAACTCACCCAGTAAGGCGTTGGTATAATGACTTCATCTCCTTCATCCAAAATCACTTGGAAAAGGGTGTACAGCGCATGTTTAGCACCAGTGCAGACAATGATTTGCGACGGTTTGTATTCAATATTCTGGTCACGTTTAAATTTCTCAGCAATGCTGTTTTTGAGTTCAGCCAGACCACCTGAAGGCGTGTATTTCGTATGGCCTTCATTCATAGAACGCAAAGCAGCATCAATAATGTGCTGCGGTGTATTGAAGTCAGGTTCGCCTGCCCCTAAGCCGATGACATCATGGCCTGCCGCTTTCAGTTCTTTCGCTTTTGCTGTGATAGCCAGTGTGGTAGACGGTGTTAATGCGGATACTCTTTTTGCCAGTTTCAACTTGAACTCCCCCTAATTCGTCTTTAAGGCGTCATATTCTTGAGAATCTTACCAGTTGTAAAGTCCACATAACTTAAACTGTATTGGCCTTCCTTGTCTAAGTACGTTACTTCCCAAAGCAGAACATTTCCCTCTCTTGCCAAATGAACCTCTTTTTGCTTTGAAACCAGCCCTTCATCCTGTATGATTTTCGCCGCTTTGTCTTCCGAGATTCCCTCTTTTGCTTCTTTTGAGAGAATTTTTGCTTTTTTATCAGCAGGAACCCAGACATAAAATTTGCTTCCTTTTTTGTCTGTTCCTTTTACAATATAATATTTTTCTTTTCCGACAAATGTTTCGACTTGATCAACGTTGGCGAGATCGGTTTCTTTTTTAGCTTCAGCAGCTGCTGCTTCGTGCCCCTCTTCCTTTTGTGCCATGGCTGATCTATAGATGCTTGCCGAGACAAGAAGTACTGCTAAAAAAATAATACCAAAAATGGCGGTAAATATTAATGCTTTTTTTCTCATCTTCTCACCTACGTACGATAAATGGTAAAAACGGCTTGGTTGTTGTTTTCCTCATCCAGTGCAAGGCCGAACATCAGATTATCTCTTTTCAGTGTCCGATTCAGTGTGTCTACAATTTTATACAGATCGTCAGAATGCTCTACATTAATTGTTGATAGAATTTCGATTTTGCTTTCCATTTTTTCATCCTCCAGTTTGAACAAATATTGTTAGTCATACTCCATTTCAGGACACGCCATACTAGTATCACAGAGCGGCAATACCGCTTTTAAATAAAACACCATCCTACTCCCACACCGCCAAAGCCGCTTTATGCGGCTTTTATCCATTTTCCCCTGAAACATATGCCTCAAGCTCGCTGTCAGTCACTTCATGTACGGATGTTGTCGGCAAAGCCTCAAGGAACAGCCGGCCATAACCAGCCGTCTTAATTCGTCTGTCCAAGATGACAATCGTTCCTTTGTCTCCCGCTGTCCGCAGCAAGCGACCGATTCCTTGTTTGAAGGTCAGCACAGCTTCCGGAAGTGATACGGTTTGAAACGGGTTTTGCCCTTGCTTTCGGGCAAGCTCGCATTTCGCAGCATGAAGCGGATGATCAGGGGAGCGGAATGGAAGCCTCACGATCATTACCGTTGTCAGCTCATCACCAGGAAAATCAACGCCTTCCCAAAAATGATTTGTACCAAGCAAGATCGCCTGATTTGATGTTTTAAAAGTTTTCATCAGTTTGCCGGGACTTCCGCCTGTAATCCCTTGCGCCAAGAGCTGAATGCCGGAAGCACTCATTGCGTGCTTCAGCTCCTGATGAACTTTTTTCAGCATATCATGGGATGTAAACAGCACAAGGATTTTAGGCTGTTTTTCCTTTGCCATCAGTTCGATATAACGGGCCGTATCCTGTATAAATTCAGTTTGCCCCGTATCTTGGATTGATTTCATTTCTTTTGGAATCATCACCCGCATGCGGTCATCGTAAGAAAAAGGCGGCTCAATTCTCATGGTCCGCGGGAAAAAGTCACCAAGACCGAGACGTTCAATCATAAATTGAAAAGAATCTTCGACAGTAAGGGTTGCAGATGTCAGAACCACACTGTTTTTGCGAGCGAAAAACTGATCAGCAAGGAGTTCACCAGGTTCAAGCGGCTGTGCGTAAATGGCCACCGCATTTTTTGCTCCCTTTGCGTCTATTTCAATCCAAACGGCTTCATCGTCATCAGAGTCAAAGAACAGCTGCTGCAACGTTTGACAATAAAGCTGCAAGCCTTTCATGACCTTTTGATATTCATCAGCTAAAAAGGCGGTTTTGCTCTTCATACTCGTCAGATGTTGTTGCATCAGGACCGACTGTGCCTCAAAAAGCTGGTGCAAATGTGTCAGCATAGAACAAAGCCTTTCGGCTCCATCCGATAACATCAGCCAGCTGTTATCTTGGCTTTCTTTGTTCACCTTATAGACTAGACGGTTTAAGTCTTCTTTAGGTTTTCTTCGTTTGACAAAAGAATGCAAAGAGCTGAACAAAGCATCACTTTCTGCTTGGATGTGCTGAATCCACTCTTCCACTTCGAAAAAAGAATCAACTGGCAGATTGTTTCGCTGGAATAGCTGTCTCAACTTTTTTAGAAGCCCCTGTTCCTTCAGGGTGCCGATTCGGTTCAATTTAGAATGTAATTCTATGTACGTGGCTCTTCTCCCTAAATGTTCGCTCGCCGCACGCTCAAAATGATGCGCTTCATCGATAATAAATGTGCCGCTTTCAGGGAGTCTTTTTTTCTGGCTGCCTTCATTGGTCAGCAGAAGGGAATGGTTGGTAATCACCAAATCGGACCGCATGGCAATCTGCTTGGCGCGCTCATAAAAGCCGGTTACACTCTCATGACGGCTTCTTTTATAGGAGTCATCGTCATAAGCCAATCTGTCCCACAGCAATTTCCCGCCAGAAGGCAGATTCAGTTCAGCTACATCTCCTGTGTTTGTCTCTGTCAGCCAAACGAGGAGCTGTGCCTTTGTCAGTACGGCATCATAATTATCATCTTCTTCGTGAAGCACCTGCTCGAATTTATACAGGCATACATAATGCGATTGCCCTTTTAGGATCGCCGCTGTTACCGGAAATGGAAACAGCTCTTGGACTATCGGCAAATCCTTTGTCAAAATCTGCTGCTGTAAAAGCGTTGAATACGTGCTAATAATGACCGGCTTTTTCGATTTCTTGGCAAAAAGCGCAGCCGGAATAAGGTAGCCAATTGTTTTTCCGATCCCCGGAGGAGCTTCAATCAGCGCATGCTCACGATTGGCAAACGCTTCAGCCACCTCTTTCATCATCATCATTTGGCCTTCTCTTTTTTCATACCCGGGCATTAACTCTGACAGCGCTTTTTCATTGCCTGCTTCCCAATTTTCCATCTCAAATGAAAAATTCCCGTCCTCATCGGCACCTTCATCGATTGATTCGGGTTCTCTGACAGAAAAGGAAGAAAAGCGCGCATAGCCCGGTATTTCAGTATGTTTGTTTTCATAAATGAACATATCCAACAAATGCGTCAGATCACTGATAAAATGCTGCGAAAGCCTTCTTAACTGTTTTAACGTCGGATAAGGAAGCTGCCGCAGCTTTTCGAGGATTTCCAAAAAAATAAGCCCTGTCACTTCAGCGTCGCTGTCAGCCCGATGCGGCTGATCATGCCGCAGTTGAAGCTCCTCGCTTAATTCGGTTAGCTTATACCCTTCAAACCCAGGAAAAACAATACGGGAGAGCTCGACAGTATCCAGCACTTCACAATCTGGCAGCTGAAAGCCCGCTTTATGTAACTCATACTTGACAAACCCAAGATCGAAATGGATATTGTGGGCAACAAAATAAGAGCCGTCAAGCAAATGAAACACTTCCTCAGCGACAGCCTCAAACGGCTGTTCATGCTCTACCATTTGATTCGAGATTCCTGTAAGCTGCTCAATAAAAGCAGGAATGGATTTATTTGGATTAATATATTTTGAAAACCGCTCAGTAATTTGTCCATTTTCGATTACAACCGCTGCGATTTGTATGATTTTATCGCCTTTTTTTGGCGAATTCCCTGTTGTTTCTACATCTATAACAACGAACCGTTGCTTATTCATTAAAATGGACACCTCAATTCTTGCATACGACAAAAGTGTAACACGTTTTGTACGGAAATGGAGCGGCAAAACCGTTTTACTCTCGAAATCTTAAAAGAAAACCCCCGATAAAGGGGGGCTTTTCTTCTACAAAATTGTACGGGCCGGTTCGTTCCCCAGCATTTGTTCAATTTTGTTTTGATCATTCAAAACAGCCACTTTCGGCTCATGGCTTGCCGCTTCTTGATCAGACATCATTTTGTAGGAGATGATAATAACCTTATCTCCTTCCTGAACAAGTCGCGCGGCTGCACCGTTTAAACAGATGACGCCGCTTCCGCGTTTACCAGGAATAATATACGTTTCCAGACGTGCTCCATTATTATTATTCACAATTTGCACTTTTTCATTAGGAAGCATTCCCACCGCATCAATGAGATCTTCATCAATTGTAATGCTTCCCACATAGTTCAGATTTGCTTCAGTAACGGTTGCCCTGTGCAGCTTGCCGCTCATCATCGTGCGATACATATTATATTCTCTCCATTTCTCGAATATCAATAATAATATTATCTATTAAACGCGCTTTTGAAAAAGCAACTGCAACAGCCAGAATGATCTTTCCTTCTATGTTGTTCACAGGTTCAAGTTCCGGATAGGAATATAGCTCCACATAGTCAATGGTCCCGCTTGTCGTTTCAATGATTTCTTTCGCAGCTTTTATCACGGCTTCAGGGTCTCTTTCACCGGCTCTGATCAGTTCCGCACTTGTTTGAAGGGCCCGATATAGCTTAGGCGCTTCTTTTCTTTCCTCAGCTGTTAAGTATACATTGCGGGAGCTTTTGGCTAAGCCGTCTTCCTCTCTGACTGTATCAACAGCAACCAGTTCAATATTCATGAAGAAATCGCTGATTAAGCCATCAACAACTGCCACCTGCTGTGCATCCTTTAAACCGAAATAGGCGCGAGTCGGCTGCACAAGATTGAACAGCTTTGTCAATACAATTGCAACACCGTCAAAATGTCCTTCTCTTGAGCGTCCGCATAAAACGTCTGTGCGTCTTTCGACGTGAATCGTAACATTCTTTTCGCCGGGATACATATCATGAGCACTAGGCGTAAAGAGAATATCGACTCCGGCGTTTTCTGCAAGGGCCGCATCACGCTCAATATCGCGCGGATATGCCTCAAAATCCTCATGAGGGCCGAATTGCGCGGGATTCACAAAAATACTCATAACGACGGCGTCATTTTCTTGTCTTGCTTTGTCTGCAAGGGTTAAATGCCCTTCATGCAGAAAGCCCATCGTCGGTACAAATCCGATTGACTTCCCCTCTGACTGATATTGTCTTATGGCTTCTTTGAGCTGTGAAATATCTGTAATCTGTCTCATCTTATTTTCCTCCGTACAAGCCGTCCAGCACTGTCTGATTCATTTGAAAGGAATGCTTTTGTTCAGGGAAAGCACGCTGTCTTACATCCTGGACATATCCGCTGATTGCGGTTTCGATTGTTTCGTCAATTTGCGTATATTGCTTTACAAATTTAGGTGTTCTCTCTACACCGTGGCCGATAATATCATGATAAACGAGAACTTGTCCGTCCGCTTTCACACCGGCCCCGATTCCGATGACAGGTATGCTTAGCATCTCTGTAATTTTGGCTGTGAGTTCTGCAGGGACACATTCCAGCACAAGCATCATGGCTCCCGCTTCTTCGCATTTTATACTGTCTTCTATTAATTTTTTAGCGCTTTGTTCATCTTTTCCCTGTACTTTATATCCGCCCAATACACCGACTGACTGCGGCGTGAGGCCTAAGTGACTGACTACCGGAATGCCCCCAAGCGTCAATGCGCGAATGGATTCAAATACGCCTTCTCCGCCCTCCAGCTTCAATGCGTCAGCCCCGCTTTCCTGAACGATAGCGGCTGCATTTTTTAGCGTATCCTCCTTGGACAGGTGATAAGACATAAATGGCATATCCGTTACGATAAATGTATGTGGCGCGCCCCTTTTAACGGCTTTCGTATGATGGATCATGTCTTGAACCGTCACGCCGACAGTTGAATCAAGGCCAAGGACGACCATTCCGAGTGAATCACCGACTAAAATCATGTCAACTCCCGCTTGTTCAGCAAGCTTAGCTGCCGGATAATCATAAGCGGTCAGCATCACAATTGGTTCTTCAGTCTCCTTCATTTTTAGAAAATCGAGCTTTGTTTTCATGTTTTCTCCTCCTCATGTTTAGAGGAGATGAGCTGCCGATTTCTTATACAAGCCAAAAAACCTTCCGTTACACGAGAAGGATTCTTCACTTTCTAAAGTTCGGCGAGTTTCATCCCTCTGTCCCAGTCCTTTTTGGATCAAGGCAGACTGCTGCAATGTCTATCTATTTTTATAATAGGTGCAGTTCGCAGGCGATACTGCCCAATGGAAGTATATCAAAATCAACGGGCTTCTACCAACACATTAACCCAATTCTATATCGGCAGAATAGATTTTTTTAATGCCTTCCGTCGTTTCTAGAAGGAGGACGCCTTCATCATCAATACCTAACGCCTTCCCGTAAAAGGTTCCGTTTAACGTTCTTGCTCTCATATGTGTGCCGATTCCCAGCGCATAACTTTCCCATAAAAGCTTAATCGGCGTAAAACCGTGTGTCATATAATCACGGTACCGTTTTTCGAAGGAAAGCAAGATATGCTGGATGACACCGGCCCGGTCAATTTTTTTTCCGGCGGATTGGCTGAGGCTTGTCGCGATGTCCTTCAATTCATCCGGAAAATCGGCTGGCTGCTGGTTCACGTTAATGCCGATCCCGATGATGACCGAACGCACGCGGTCTTCCTCAGCCTGCATTTCTGTTAAGATGCCGACAGTTTTTTTTCCGTTAATCAAAATATCATTAGGCCATTTTATATCCGTTTGGATGCCTGCTGCCTCTTCTATCCCTTGCACAACGGCTACTGCGGCTAACAGTGTGAGCTGCGGTGTTTTTTGGAGCGGAGTATCAGGCCGCAAAATCAGGCTCATCCAAACACCGTTTCCCTCTTGTGAATGCCATACCCTTGACATTCTCCCCCTGCCGGCTGTTTGTTTGTCAGCCACTACAAGAGTGCCCTCCGGTGCGTTATTATTCGCAAACTCATGCGCCGTTTTTTGCGTGCTTGCTAGAACGTCATGATAAATAAGATGCTGGCCCATCACTTCCGTTTTCAGACCGAAGCGAATTTCACTTTCACTGAGTTTCCCGGGCTTTTTGATGAGTCGATATCCTTTTCTTGTAACAGCTTCAACTTCATAGCCCTCTTTTCGAAGCTCTTCAATATGCTTCCACACAGCAGTCCTGGAACAGCCAAGGACATCACTGATTTTTTGGCCTGAAATAAATTCACTTCCTGCTTGAGAAAATAATTCAATAAGGTCTTTTCTTAATGTTGACCGCATGTCTTCAGCCACTCCTCTATGTGTTTCTTTTGATTGGAGAGCTTTCCTGTTACAACCGCCTGCTCGATCCGCTGTAATTCTTCCGACACCCATTTTCCGGCAGGCCGGTTTCGCAGCGCAAGCAAATCCTTACCTGTGAAATCAAGATCCTTAAGGCTTTTTATCGGCAGCCTTTGATAAGTGTCTTGAATGGCTTTCAATTTTTCTTTATCAAGTTTTTCGTTTTGCCGAAGCTGCGATATTTTGGCGGCTGAAAGAAGTGCTTTTTCCCCAGCCTTGTACATTGACATAGCGTTAAGGCGCTCGCCATATGTGTGCGCAATGTGAATGGCTTCCTTCATCACTTTCCCTGGAAGCTTCCAGGCTTTCAGGAAAAGCGGGGCATCTTTCCAGGCTATATCAAGGTCAATTAAAAGCGCAGCCCATAGTTCCTCACGGGATGTTAAAGAGTAAAACGGAAACTGACTCGCTTCAATCAGATTCTCTCTTTTATGATATAGACCAGGCAGTTCCTTATACAGCCCCGTTTGAACAAGTGTCTGAATCGCCCGGCGGGATGCACTTCCCTGCAACAGCTTCTCGAACTCTACTGTTTTTCGTTCGACTGAAATATGGGACAGCAGTGTTTTTTCCTTCGTGATTGCTTCCTCTGTATCAGGTGAAAGTGTGAAGCCGAGTTGGCTCATAAAACGTACAGCTCTCAGCATACGAAGCGCATCCTCTTGAAACCTGTCCTCAGGCTTTCCGACGGTTCGAATCAGTTTCTGATCAATATCTTTTTTGCCGCCAAAATAATCGAGCACCTTCGCTTCCGCTGTCATGGCCATCGCATTAATCGTCAAATCCCTGCGTTTTAAATCCTCTTCTAAAGATGTGATAAATTGCACATCTGACGGCCTTCTATAATCTTCATACTCTGATTCGGTCCGGAATGTCGTGACTTCATAGGTTTCATCTTCCCAGAGCACAATAATGGTTCCGTGCTCTTTTCCTACATCAACGGTCCGCAGAAACAGCCGTTCTACTTGATCCGGTGCCGCATCGGTTGCGATATCGACATCCCCGATCTTTCGTCCCATATAGCTGTCTCGTACTGCGCCTCCGACAAAATAAGCTTGGTGCCCCGCTTCGATTAAGGTGCGCAGCACGGGAAGCGCTTTGATAAAAACTTGTTCCATATGATCACTCCGGTTCTGCTAAATCGGCATAAATCTGTTCATACTGGCTGACAATTTTTTGTGAGGAAAATTCATTTTTCAGCATCTCCATTGCCGCCTTTGTAAAACGGGTGCTTAGCTGTTCATCCTCTAAAATTCGCAGCGCGCAGGCTGTTGCGGCTGCAACATCGCCGACATCTACCAAAAATCCGCCCACATTGTTCTTAATAACCTCCGGAATGCCGCCAATGTTCGTTCCGATACAAGGCACCCCGCAAGCCATCGCTTCAAGCAGCACAAGGCCGAAGCTTTCTTTTTCAGACAGCAGCAGTTTCAGGTCGCTAATAGAATAAAGCTCCTCAACACGGTCTTGATTTCCAAGCATTAAGACTTGGTTTTCCAATCCATATTTTCTGACAAGCTCACAGGCCGTCGACTTCTCCGGTCCATCCCCGACTAAAAGCAGCTTCGCTTTCGTTTTGCCGGCGATATTCCGGAACACACGGATGACATCCTGTACACGTTTGACCTTTCTGAAGTTGGACACATGGATGACGACTTTTTCGTCTGGTAAAATACCATGTTTCTCTTTAATCACCGCTGTGTTTTTCTTCAGATATACGCGCTCGTCTATAAAGTTATAAATCGTTTCTATTTTTTTCTCCGGCTTAATTAAATCGTACGTTTCGGCTGCAAGCGCTGAGGAGACAGCTGTCACCCTGTCTGATGCCTCAATGGCAAAACGGATAAGATCTTTTAGAGACGGATCATAGCCAAGCACCGTAATATCCGTGCCGTGCAAAGTTGTCACAATGCCGATATTGCGTTTCAGCATCTGCTTTGCAAGATAGGCGCAAACCGCATGCGGCAAAGCGTAGTGAGCATGGATAATGTCTAAATTCTCCCGTCCCGCCACTTCGGCGATTTTGCTTGCCAATGTCAAATCATACGGTGGGTACTTAAAAACAGCATATTGATTAACCTCAACCTCATGAAAATGAATATTGGGGTGATATGTATTCAATCTAAACGGAATGCTTGACGTAATAAAATGGATTTCATGTCCTTTTTCAGCAAGCTGCTTCCCCAGTTCTGTCGCAATGATCCCTGAGCCTCCGACGCTCGGATAGCATGTGATCCCTATTTTCAGTTTTTTCATTGTTCGCCCCCAAGCACATCATGATCGAGCATCAGCATCCGTTTTGAAAAGAAACCTTCCGCATACCCCACACCCGCTTCTTTACCGTAAAGCTTTTCTCTCGCTTCAACGATCTCGATATAGCCATTCGTCAGAGGCGTTGAAACGGAATCCTCAGACGGCATAAACTGGCTTTTGTAGGCATTAAGGCTCTGTTTCTTGGCCTCTATTGTATCCGAAATATCAATGACAAAATCAGGCTGATGAAAACCATTTATCATATAGTAGTAAACCTTGCTTACTTTATGTGCGGGAAGGCTTTTTTCGTCTTTATATTTGTGGATTCCTGCGGAAAAGATTGCTTCTTCCACCAGTGCAGCGGCATTGCCGTGATCCGGATGGCGATCCTTTTTATATGGCATAAAGACCGCTTTGGGCCGGCAGGTTCTGATCACACTGACAATCGCCCGAATGGCCTGGTCACTCATCATCAGGCCGCGGTCTGGAAGCGTTAGTTGCATTCTTTTTTCTGCACCTAATATACGGGCTGCTTCAGCTGCTTCCTCTTTCCGCAAACTGACCGTTCCGTTTGAAGAGAGTTCCGCTTCAGTCAAATCGCATATCATTACTTTTTTTCCCTGTTTGACAAACTTTGCGATTGTGCCGCCCATTCCAATCTCGACATCATCACTGTGGGCGCCAAAAGCAAGAACGTCTGCATTATACATTCGGCTCTTCTCCCCTTAGAAGATTGCGGAATTCAAAAACACCTTCATCAAGTGTGCGGACTAGAATCTCCGCAGTACCCATATTAGTGGCGAGCGGAATGGAATACACGTCGCATAACCGGATTAATGCCGAGACATCCGGTTCATGCGGCTGCGCGGTCAGCGGGTCGCGCAAAAAGATGACAAGGTCGAGTGCGTTGGCCGCGATCAGTGCTCCGATTTGCTGGTCTCCCCCTAAAGGACCGGATTGAAAACGTTCAATTTGAAGTCCTGTCGCCTCTTGAATTTTCAACCCTGTTGTGCCGGTTGCGTATAGGTCGTGATGCCTCAAAATATTGCGATAAGCAGTCGTAAATTGAACCATATCCTGTTTTTTCTTGTCATGCGCGATTAAAGCAATTTTCATCATTTATCCCCCTGTCTAATCCATGATATTTTCTAATCCGTACACAAGCTGGTCAATCTTCATGACTTGTTCGACTGACAGTTTAACCCCTGACATAAAAGAAGCGCGGTTATAGGAATCGTGGCGGATCTGAAGCGTTTGGCCATCCATGCCGAACATGACTTCCTGATGTGCGACCAGCCCCGGAAGACGGACACTGTGCAAGCGGATACCGTTTTGCTCCGCTCCTCTGGCTCCAGGGAGAATTTCTTTTTCATCAGGGTGTCCTTGCTGTTTTTCTTTACGGACTTCTGAAATCATTTCCGCTGTTTTAAGCGCCGTTCCGCTTGGCGCGTCAAGCTTCTGGTCATGATGAAGCTCAATAATCTCAACATCCTCAAAGTAGTTGGCAGCCATTTTCGAAAATTTCATCATCAACACCGCACCAAGAGCGAAGTTTGGAGCAATGATGGCTCCGATTCCCTTCTCTTCTGTTAGAGCCATGAGTTCTTTTACATCATCTTCAGAGAAACCGGTTGTTCCGACAACCGGTCGAATTCCGTACTCTAACGCCATTTTTGTATGTACTTTCCCGATTTCAGGCGTTGTTAAATCAATTAAGACATCCGGCTGTTTTTGTGTAAAGCAGGCATGGATATCTGTGTAAATGAGAGCATCTGACTCAACAGACATCACATCAGATAATTTTTGCTGGTCGTATGTATGATCTATGGCCCCGACAAGGTCAAAATGAGGTGTGCGTTCCGCCAATTTAACAGCTTCCTGCCCCATTCTTCCACGCGGTCCTGCAATGACAACTTTAATTGTTTCGTTTGACATCTTGATCTCCTCTACTTTCCTTCTTCTATTCTAGTCCAGCGATCTTTATCTCTCGTATTAAATTTATGCATGACTCGGTCGTGGGCTTCTTCTAATGAAATATCAAGTGAGTTGGCTAAACAAACCAACACAAACAGTACGTCGCCCATTTCCTCTTCCATGCTTTTATCATCTTCAGTCGCTTTTTTTGGTTTTTCTCCATAACGATGATTGACTTCTCTGGCAAGCTCGCCCAGTTCTTCGGTCAGCCTCGCCATCATGGCAAGCGGGCTGAAATATCCTTCTTTAAATTGGCCGATGTAACGGTCTACTTCAGCCTGTATGTCCTTCATTGTTTTCTCACTCACTGCACGAAACCTCCTATCATCCTCTTACATGTTAGCTAATTCAGATACGTTTGACAAATGTTTAAGCACGTTTGCTGTTTTCTTTTTCATCCACTATAATATAAACGCTATCCAATGGAAGGAAAAGGGGTTTTGTGTGATGCTTGGAGAAATTAGATTAAAAAACATATTTTTTATTTTAATCGGAGCGGCAATTTTTTCATTCGGCTTGGTTCATTTCAATATGCAGAACAATTTAGCTGAGGGCGGTTTTACAGGTATTACGCTTTTGCTATATGCCCTTTTCCATATCAGCCCCTCTATCTCGAACTTGGTTTTGAATATCCCGATCTTTTTTATCGGCTGGCGTTTGCTCGGCAAAACAATGTTTGTTTATACCCTTGTCGGGACTGTCGCCTTATCTCTGTTTCTCAGTATTTTTCAGCGATATGAAATACATATGCCACTTCAGCATGATTTAGCGCTCGCTGCTTTATTTGCCGGTGTGTTTATCGGAGCCGGATTAGGAATTATATTTAAGTTTGGCGGTACGACAGGCGGAGTTGATATCATCGCCCGATTGGTCAATAAGTATTTTGGGATTCCGATGGGCAGAACGATGTTTGCTTTTGATGCCTGTGTCATCATTTTGTCTTTGCTTACTTATCTCTCCTATAAAGAAGCGATGTATACCCTAGTGGCCGTTTTTGTAGCGGCAAGACTCATTGATTTTATACAGGAAGGCGGATACACCGCTAAAGGCGCTACGATCATCTCAGCGAAAAACGATCTGATTCAAAAAAAGATTCTTGAAGAAATGGAACGAGGCGTCACCATTTTGAAAGGACAGGGTTCCTATACAAAAGAGGACATAGATGTTCTGTACTGTGTGGTGCCGAAAAACGAATTGGTGATGCTGAAAAGTGTCATTAACTCCGTTGACCCTCATGCCTTTGTGGCGGTAAGCGATGTTCATGATGTGCTCGGAGAAGGATTTACGCTTGATGAAAATAAAAATCCGCTTCCTCGTTGATATTTGATCAAAAAAAGGCGGCAGCAGCCGCCCCTCATATTACTTAGGGTAGTCCCGTTTTTTCAGCTTGTTTTTCTCGGCTCTGTACTTTCTGTAGCCGACATAGGTGAGAGCAGTAATAATGATACTGCCGGTCGTGATGATCACCCATAACAAGGACGGATCAGCATCATCCTCCTCAACCCTGTCAAATACGTTTTTTAGATCATGTTGAAGAAGGGATAGTCGTTCAAGCTTCGTACTCTCGGTCATCTGCTGAAATTCCTCTTGCTCAATGACATCTATATGTTTTCCCACTGTTTCAAGCTGATCCTCTGATACATCGATTGTTAGGCTGGGATAAATCAAATCATATAAACTGATAAATTCATTCCACTTTTCATGAAAGCTCGTACGCTCATTGCTTTGAACATCCTGCTTCAGTTCAGCAAAGGCTTCCATAATCGGTTTTTCCAACGAGCCCCAAAGCGGATCAGATCGATTCTCAACCGCATCCATCAGCATTCTGAATTGTGCGGCTGCCCTGAGTTTTTGCATATCTGATGTATCGGTCCGCTTTAAGCTCCGCAGCATATCGTTATAGCCCAGTGTGATTTGACGGATTTGGGCTCCGGTTAGCATGGGGTCTTGCTGTTTTTTTTCAGCGGATTTTAATGTTTTTTCGAAATAAGCAAGGACTTGCAGGGCCTCTTCATATTTTGACTGGCGGGTCATTTGAAAGACCGTATCGGATAAATCATTTAATTCTTCGAGACTTCCCCGCTCTGCAGCCTTGGCATTTCCATTATAAAAAATAAGAGCAAGCAACAAACAGATCGTCAGCTTTCGTTTCATGCAGGTCCCTCCCACTCTCTCTCCTTACAGATTATGAAGAAAGGGACAAGGATAGACCAACATTGTCTTTACATCAGCTCAAGCTTTCTTTGCTTTTTCGAAACCACTAAAAAGTAAGCCAGCCCGATTGAGAAGATGCTCAGCCAAAATGTTCCGTATCCTATATCTGTCATATAATCAGAAAGCATAGAGTATTGAGGCATCATGTCAAATAAGTAATCAATGACATCGTTATGCAGCGTCCAGACTGCAGCAATTGCAAGATGCCAAAAAGAAAAGCGATAATACGGGCTGTACAACACGCCCTGGACTGCCATGGCAAAATGCGAGGCAATCAGCATATAACCCTCCCACGGCAAGTCACCTGTTACAGCCAGTACAAGAAGATTCATCGCGACCGCCCATAGGCCGTACTTGACGAGGGTGACTAGCGCAAGCGCCTCAAAGAGCGGGGCGTTCCGTTTCATGATAAAGGCGAGCAGCACAAACAGAAAGAAAAACGTTGCCGTCGGACTGTCCGGAACAAAAATCAAGAAACGGGCCGGTGTTTCCATAAGCTGCGGCAAGTACCAATAGTACCCGTAAACCGTCCCCAGAAAATTAATGGCTAAGACAAGAATCAGCAGCGGTCGCTGTCCTAATACATATTGAAACCATTTCACATCATATCAACTCTCAGTCTGTAAAAAATAATGTGTCCATATAAAAAAGCTGACGCCCGGTCAGCTTCTGATAGTAAAAGTATATCCTTCCATTTGACAATTCACAATATGTTATTTAGCGGTTGTTTCCGAAATGAATTTCGCAAGTTCTTCGAGCTGCTTATCATTCCCTTTAAACACACCCGCCGGCATTTGGCCTTTCCCATCAACAGCGATTTTTTTGATTTCTTCCGGTTTCAGTCCAGTGTCCACCAATGAAGGCCCGGCCGCTCCCCCTTGAAGGTTATCCCCATGGCAAGAAATACAGCCCTGCTCCTTAAAAATCTTATATCCTTCTGCATTGGTGTCAATGTCGGCTTCTTTTGTGATTTTTCCCTGTTCTTCGGCCTTGGCCCAGTCATGAGTCGCGACTGACTGCCATGTCAAAAATACAGCAGCAGAAATGGCCAGAAGCATCATACCGACAGCAACAGGACGTTTCCATGGCCTTCTTTCCGTTCCTCTGTCAAGAAATGGCGCCAAAAGCAGGGCGCCGAAAGCGAGTCCCGGCATAATCATGGCGCCGACCACTGTAAAGCTTCCAGCGGCGTATTCATATTTCAACAGCTGGTATAAGAAAAGAAAATACCAATCCGGCAGCGGAATATAACCCGTATCAGTCGGGTCCGCCATCCGCTCCAAAGGCGGCTGATGCACAATTGTCAAAACAAGAAAACCGATGAGAAAGACAGCTCCAACCATCCATTCCTTCAACAAGAAATTTGGCCAGAAAGCCTCTGTTTTACCGGGATACTCCGAATAATCCTTCGGTATATTCGGTTTTTTTTCAGCCGGTATCCTTGAATCGCCTACAAATTTCATCCCTTTGCCCCGGTGCATGTCATCCCCTCCCTTTTATTCGCAGATCAACAGTTTAAAGCGGTCCTGAAATCCCCTGCTTCCGGATCATAATAAAGTGTGCGGCCATCAGCCCGAACAATGCGGCAGGAAGAAAGAATACATGGATCGCAAAAAACCTAGTCAGCGTTTGGGCGCCTACAATATCCGGGTGCCCCGCAAGGAGTGTTTTGACCTGCGTCCCGATCAAAGGCGTGGCTTCAGCGATCTGCAGCCCGACTTTTGTTGCAAACAAAGCCTTCATGTCCCACGGAAGCAAATAGCCTGTAAAGCCAAGTCCGAGCATGACAAAAAAGATCAGCACACCGACAATCCAGTTCAGCTCGCGCGGCTTTTTATAAGCCCCTTGGAAAAAGACCCTCAGTGTATGTAAAAACATCATCACAATGACAAGACTCGCACCCCAGTGGTGCATTCCCCTGACAATCTGGCCGAATGCCACTTCATTTTGCAAATAATATACCGATTCCCAGGCATTTTTAATATCAGGCACATAGTACATGGTTAAAAACATTCCAGATAACACTTGGATAACGGTTACAAAAAACGTCAGTCCCCCAAAGCAATACACAAACGCAGAGAAATGATGGGCGGGATTCACATGTTCCGGTACTTCGTGATCAGCAATATCCCTCCACATCGGTGTAATATCAAGCCGCTCATCTACCCAGTCATAAATTTTGTTCAGCATGTCACCCTTCCCCCTTAGGCTTTGCTTTTCCAAGATACAGGAAGCCGTCTTTTACTTCTTGCTCATAATGATCAAGAGGCGCAAGCGGCGGCGTGCCCGGGACATTGGTGCCGTCCTTTTCATAGAGTCCGTAATGGCATGGACAAAAGAATTTATTCGGATTTTTAGGATCGCTATTCCAGTTCACCGTACATCCTAAATGTTTACAAATCGGCGATAGCGCTACAATTTCGTCCCCGTTTTTAAAGACCCAGGCTGATCTTGACTCTTCTGACTCATACCAGGCATCGACTTGATTAATTTTGAAATCAAAACGCTGCGGCTCTTTTGTCAGCTCATCTACGCTGACAACCTGAACCATGTCTTGCTTTCCTGTCGATTTTAATACCGGGTCGAGTGCAAAGCGAACCATAGGCATGAGCATACTAGCCGCCATAAAACCCCCTACGCCCGTAAGCGTATAATTTAAAAATTGACGTCTGGATATATCATGTTTTCCGCCCATCTTTTCTCCCCCCTCTAGGTCACCCCTGCAAACTGACTAAAATAGAAAATATTGCAATAACTCTAGACACCCTCATAATATATGAATCTCTCAGCAAGGTCAATATAGCCAAAATATTGTTCATAAGGAAATGTAAGTGTTTTTATGAAACGCTCCACATCTGTAACAAAACGTTCAAAATTTCAGCAGTGCGTTCATCTAATATTTTTCTTTTTAAAGAGTCCTTCAAATGTTCTAGCGGAACAGACGGTGTGACAATGATGTTGCCTAATGCATTCTCACTTTTCCAATTTTCGTCAGACGTGAGCAGCACAACATGCGGGAATTCTGATAAGAGCTCTTCCCGCAACTCCTGAAGCCCTTGAACGGTTTTTTCATTTCTATCAACATATGTATAAGGGGGCAATAAATATACCCGTCCCTTTAACTGCCTTTCCAGTTCTTCTGACAGAAGCTGCGTGAATTCGCCTTTTTCGGCCGCCATTTTGAAATGAACGCCTACCCTTATGTTAATTAGTGGAATGACAGCGGTGTCAATGTAATCTTTAGCTTGTAAATAGTCCTTGGCATCAGTGATTCTCCACCTCATCGTTCTCCCCCTTTACGACAACAAGCCTTGCAATACGCTGCAAGGCTGGTCATATTATGTGAGCTGATTCAATTGGCGCGATAATTGTTCAAATGCTTCTTTATCATGACGATCGAGCGCGTCGTCAATATCTTTTAATAATTTTTCTCTTTGGAACGTAGAAATAGCGTGCTCCAAAATTTGTTCAGCCAACCCCTGATCTTTTTTGTTCCCAAACAGATCCTTCGGAATATGCGGATTGGACTCCAGCACCGCCGCATACTCAGGTGAGCTGTAAGCTGAACGGAAATTAAGCTGGATAAACAAATCCTGCTGTTTATTTAATCTAATATCATGAAAAGATTTTTCCGCGTCGGTTGTCATGACACTCTCTTTATAGAACCGAAACGGAACTTCTTCAACACAATGTGTTGACATTATAATGCCTCTCGGGCAAAATTCTGCCTGCTCTACAAAATGAACCTTCTCCATGAGAGAATCATGGCTCATTAAGTAGTTCAAGATCCAAACGCACTCTCGGCGCTTTAACTGATAATGGTTTAAAAACCAACGGATAAAATCTTTTTTCTCATTGACAGAAACAGGGGTCTGCATGTAATTCCCTCCTCTATCGTTCGTATAATCTATATACTTATATGTTCCACATGAATGGTGAACATTCCTGCTTATCTAGAAAATTCATCTTCGATTCGCAAAATCGTTTCCTCAAGCTCTTCATTGGTTCCATCAATTTCAAGAACCTTTTTCAAAAGCGGCAGCGCTTCTTTTTGAAGGCCTTCTTCTAACAAGAAGCTTCCGTATTCATCTAAGAAATCTCTGTCCTCCCGATAGTGAAGAAAGGCAGCCTCAAAGGATTGTTTTGCTTTCTCGTACTGCTCCAATTCGGTATACGCGCTTGCAAGATACCAGTTGTATTTCGGATCTTCTTCTCCGTAGCCGCGCACCTCTTGAATAAGATCAATGATTTGTTCAAAATCCTCTTCTTTATGATACACGGCAAGAAGTGTATGAAGTGCTTCGACGAAGCCCGGATCAAGCGCAAGCGCCTCCTGAAGCAGTTTTTTCCCATCTTCTGACTTCCCGACTTTCAAGGCCATTTTTGCAGCATAGAGGAAAAGTTCTTTGTTGTATTCATCATATCTGATACCCTCTTTTGCCGTTTTTAATGCCTCTTCATACATTCCTTCAGCCTCATAGCTTTTCGAAAGCGGCATATAAAGTGAAGAATAAGACGGATCTAACCCCTTCAAATCAGACAGCTGTTTAATCGCTGTTTTAACAAACCCAGCCTGTAACGCTGTAAACCCATAGCCGAAAATTGTATTAGGATCAGGATTCTCATCAGCAGCTTTCTCGTACCATGGAATGGCATCCTCAAATTCACCTGAGGAACTTAGCGATTCTGCCAATCTTTGATGGACATTAACGCCCCCGATCTCACTCTGCTCCTCAGCCGTTGTTTTAAAATAGTGAACCGCTTTTGCATAGGCTCCCTGAGTAAAGTAAAGTTCACCCAGTGCAAAATCAATGACGGGTTCATTAGCCAGAATGGACTTTGCTTGTAAAAGCTTTTGTTCACTGACTTCAAATAACCCCTGCATCTGATAAAGATCCGCCATGAGCAGCAAACTTTCCGGGTATGATGGATCTGTTTCCGGAATCGTTTCCAGCACAGCAAGAGCTTTTTCTTCTTCGTCAATATCTATTAAAAGTTCAGCATAAAAATTCGTCAGTTCTGTTTCATTTGGATATAAATCATGTAAGTCACTGATGAGTGAAATCGCTTTTTCTACATTGCCCCACTCGTAATACAGCTGGGCTGCGATGGCTTTTTCTTCATCATGGAGCTGTTTTTCGGCTTTCGAGAGCGTGTTGAGGCCTTTTTCTGTTTCACCTGCTTCAACTAATTTTATGGCTTCTTGAATCAATGTATTCAAATCGGACCGGTCCTTTCTTTTCCTTTACAACATCAACCATACAAAACACTTTATTTGTTCGGGTTAACCTTATCATAATTCAGACGAAGTCACCCGGCAAATAAGATGCTTATTGTACGGCAGGGAATGATTGAGTCTTATTAGTTTACCAAAAGATCTTGCGATAGAAAATCAAAAAAGGAAGATTGCCCTCTGTACAGGAAAGCAGTTCTCTGACCTGCCGGCTTGTAAGTAAAGCAAATCCCCCCTTTTCGTTTTTCTTTTCCCTCTTTAAGACAAGCTATGTTTTTTTCCCTTGAATTATGATTCTTACAGTCAATCCGCACAAAAAATCCTGAAGCAAGAACTTCAGGATTTGTTTGAAAGCATCGTTAAATGCTCGAAGAAGGTTGGATAAGAGACATGAATGGCATCTGTCTGCTCGATTTCAATCGGCTCCTCCGTTATACAGGAAGCGACGCCAAGCATCATTCCGATCCGATGGTCTCCATGGCTTGACACTGTGGCGCCGCCTTTCAGGGTTTGTCTGCCATGAACCTTCATTCCATCTGCTGTCGGTTCAATCTCAGCACCCAGCTTACGAAGCTCGGAAACCACAGTGTCGATGCGGTTTGTTTCTTTTACTTTAAGCTCTGCCGCGTCCTTAATAACGGTGGTTCCTTCCGCCTGAGTCGCAAGAAGCGCGATGATAGGGATTTCATCAATTAAACGCGGAATGATATCTCCTCCGATTTCAACCGCTTTTAGAGATGATGTTTCTATGATTAAATCTCCGTAAGGCTCTGCACTGCTGTCCGCAGACGGTTTGATTTCAAGTTTTGCCCCCATGTTTTCAAGGACGTCAATGATACCCGTCCGAGTCGGATTTAACCCTACGTTTTTCAGTACTATGCTGCTGTTCGGAACCATTGCACCCGCAGCAAGGAAAAACGCCGCTGAAGAAATGTCTCCGGGAACAAAAATATCTGTTGCTGTCAGTTTCTGGCCTCCAGAAATGGAAACACTCGTTTGATCTTCAGATAGATTAACTCCAAAAGCAGATAGCATCCGCTCAGTGTGGTCCCGAGATTTATGAGGCTCTGTGACGGTTGTTGTACCCTCAGCCTGTAATCCGGCCAACAAAACAGCCGATTTAATTTGTGCGCTTGCAACAGGCGAGACAAAATCAATCCCTTTTAAAGAAGAGCCGCTTACTGACAGCGGTGTAAATTCCCCGCCAGATCTGCCGTCGATTTTAGCCCCCATTTGTTTCAAAGGCTCAGTTACACGTTTCATCGGGCGCTTGGCAATACTTTCATCTCCAGCTACCGCGCTGTAAAATGGGCGGCCCGCCAAAATGCCGAGCATCAGGCGAATCGTTGTGCCTGAATTCCCGACATCTAAAAGGCTTTCCGGTTCGCTTAGGGAATCGATACCTTTTCCGTGAATCACTACATCGCTGCCGTTTTGCTCGATTTGAACACCCATTTTTCTAAAACAATCGATCGTGCTCAGACAATCCGCTCCAGGCAGAAAGTTTTTAACTGTTGTTGTGCCTTTCGCCAGCGCGCCAAACATGACGGAGCGGTGAGAAATGGATTTATCACCTGGAATGTGTATTTCTCCGTTTAAAGCCTGCACCTTGTCTCTTTTCATATTTTCCACCTCAATCAGCATAAAAAGTTTCATATTCCGCCCGGGCTTCAATGCATTGTTCAGCCCGTTTGCGGTCATCATCAGACTGAAAACTGATTCTTAAAATCCCATTAATGTCTTCTCTTGTTTCAATAATGCGGATATTCGTGATGCTGATGCGCTCCGCAGCTAAGATTGCCGTTATCTCGGAAATCACACCCGGATGATCGGGAACATCCACGTATAAATCGTAAAATGCAGGAATTGCGCCCTTTTGCCGAAGCGGCAGCCCGTCGCGATAATCCTTAGCGTTTTTAAAATATTGAAATAGATTTTCCGCATCTTCATGTTCTACATATGTCCGGATCGTCTCGATTTCACGCATCCACTCATCAAAACGGTCCAAGATTTTATCTTTATTATGTAATAGAATATCCCGCCACATTGCCGGGCTGCTTGATGCAATCCTCGTAATGTCCCTGAACCCGCCGGCAGCAAAACGCTTAACAAACGGATAGAGTTTTTCCGACTGATGGGTTTGGTGAACGAGACTTGCTGCGACAATATGCGGAAAATGACTGATCATGCTTGTAACGCCATCATGCTCTTCAGGTGACATTTCTACAAAATGGGCATTTGTCCCCTTCAGCAGATTTTTCAACTGTTCTACCGCTTGTCTTTCCGTTTTATCCCCTGGCGTTAAAATATAAAATGCATTTTCAAACAGGAACTCCTTCGCAGCGGCCACTCCTGATTTGTGTGACCCTGCCATAGGATGTCCTCCGACAAATTGGTATCTAGTAGGCAGCACTTGATCAGCATAATGAACCACTTTTTGTTTTGTGCTTCCTACGTCAGTAATTAAAAGCTCATGTTCAATACCTGAATGAGCCAGTTCATCAAGCATAAACAGCGTTTGCGCGACAGGTGTCGCAATGATCACTGTAGCTGCCTCTTTCGCACCATCAATAAATGAATCAGCACGCTCATCAATCACACCTAATTTAAAAGCGGCAACCACCTGTTCATCAGAAATATCGATTCCGATAATCCGTTTGCCGGGATGCTTTTTTTTGATCGCTAACGCAATCGAACCGCCTATCAATCCGAGACCGGCGAGCAATATTGTGTCTTTCATTCGATTCATACGTCATCACCTGGTTTATAGACTAAAGAGGTGATATCTGATCACCTCTTATAAAATTTCAGCTAAAATGGCTAGAATTTCTTCATTTTGCTCTTTTGTACCGATCGTAATCCGGAGTGATGTCGGGAAACCTAATGCATTTCCTGACCGCACAATATAGCCTTTTTCCAGAAGAGCCTGAAACAGATCATCGGAAGGACGGTTACAGTCAATCAACACAAAATTTGTCTCTGAAGGGTAGCACTTTAAACCATGAGTCTGAGCAAAATCATAATATTGCTGAAGGCCTGCTTTATTTTGCTCGACACAGGACGCGATAAACGCTTGGTCATCAAGCGCTGCGATCGCTGCAGCCTGGCCTAGACGGCTCGTGTTAAACGGCTCTCTTGCCGGCTCAATCAGGCGAATCAGGTTCTCATCGGCAATTCCGTATCCGACTCTGAGTGCCGCCAGCCCGTAAGCCTTTGAAAATGTGCGCAATATCATTAAATTGGTATACTTCTTTAGGAGCGGGACAGTTTCCGGGTAATCCTCTGCTGTTACATATTCATAATATGCTTCGTCAAGAACAACGAGGACACGGGGAGGCACGCGCTCCAGAAAAGCGAGTAACTCTCCTTCTGATGTATATGTGCCAGTCGGGTTATTCGGGCTGCATATCCAAACGACTTGTGTCTGTTCATCAATCGCTTCAAGCATAGCGTCTAAATGATGGGATCCGTCAGGGCGAAGTGCGATTTCACGAACTTCAGCACCTTCAATGACCGCATTATGTTTATATTGCGGAAAAGTCGGAGCAGCAGTAATCGTGTTGGATTTATCGTTTAAAAATGCCCGACAGATGATCTGAATGATTTCATCTGAACCGTTTCCGAAAATAAGTGATGTCTCGCTGACATTGAGGTGCTCACTGAGCCTTGTCCGCAACGCGGCGCTATAACCATCCGGATAAAGGGCAAGCTGTTGAATCTCATGATGAAGCGCCTCTTTTGCCGCTTCTGAACAGCCGTACGGATTCTCGTTTGAAGCAAGCTTCACGACTTTATCCAAGCCATATTCTGATTTCACTGCTTCTATCGGCTTTCCAGGCTGATAAGGCTTCAGCTGTTTTAAATGTTCTTTGATACGCAAATCCAGTCACCTCATTTTAAACTGTACAAGCCGCCAAACGCCGTTGCGTAATCTTCAAACTCCTGCAGCGCTTGATCTCTCGTTTCAGCGCTGATGAGCCGGTCCTTTACTTCTTCTATTTTTCTGACGAGCGCACTTCCTACTACGACACCGTCACAAATTTCATTCATCTTCATGACCTGTTCACGGTTCGATATGCCGAACCCTACAGCAACCGGAATCGTGCTGAGATCCTTTACTGTCCGAATGAACGGGTATACGGATGAATTGAACTCATTGCGGACACCGGTCACACCTAGAGAAGATACACAGTAGACGAAGCCCTCGGCTTGTTCAACAATGGTTTTCAAACGGCTTTCGCTTGTCGGCGCCACCAAAGAAATATACGTCACCCCATGGCTTTTGCATTCCGCTTGAAGGCTGGCGCTTTCTTCTAATGGCAGATCCGGAACAAGCAGGCCGTCAATGTGATTTTCCCGCAGTAAAGCGAAAAAGTGTTCTTTGTTCAATTGTAACACAGGATTATAATACGTAAAGAGGATAATCGGAATATTCACTCCGTTTTTTTTCATTTTGCCGCCTAATTCGATTGCCTTTACGATATTCATTCCATGATCAAGCGCCCGCTTTGAAGCCCGCTGGATCACCGGACCGTCTGCAAGGGGGTCTGAATATGCAACGCCAAGCTCCAACGCCGTGGCACCCGCTTTTTGGAGAGATTTCGCCAATTCAACTGAAACATCAGGCGATGGGTCCCCCGCCGTAATAAACGGGATAAACAGTTTTTCTGGCGCTTGAAGGTTTAATTTAAACATGCTTTTCCACCTCTTCTTCCAAGACATTCATCAATGTGTTAACATCCTTATCTCCCCGTCCTGATAAACAGACGAGAATGATTTGATCGCGATCCATTTCTTTGGCGAGTTTGAATGCTTTCGCTAATGCATGGGCAGATTCAATTGCCGGCAAAATCCCCTCTTTTTCTGATAAGAGCTTTAATGCATCCACCGCTTCATCATCTGTGATACTGTCATAAGTGACACGTCCGCTCTTATGCAAATGTGCGTGTTCCGGGCCTATCCCTGGATAGTCGAGTCCTGCTGAAATGGAGTAAGGCTCAATGATTTGGCCGAACTCATCTTGAATGAGATAAGTCAATGAACCGTGAATGACACCTATGGTTCCTTTCGAAATAGTAGCGGCATGAAGAGGAGTGTTCATTCCTTTTCCGGCTGCTTCAGCACCGATCAGTTCAACGTCTTCATCTAAAAACGCTTGAAACATGCCCATCGCATTGCTTCCTCCGCCTACACACGCCACCACTTTATCAGGCAGAGCACCCTCAATGCGTTTTAGCTGCTCTTTCGCTTCCTCACCGATCATGTTTTGAAATTCACGGACGACTTGCGGATAAGGGTGCGGCCCGACAACTGATCCAATCATGTAAAAATGATCCTCACAATGCTGAACCCAGTATCGGATCGCCTCATTTGTGGCATCCTTCAATGTGCCGTTTCCGCTTGATACAGGCACAACCTCCGCTCCAAGAAGCTTCATGCGGAAAACGTTTAGAGACTGGCGGGCAACGTCTTCCTCACCCATAAACACAGTACAGGAAAAGCCGAATTTGGCTGCGACTGTTGCAGCGGCAACACCGTGCTGCCCGGCACCTGTTTCAGCAATGATTTTCGTTTTGCCCATTTTTTTGGCAAGCAGCGCTTGCCCTAACGCATTATTGATTTTATGAGAACCTGTGTGGTTTAAATCTTCTCGTTTCAAATAGATTTTCGCGCCGCCTACATATTCAGTAACTCGATCAGCGTATGTTAGGGCAGTCGGCCTTCCGGAATAATCATGTAACAGCTTGTAATATTCATTACGAAAAACAGGATCATCCTTGATCTCTTTAAATGCGGTTTCAATTTCTTCTAACGGCTGCATCAATGTTTCCGGAACAAACTTTCCGCCGAAATCACCGTATCTGCCTATTTCATTCGGATATGGATACATATCGTTTCATCCTTTCTTCTAAAAGCCTCATCAGACTCTGATCTTTTCGTCCGTTTTTTTCGATTCCGCTGGCAAGGTCAATTCCTGCCGGCTGCCATTTCAATAAGTCTGTAATGGTATCCGGGTTCACACCGCCTGCGATGAAGCAGCGTTTGCCAATAGCCGCCTGATTGTATTCCGGCACACAGTCCCACGAAAAAGCAATACCAGTGCCGCCTCTTGCGCCTATTACAGATGAATCAATTACAAAGCCGTCCACATCATCTTTAAAGCGTGCTATTTCTTCAGTTGTCTTTTCATGATGGTGAAGCGCCTTCCATATTTCACAATCTGTCAGCATGCGAAGCGCATTGGCATCCGCCGGCTTCTCATCACCGTGAAGCTGAATAACATCCAGTTTCAATTCGTTTGCAATACAGGATATTGTCTCTACCGACTCATTAACAAAAACACCAGCGACTTGTTTTTCAACACGCACTTGCCCCAGCCACTTTTTCACCTCTTGCGGAGATACTTTTCGTTTGCTTTCAGCAAAAATAAAACCCAGATAATCAGCCTGTGAGTCCGCTGCAAGCTGCAAATCCTGCAATGACTGTATGCCGCAATATTTTAATGCCGGCTTCTTCACATCCTCACTCCCCAAACAAATCATAGATTGCTTTTTGCTGTGATGTTTGTCTCATCAATGATTCACCGATCAGCACAGATCGCGCCCCATGTTCTTTGACAAAAGTTAAGTGTTCTAAAGTACCGATCCCGCTTTCGCTGACAAGCAGTGATTCTTTCGGAACAAGAGATGCGATTTGTTCTGTCTGTTGTATAGAGGTTTCAAATGTTTTTAGGTTTCGATTATTGATGCCAAGAATATCAGGTGTGAACACTTTCAATATATGTTCAAGCGTTTGTGCATCATGAACCTCCACTAACACGTCCAACTGCTTTTCACCTGCTTCCAGATACAGTTCATGAAGTTGGAAAGGGTCAAGCACCTCACCGATTAATAATATGGCATCCGCTCCGATTCTTCTTGATTCCTCCACTTGCAAAGAATCAATAATAAAATCTTTCCTCAGTACAGGAATCGAAACAGCGTGCTTTACGTCTGATAAATAGCTGTTTTTCCCTTGAAAAAACGGGGTGTCAGTTAAAACGGAAAGCGCATCTGCTTTCGCAGTTTCATAGTCTTTTGCAATCTGCTCTGGGACAAAATCCTTTTTAATAAGCCCTTTTGACGGCGATGCTTTCTTCACTTCGGCAATCAGCCCGATAAAACGGTTCGGGCGTTCCAGCGCCTCTTTAAATGAACGTTTTTCGAAACACTGCTCTTCCGGCAGGATCAGTGTTTTTACTTCTTCTTTCTTTTGTTTGATGATGTTTTCAAGCATAGATCTCTTCCTCTTTCTGCTTTAGTCGTTCGAGCTGCGCGGCTGCGCCTCCGCTTGTAATCGTCTCTAACGCGAGCTCGGTTCCTTCCTTCAATGAGTCGGTGATCCCCGCCGTGTATATCGCAGCGCCTGCATTAAAAGCAGTAATAGATAAAGCGGAACTGCTGCTTTTATTTTCAAAAATATTCTGAATGAGAGAGGCGCTCTCTTTCGGTGACTGCACCTGTAACTCTTCAAGTCTGCCATTTGCGAAACCGAAATTTTCGGGTGAAACGGTGTATTCCCGGCGTTCCCCGTCCTTTAATTCAATCACGTCGGTGGGTGCTGTAATGGAAAGCTCATCTAAACCGTCATGGCCGGATACAAACAGGACGTGCTCCGGCTGAAACGGCTCGAGCGCGCTTGCCATTAGCGCCGCTTTTTCTGTGGAATAAACACCGATCACTTGACGTTTCGCCTGTAAAGGATTGCTGAGCGGTCCGAGCAGATTAAATACCGTTCTAAAACCTAGTTCTTTTCTTGTACCGGCTACATGTTTCATAGACGAATGATAAAGCGGCGCAAAGAGAAATCCCATATTGTTTGTTTCAATACTGTTTTTTACCTTTTCGGGAGTGGTTTGAATTGAAACCCCTAACTCCTCTAATACATCAGCGCTCCCGCTTTTAGAAGAGACAGAGCGATTGCCGTGCTTTGCGATTTTCGCCCCGGCTGCTGAGGCAACAATTGCTGATGCCGTTGAGATATTAAAAGTGGAAACACCATCTCCCCCGGTTCCGCATGTATCAACCACATCAGGAAGTCCATCGACTTTAAGAGCGCGCGCCCGCATCGCCTTCATAAAACCCGTAAGCTCTGCTGGCGTTTCTCCCCGATGGGCAAGAAGACACAATATACCGCCCATTTCAGAAGGAGCCATTTCCGCGGTGATCATCATAGTCATCAGCGCTTCAGCCTCATCGGCAGTAAGTGTTTTTCCGTCAACGCACAATTGTAGAAATTTGTTCATCGGCTTTATCCTCCTTGCTATGGAACATGTCTTCTGCAATATGAATTGTTTTCAGCAGCGCCCCCGCTTTATTGCAGCTTTCTTCATATTCGGTTTCCGGAACAGAATCCGCAACAATGCCAGCTCCTGCCTGTATTGATGCAACACCGTTCTTTACACTCATCGTGCGAATCGTAATACACGAGTCGATATTCCCGTCAAATCCGATGTAAGCGATACAGCCGCCGTATGTCTCCCTCGGTGTTGGCTCAAGCTCTTGCAAAAGCTGCATGGCACGGATTTTTGGAGCGCCTGTTAACGTTCCCGCCGGGAAAGCGGACATCAGTGCATCGACAGGATGAACCCCTTTTTTCAATCGGCCTGTAACCACTGAGATGATGTGCATAACATGCGAAAAAGAGACGATTTTGGTGAACTCCGGCACAGAAACAGATCCATATTCCGCTACTCTGCCGACATCGTTCCGGGCAAGATCAACGAGCATGTAGTGCTCCGCTTTTTCTTTTTCATCCTTCATCAGCTCAACTTTGAGGTTTTCATCTTCCTCTTTGTCAGCGCCTCTTTTTCTCGTCCCGGCAATCGGATGGATTTCCAAGTGCCCGTCCTGAACGTGGATTAACCGTTCTGGAGAACTGCCCACTATTTCTCTGTCCTGGAGTTTCATATAATACATATACGGAGAAGGATTGACGATCCTAAGCACTCGGTATAACTCAAAGGCCTCCGCTTTTATCGGAACCTCAAACTTTTGTGACAAAACGCCTTGAAAAATATCGCCCGCTTTTATATATTCTTTGATTTTCTCTACATCAGCCATAAAAGCCGATTTTTCATAATTAGAAGACACGGTTTCAAAGCTGGGTGTCTGATATGATTCAGCAGATAGAAACAACTCTTTTATATGTTTTTGATTCATCATTTTTTCAATGAGATCTTGAAGCTCCTGATGATGTTGATGAAACACATCGATTTTTTCGTTTTCTGTTTCTTGCCCGTTGAGTCTCGCATATTGGATAAAGTGGACATTTTTGGTTTCATGATCATACGCAATTATGGTCTGGCAAACAAACAGCATACACTTTTCCATTCCAGTTTCTTTTGCATGCGGAGAAACAGAAGGCTCAATCAGCGGGATCATATCATAGCTTAAGTATCCGACAGCTCCGCCTACAAAAGGAATACCCAGATCCGGCGTTTTGATTTTGTACGTGGCATTCATCCAGTTCAGCACTTTTTTTAGTTCATTTCCTGTGTAGAGAGATCTGCCGTCCTGATCAACAGCTGTAAAACGGTTTTGCTCTTCTTTCAGCGTAAGAAATGGATTCAGGCCGATAAATGAATATCTTGACCAACTGGATGTATCATCTTTGCTTTCAAGAAGATATGTAATCTCCCTGTCGAGCTTCTCTATCATTTGAATGGGTGTCAGCGTATCGACTGTGAAGGTCTCCACAATCGGTATCGTGTGGCAGGACAAGCTGTCCTCTAAAAATGCAGAAATGTTTGATTGGAAATTCATTACTCTCACTCCTTTTGGCAAGGAGAATGAGAAGATGGCATGAGGGGATAAAACGATATAACAAATAAACCCAAAAGAAAGGCTTCTTTTGGGTAGAATAAACATACATGTCTCAGCTCAACTAGACTCATTCTCTGCTACCCTATTCTCTAACTCAACTCATTTCATCGCTTTATACACACTGTTGTGTATTTCTAAGCTGTTCCTATCGTATTACAATTCAGTATTTTTTGTCAATGATAAATCGGGTCTTAATACAACGGCTTTTTCTAAATATACATGTCTGATCTGATCCTGAGGAACATCTGTCTGGACGGTCATCATGACTCTTATGCACTTTTTCAGACCGCCGGTTACATCCATTTCCTGCATACATGTCACCGGCACATACTGCCAGCCTGAAAGCTCGCGAACAGCTTTTGCCGGAAAAACGGAGTGCAAATCAGGTGTCGCCGATAGAAGCATTTGAACAACATCTTCAGGCTTTGTTTCGTTTTCTTCTATCATTTTTTCCAACAGCTGTTTTGTTTTTTGTAAAATGTCTTCATCAGTATCCCGTTCAACTGTAGTTGCTCCGCGAATTCCGCGAATCATCATGATGTCTCCTCCAATCGCCATTTGTTCAGCCAGCTCTCAAGTTCATGTTTGGAAAATGTGTGGTCAGCAACTTTTCCTAATTCGTTGAGCACGATAAACTGAATCATCCCGCCGCGGGTTTTCTTATCATTCATCATACGTTCTAAGAGAACCGATGTTTCCGCCTCTTTTTTGATTCGAGTTGGATACCCCAAGCCTTTTAGCCAGCTGACCAAACGGTTTCTGTCCATTTTACAGCCCGCTGTCTTTTCGCTTATATATAAAGCAAACTGCATCCCGAGTGCTACGGCATCACCGTGTGTGATCTGCCCGTATCCATATTCAGCCTCAACGGCATGGCCGAGTGTATGTCCGAAGTTTAAGTAGGCTCTGATTCCCTCTTCTTTTTCATCCTGCTGAACGACAGACGCTTTAATTGAAATGCCTTTAAAAATCATCTCATTCAGCTGGCTACTTGTGATATCGTGCAGTGAATGGATATGCAGCAGTTCATCCAGAAACGCTTTGTCATAAATAAAAGCGTGCTTGATCACTTCAGCCATTCCGGACCGAAGCTCCTTTTCGGACAGAGAACGAAGGAAGTCTGTATCGTAGAGCACGGCTTTGGGCTGATAAAATGCACCGATTAGATTTTTTCCGAGCGGATGATTCACGGCCACTTTTCCTCCGACGGCGCTGTCGTGCGCCAAAAGTGTCGTAGGCATTTGAATGAAATCAATGCCGCGCATAAAAGTGGCAGCCACAAAACCGGCAAGATCCCCTACAACACCGCCACCGAATGCGATGATGCATGAGGAGCGATCCATATGAAAACGAATCGCTTCACTCTGCAGTTTTGTGTACATGTCCATAGATTTCGCCTGCTCTCCGCTCGGCACCGTCACTTTTTTCACAGGCCATTTTTCTTCAAGCAAATGAAGCATTTCATCACCATACAGGCGATCCACCTCTTCATCTGTGACAAGCATGATCCGTGTTAAAGGCCTTTTTAAAGAGGTTAATAGTTTACAAGCCTCTTTTCTGATCCCTTGTCCGATAAAAACAGGATACGACGAGGCATCGGTTTGAACATGCAGTGTTTTCATTAAAATTCCCTCGACAGCTTTCTCATATTTTCCACATTTTCTCTAATGCGGTCGATTTGATCGAAGCCAAATTGTTCAACGACTGCGTTCGCAATTTCCCATGCGACAGCAGCTTCAGCTACTACACTTGCCGCAGGCACTGCACAGCTGTCTGAACGTTCAATGCTGGCAGAAAACGGTTCTTTTGTTTCAATATCCACGCTTTTCAGCGGTTTATACAGAGTCGGAATCGGCTTCATGACCCCGCGGACAACAATCGGCATTCCTGTTGTCATGCCGCCTTCCAGTCCTCCGAGTCTGTTTGTAGCGCGAGTATATCCCTTTTCCTCGTCCCACATGATCTCGTCATGGACTTCGCTTCCATTTCTGCCGGCCGCTTCAAAGCCGATACCGAATTCAACACCTTTAAATGCGTTAATTGACAGTACAGCAGCAGCAAGTTTGCTGTCCAGCTTGCGATCATAATGGACGTAGCTGCCCACGCCTACCGGCATTCCCTCGACAACGACTTCTACAATTCCGCCGATGGAATCGCCGTTTGCTTTCGCTTCGTCAATGGCAGCCATCATTTTTTTGCCCGCTTCTTCATCGTAGCATCTGACCGGAGATTCCTCCGTGACACGCTGCAGGTCATCAATTGACGTATATTCTGTTTTCTCGGCTTTAACTGCGCCGATTTGCAATACGTGGCCCGCCACCTTAATGCCCAGCTCAGAAAGAATCTTTTTAGCGACAGCTCCTGCCGCCACTCTGACAGTTGTTTCCCTTGCTGAAGAGCGCTCCAGTACATTTCTCATATCACGATGATTATATTTAATCGCACCGTTTAAGTCAGCATGCCCCGGTCTCGGTCTGGAAATTTGCCGCTTCATTTCCTTTTCCTCTTCCTCTGTAATCGGAGCCGCACCCATGATTTTCGTCCAGTGTTTCCAATCGTTATTTTCTACTACGAGAGCAATTGGTGAACCGAGTGTGCGGGCATGGCGAACCCCGCTCATAATTTTTGCCTGGTCTTTTTCAATCTGCATGCGGCGGCCGCGGCCGTGGCCTTTTTGGCGTCTGGCAAGCTCAAAATTGATATCTTCCTCCGTTATGTAAAGCCCGGCAGGCACACCTTCAATAATGGTTGTCAGTTGGGGGCCGTGTGATTCTCCGGCTGTTAAATATCTCATGACTTCTTCTCCCTTCATCGCATTAACGCTTTTAAGTAAAACTACTATAACATATTTTTCAGCAAAAAGGCAGTCTATCTTTTTTGATAAAAGAATGTATCGGCTGAAGTCAGGCCGAATTTCTCAGGATTGAAGATTTGTTCGGTGCTTCCGACAAAGAGAACCCCATTCCTTTTCAAGCTCTGTGCCATTTTTAAATAAAGCCCTTCCTTTGCGCTTTCTGTAAAATAAATCAATACATTGCGGCATACGATTAAGTCAAAGTCTTGTTCATAACGGTCCGCAAGCAGATTGTGCTTTTTAAAGGTAATATTTTTTTTGATTTCTGGTTTTACTTCATAACTTCTGTTTGCATGCTGAGTAAAATAACGATCTTTCACAGAAGACGGCACTTCCTGTAAAGACCGCTCCTGATAGACGCCTTTTTTCGCCTTATCCAATGCTTTTTCATCAATATCAGTCGCCAATATCTGAAAGCCGGAAAGGCCTTTTTGCTGATTCAACAGCATGGCAAGCGTATAAGGTTCCTCACCCGTTGAGCAGGCGGCACTCCATATCTTTAAAGGCTTAGAGCTCTTGATTAACGGCAGAATAGCAGTCTCTAGCACTTCCCATCTTTTATAATTACGATAAAATTCTGAAACATTAATTGTCATTCTGTCCAGTGTTTCAGTTAAAAGAGCCTGATCCTTTTCCAAGGCCGCCGCAAAATCCTTAAAGCTTTGAAACCCCTTTTTCTCGTAAAGCGACGTCAGCCTTCTCTTCATTTGTGCTTCTTTATATAATGTCAAATCGACTCCTGTTAATTGTTTCCACTTTGTGATAAATACGCTGTATGTGTCCATCTCTACTCTCCCAGTCTCGCTGTCTTTTTGTCCTAGTATAGCTTGTTTTCTCAGGAAATTGTATGGTTTCAATAAAAAAATCAGCTTTTCAGCTGATTTTAAATCGTAGGGAAAGGCAGGAGTATGATAAACGCTGCCAGTTCACCCTTTATTCACTTAATGTAAACCTTTACAAAAAAACCGAAAACCGGCGGGATTACAGCGTGCCGGCCCTGTTGTATGTTTTCATCATAATTAATAGATCCAGCCTGCCATGAGCTGTTGATATGATACTAATTCTTCATTCTTAAAGAAAATATTAATCTCGCGTTCAGCGCTTTCGAGAGAATCAGAGCCGTGGATGATGTTTTTTCCGACAAACATGCCATAGTCTCCACGAATCGTACCAGGTAAAGCTTCTTTTGGATTAGTCTTTCCGATCAGCTGTCTTGTCACTTCAATGACATTTTCGCCTTCCCAAACCATTGCGAATACAGGTCCTGAAGTAATAAACTCAACGAGCTCTCCGAAGAAAGGCTTACCTTGATGTTCGGCGTAGTGTTGCTCAGCCATTTGTTCAGTCACTCTCATTAGCTTGGCTCCAGATAATTGTAAACCCTTGCGTTCGAACCTGGATAAAATATCACCAATGAGCTGGCGTTGCACACCGTCTGGTTTCACCATGATAAAAGTCTTTTCCATCACATTCTCCACCCCATCATTATGTATAGGCTTTCACACTGCACACCGAAATCGTAACATCTTTCTGACAATTAATCAATCCGGGGCGGAGAAATTTCTTAATATCTACAAAATTAGAATTTTCTTTTGCCGATATATTTTGCAATAGCCGCAAGAGATGAGCGTGCGCGCCCTCTCGGAAGCGTGTTTAATTTTTGGAACGCTTTTTGCAGATACATTTCGCTTACTGCCATAGATGCTTCAATTGCATCTGTTTTTTTTATTTCTTCAATGATCGGTTCAAGCTGTTCCTGTGTTGTCTCACTGTTAATCAATTTAAGCTGATTTTTCAACGCTGGATTTTTCAAGGCATACAGCACTGGCAATGTGACATTTCCTTGAAGCAAATCTCCTCCAACAGGTTTGCCCAGCTCTTCTTCCGATGAAGTAAAATCAAGAATATCGTCAATGATTTGATATGACATGCCGACGTAATACCCAAACCAGTACAGCGCCTTATGAATCTTTTCATCAGCGCCGGACGCAATGGCACCGAGCTGGCAGCTGACCGCGATCAGAAGCGCCGTTTTTCTTTTGATGCGGCGGAGATATGTTCTGAGATTCTGTTCCATATTGTATTTGTCTTTGATCTGCTCAATTTCCCCGAGACAAACTTCAACAATCGTCTGTGACAAAATCCTATGGGCTTTCGGTTCGTTGATTCTTGTCATCATTTCAAGAGAACCCGCAAGCATATAATCACCTGTGTACATTGCAATACGATTGTCCCATTTTGCTTTGATTGTCGGCTTCCCTCTGCGAAGCTCCGCATCGTCAATGACATCGTCATGAACCAAAGATGCCATGTGAATCATTTCCAAAGTGACGGCGACATATTTTATCCTATTGATATCATAATCGCCAAACATGCCGGAAAGCAGCACGAAAACAGGGCGAATACGTTTCCCTCCCGCCTGCAGCAGATGAAGACCCGCCTCGCTTAAAAGCGGGTAATCGGAACGTACGGTTTGTTCAAGTTCTCTTTCGATTACATCAATATCGTCATTTAAAAAAGAGTAGGCCATTTTAAATTTCATATCATTCACCCAAACATCTATGTTTTCATTTCCATCCGATATGCGTGGCAGCGACTCCGCCAGTAAACGAATGATATTTGACATTTTTTAAGCCCGCCTCTTCAAACAGGCCTGCCAGTTCTTTCATACCAGGGAATTCTCTGGCTGATTCTTGAAGCCAAGAATATTCTTTGTAGCTCTTTGCAAACAATTTCCCGAAAAACGGCATCATATACTTAAAGTACATAAAGTAAGCCTGTCTGAATCCGAACGTTTCCGGCTGGGACGTTTCCAGACATACCACCTGGCCGCCCGGCTTCACCACACGTCTCATCTCTTTCAGGACGGTCAAGTAATCGGGAACATTGCGCAGTCCGAAGCCAATGGTGACATAGTCAAATGTATCATCATCAAAAGGAAGCTCCATCGCATTTCCGTGCAGCAGTTCGATTTGGCTGAATCCGCCTTCTTTTACTTTCTGCTGGCCGACACTCAGCATATTTTCACTGAAATCCAAGCCCTTGATCTCACCGCTTTTACCAGCTGCTTTTGCAAGAGCAATCGTCCAGTCAGCCGTTCCGCAGCAGACATCAAGTGCATTGGCGCCTTCTTTTACATTCATGATGCGCATCGTTTTATCGCGCCATTTTTTATGCTGCTGAAAACTGATGACAGAGTTCATTTGGTCGTAGTTTTTATATATTTTTTCAAATACCCCGTGTACGCGCTGTTCTTTCGAGTCCTGCATAATGGTCTACCCTTCTTCCACTTTCTGATAGGTTTGATCCTGGCTGATCGTCTTCAGACGGTTTAATAAAATATGCTGAATAGATGAATTTAGAGGCAAAAGTGACTCAATGCTGTTTTTCGCTTTTTCAAAACAATCTTCTAATATCTCTTCTTTTGTTTTTCCCAGCTGTATAAAACTGCCGATCACATCCAGAAAAGAATCATTTCCGTTCATAAGCCGCTTAAATACAAAAAAATCACTCGACAGCTTTTTCCAGCGCGGAAGGTTAAAGTGTTCCGCCACCCGATGGAATAAAGCTGATTCAACAATGCCGACACTTTCGAAAAAATCATGTTCATCCTTGAAAGAACGGTCATATAGCCGAATTTTATGTTCATTGATTTCTTTGATAGCTGTAGCAAGCGTCCGAATCATGTAGATGTCCTTCATTTCAGATAGTAAAGAGTAGTACAGCCCGCTGAAATAATCACCTGCGAGAACAGTCAATTGGCGGTTTTTGTTTTCATCTCGTTTTATGACTCTGGCTGTTGTCACTTCATCATGGGTATCAAGGGCGCTTTGTACAAGCATCGCTGTTACAATATAATTTTCTCTGTCATTGTTTTTTATGTCGGCTTCCTCAAATAAAGCATGAAAAAGAAGAAGCTTATCCTCATCAATTTTTGGCGCAGAAATATGCTTCGCTAAATAAGGATGAGACAGCTTTTGTTTTAATGTCGTGTTCAGATTGGCTAAAGTTCCGTAGATGTCTTGCAAAAATATCACCCTTGTCCCCAAATTCACATTTATTTCTTAATCTATGTATGAGTTTTATCTTTTCATTCACTTACGCAGGTATTATTATAGCATAAAAAAAAGAAATTGGCTGTATCCTCCCGCTGTTTGCGAGCATTTGCTTTTAACAGCGGGGACAGCCAGCTTATTTTTTTTCGCTTTTCATTTCTCCGTATGCGGTTTGAATGAGTGCCTCTCCTCTGACTTTAATGGCTGAAGTATGCTCTGTAAACTGAGCGATGATCACTTCTCCCTTGTCGAGTTTTTCTGAATGGTGAAACTTTGTATCGGTTCCTCTTGTCAGGCCGATCACGTTCACTCCGTCTTCAACCGCTTTAATGATGACATAATCACTTGAATGCTTTTCGTTCATTTATAGCACCCTCTATCTTTATTAGTCCTGGCGTTTAATATGCTCCAATACTTCGGCACGGGCAGCTGCGTCATCTTTAAAAATGCCTCTGACCGCTGAAGTGACAGTTTTTGCACCTGGTTTTCTTACACCGCGCATCGTCATGCACATGTGTTCTGCTTCCACCACTACCATTACGCCATACGGGTCAAGCGTTTCTTCGATGCTTTCCGCAATTGTAGAAGTGATGCGCTCCTGAAGCTGAGGACGCTTTGCAACGGCTTCGACGGCACGCGCCAATTTACTGAGCCCTGTGACTTTTCCGCCTCGCGGTATATATGCAACGTGTGCTTTTCCATAAAAGGGAACAAGGTGATGCTCACACATAGAATGAAACGCGATATCTTTTACAAGAACAAGCTCCTCATGGTTTTCACCGAAGATAGTCTGGAAATGTTCTTTTGGATCTTCATTTAAGCCGGAGAATACTTCGGCGTACATCTTTGCGACTCGTTTCGGAGTATCAAGAAGCCCTTCTCTATTCGGGTCTTCTCCGATCGCTTCTAAAATTTGACGAACAGCTTGTTCGATTTGCTCTTTATTAACTTCTTTCATGTTCTATGTCCTCCACCAATGAATACATTTAATTTCGATTCTAGCACACATGCCCCGCTAAAAGCAAAGTGAATGCCCTGTCAGGAAGCCCATGCCCTTGAAATATGAAAAGCCCCTTGGAAAGGGGCTTTTCTGTGAAGAAATAAAGTGTATGTAAGCTAGATGCATACACGATCTATATTCACGATTATTTTCCGGCAACTGCGTCTTTAAGCGCTTTACCTGGTTTGAAAGCAGGTACTTTGCTTGCTGGAATTTCGATTTCTTCACCTGTTTGAGGGTTGCGTCCTTTACGTGCAGAACGTTCACGCACCTCAAAGTTACCAAAACCGATCAGTTGGATTTTATCACCGTTTTTAAGTGCATCTAAGATCGTATCAAAAACAGAGTCAACTGCTTTTGTAGCGTCTTTTTTAGACAATTCGCTTGCTTCTGCAACCGCATTGATAAGTTCTGTTTTGTTCATGCCTTTCACCTCCTCCCAAAAGGAATTCATTCAGTTCGTTTATTATCATTTCTTCACAGTTCAGTCTGATTCTAAACCTGACTCAGAAAAAAATCAGAGCAGGCAAGAGAAAGACAATTAAACGGCTTTTTAAGAAAAACTGCACTCTGAGGAATGTTTGTCCAACAAAGTGAAGAATTTCTGTATGTAGAGTAACACATATAAAAAGCCATATCAAGCATTTTAAAGCGTCAATCCCTTGCTCGTCAAGGATTTAACGTGATTTACCGAACAAATATTCCTTTTTTTCCTTTTTTCATCCTATTCCTTGATCCTTTTCCATTATTAAGAGCATAGAAAAAAGACCTCTATTCTATAAAGAGGTCTTCCGGTATTACAGGATGATGGCGATTAAACCGCCAGAGCCTTCGTTTATAATTCTTTCTAACGTTTCTTTTAATTTGTATCGTGCGTTTTCAGGCATTAATGACAGCTTGGCCTGAATCCCTTCTCTCACAATTGAGCTCAGTGACCTTCCGAAGATATCGGAATTCCAGATGGAGAGCGGGTCATCCTCAAAGTCCTGCATTAAATAGCGCACAAGCTCTTCACTTTGTTTTTCCGTTCCGATAATTGGCGCGAATTCGCTTTCGACGTCTACTTTGATCATATGGATCGATGGCGCGACAGCCTTCAGCCTCACACCGAATCGTGAGCCCTGCCGTATAATTTCCGGCTCATCGAGACTCATATCAGTTAAGGCAGGCGCTGCAATGCCGTATCCAGTCTGTTTGACCATTTTTAAAGCATCGGACACTTGATCATATTCTGTTTTTGCATGGGCAAAGTCTTGCATGAGTTCAAGCAGATGGTCTCTGCCTCTGATTTCAACACCCACCACTTCTTTCAGGATTTGGTCATATAAGTGGTCCGGCGCGTACAAATCGATTTCTGCCACCCCTTGGCCCAGCTCAATTCCTGCCAGCCCTGCACTTTCAATGAATTCAAACTCGCTGAATTGGCCGACAACCCGGTCTACATCCCGGAGCCGCTTAATATCCTTAACAGTTTCCTTCACGGATTCCTGATAGCTTTCACGCAGCCAATGGTTTTCTTTCAGCACCATTACCCAGCTTGGGAGATTGACATTTACTTCAAGCACCGGAAACTCATAGAGGGCCTCTCTGAGCACGCTCAGTACATCTGACTCCCGCATGCTTTCCACGCTCATTGCCAATACCGGAATATCATATTTTTCGCTTAAATCCTGACGCATGGCTTCTGTTTCCGGATGATACGGCCTCACTGAGTTGATGACCATAATAAAGGGTTTCCCAACCTCTTTCAGCTCTTCAATGACTCTTTCTTCAGCCTCTATATAGTCACTTCTGGCGATATCTCCAATGGTGCCGTCTGTCGTAATGACAACTCCGATGGTCGAATGTTCTTGAATGACTTTTCGTGTGCCAATTTCGGCAGCCTCATGAAATGGGATCGGTTCTTCGTACCAAGGCGTGTTAATCATCCGCGGCCCGTTTTCATCTTCATACCCTTTGGCGCCGGGTACTGTGTAGCCAACACAATCTACTAATCTTATATTGACATCGAGTCCGTCTGACACGTGAACAGACATCGCCTGATTTGGAACAAATTTAGGCTCTGTAGTCATAATCGTTTTGCCGGCCGCGCTCTGCGGCAGCTCATCCTGCGCGCGGGCCCGGTCTGCTTCGTTACTGATATTCGGGAGCACCACAAGCTCCATAAATTTTTTGATGAACGTGGATTTACCTGTACGGACAGCACCTACGACTCCTAAGTATATATCGCCTCCTGTTCGTTCAGCGATATCCTTGAAAATATCGACCTTTTCCAAGTGATCCCCTCCCGGACTTCCTATCCTTATCAATTTTATTAAGCTCTTTCATTCAAACACAGGACACTATATGTGTATGACGTTGTCCTATTTCAATATGACATCTTTAGAAAATTTCCCATCCTCAATCTATTAAAGTTTAAAAAAACCTTTCTCCCTATTTCTATGCAAGGGAGAAAGGTTCATTCCTTTTTCATGTCATTTTCTAAAAAAACAGGTTCCTGTTTGTCATTTACCGTATATTTCACAGAAAATGCGGGGACGAAGGGGGTTTCTTGCCAAATGATATCCTGGATTTCAGATCCGGGTTGAAACGTTTTTTTGCTATTTTTGAGCCAAGAAGCCAGCTCAGCCCGGTAATCGGCATATATTTCTCCGTCTCCGTCAATCATAAGAGGCAGGGAATTTCCTGAGATTGGGCTTGTCACTGTAAGAGAACTTCCAACCCCCAGCTTCTTCTCATCGAGTGTAAATAAATCACGTGACAGCACATCCTGATAAGGCGGGTATTGATGCTCCTGCCGGTACATTTGCACACGCAATTTCACTTCACGGATTTTTTCAGCCATTTTCAGATCAATCAATTTAACAGTCGGATCGTTCTCTACGTCAACAAGCACGTATTGATAGTCTCCTCCGCTTTCATATGCCGTGCTTGGGGGTTCAGCCATATACCTTGGCGCTAAACGGTTAAAGTCTATCGGATATTTTTGATACAGCGGTGTCGACATATCTTTGGTTTGAATGGGGAGCAGCCCTCCATTTGCCTTTTGAAATTGATCAACAGCAGACTGGACCTGCTTTAACTGATCCCGATAAGGAATGGCATGTACACTGCTTTTCCGCTCATTTGGATATAAACAGCCTGATAACAACACGACGGCCGCAAAAATCATAGCGCACTTCAGTTTACCCATACAGCACTTCCTTTTACAGCTTTATTCATTGACAGGACCGCTGAACACCACGACAAGCACAATCATTCCTGATATGAGCACACACATGAAAGCAAACGATGAAACCACAATCTTCAGAAAACGGTTCCGAAGTCTAAACCGGCTTAAATAGATGGACGCTACAGCCAGAAACATCAGACCCATGGACCCAAGTGCAAACCACATTTTCATCAATGCCAGACTCAATGACCTGCGCCTCCCTAATATGTATGATGTAAGCGTTATATTTCATTTTAATATACAGCGCCGGGAGAGATCAACCAGATTTTCCATCCTTTGATAGAACAAAAAAAACTGAAGCAAAGAGGGGGACCTTCGCTTCAGTCAAATTGACTATATTCACCTGAACGTTTATGAAACACTCTCTTGGACTTCGATGCTATAGTATGCGACGTGGCATACAGATGCATCCTCTATTGCCTAAATCAGCAAAATGTTTCAGGAGATCCCAAGACTTGGGTGTTCTACTGTTTTTCGGGCTTTCGTTCAATTAAGATATGCGGCTGACAATACGATTGACACTTTTACTTCGCTTGATTTTCAAACGTATTGACCAGATCCTCCATCTCGTGGGTTTTCCCTCTCGCCATTAAAGACTCGACAGCAGATTCCACTTTTTGGCCGTTAAATAGAACTTGATGGAGTGCTTCTGTAATTGGCATCTTCACATCATATTTCTCCGAAAGCTGGTAAGCCGCTTTTGTCGTGCGGACGCCTTCGACTACCATCCCCATCTCTTCAAGAACGTCTTTGAGCTTGTACCCTTTTCCAAGCAAATTCCCGGCACGCCAGTTTCTGGAATGCACACTTGTACACGTCACAATCAGATCGCCCACTCCTGTCAATCCAGAAAACGTCAGAGGATTCCCGCCCATTTTCTTTCCGAGTCTCGCGATTTCGGCAAGGCCGCGTGTAATCAAGGCAGCTTTGGCATTATCGCCATACCCTAAACCGTCTGTAATTCCTGCGGCAAGCGCAATGATATTTTTTAAAGCTCCGCCGATCTCAACACCAATAATGTCAGGGTTTGTGTACACCCGGAAATTGTGATTAATAAATAAATCCTGCACCTCTTCTGCTGCCCGCATACTCTTTGAAGAAGAAGTAACGGTCGTCGGATGGCGCAGCCCCACTTCTTCCGCATGACTCGGTCCGGAAAGGACAACAATATCTTTTCTGACATCGCCAGGAATCTCTTCTTCCATAATCTCAGAAATGCGCAGGAGCGAATCAGGCTCTATTCCCTTGCTGACATGAACAAAAACTGCTTTTTTCGCAATAAAAGGCACAGCCTGTCCCAGCACTTCTCGAATCGCTTTTGTCGGAACCGCAACAATAATGAAATCCGCGTCCGAAACAGCTTTCTTGATGTCCGTTGTTGCCTTTATTGATTCCGGCAGTTTGACGTTCGGCAAATAATCCTTATTTTCATGCTGCTCATTGATTTGATCAATCAGATCTGCACGGTGCGCCCACATGGTTACATCGTGATGATTATCGGCTAGCACTAAAGCCAGTGCCGTTCCCCAGCTCCCCGCTCCGAGCATCGTGACTCTTTTCATATTTGCTTCACACCTTTTTATTTTCTAGCTCTTGCAAATATTTTGATTGGTGTCCCTTCAAAATCGAAGGCATCTCTGATTCGGTTTTCTAAAAAGCGTTCGTACGAAAAATGCATTAACTCCGGATCGTTTACAAACACAACGAAACTCGGCGGTTTTACCGACACTTGCGTCGCATAATAAATCTTTAAACGAGAACCGTTGTGAGTCGGTGTCGGGTTCATTGCCACAGCATCCATGATGACATCATTTAAGACATTCGTTTGAACGCGCAGTGAATGGTTTTCACTCGCTTTGATAATCGCAGGCATCAGTGTATGAATCCGTTTTTTCGTTAAGGCTGACATGAATAGGATTGGCGCATAACTCAGAAATTGAAAATGGTCACGGATATTTTCTTCGAATTCTTTCATCGTGCTTTCATCTTTGTCGACAGCGTCCCATTTGTTTACGACGATTACGACAGCTTTGCCCGCTTCGTGTGCGTAACCGGCGATGCGCTTATCCTGTTCAATAATACCTTCTTCGCCATCCAGCACAACCGCAACGACTTCTGAGCGGTCGATTGCTTTCAGCGCCCGCAGCACACTGTACTTTTCAGTCGTTTCATATACTTTCCCTTTTTTTCGCATACCGGCAGTATCGACAATGACAAACTCCTGCTGGTTGTACGTAAATGACGTATCAACAGCATCTCGTGTCGTTCCTGCCACGTTGCTCACAATGACGCGTTCCTCGCCGAGCATCGCGTTCACAAGTGACGATTTTCCGACGTTCGGGCGTCCGATCAGGCAGAATTGAACCACTTCTTCATCATATTTGGTCTCTGGAATGTTTTTGAAATGTTCTGCCGCTGCATCCAGCAAATCACCCAGTCCGAGTCCGTGTGTTCCCGAAATAGGGTACGGCTCACCAAAGCCAAGCGAATAAAAATCATAAATATTCGCTCTCATTTCTGTGTTATCCAGTTTATTGACTGCCAAAACAACTGGCTTTTTCGTGCGGTACAAAATTTTCGCAACTTCTTCATCGGCAGCAGTCACGCCTTCACGTCCGTTCACCATAAAAATGATCACGTCCGCTTCATCCATGGCGATTTCAGCCTGCTGGCGAATTTGCGCTAAGAACGGCTCATCACCGATATCAATACCGCCAGTATCAATCAAATTAAAATCATAATTCAGCCACTCAGCCGAGCTGTATATCCGATCCCTTGTCACACCAGGGGTATCTTCTACTATTGAAATTCTTTCTCCTGCAATCCGATTAAAGATTGTGGATTTTCCTACATTTGGTCTCCCGACAATGGCTACGACAGGTTTACCCATAGTACCCTTCCTTTCGATCCAGCCGCTTTCATTTTTACATAAATTTTCAACCGGTTATTAAAATCATTTCATTCACTTTTATGAAAAGAAACCCTTCAGAGGAAGGGCTTAACTCATTTATTATATCAGTTTTTACTCGGATCACAACTATTCTTAAAAATGTTTCACGATCAAATACACGTCATCTCCAATTTTATGCGCGATTCCATCAAGGATCGCCTCTAGATTTGTAGCGAAAAGCTCCATCTCCTTTCGGTCATTGCAAAAAAAGACAGGAGCTCCCCCTGCAGCCCGATTGCGGTTTGTCGTGATCACAGACAAAATCATTTTCGTGAGAGATTCGCTCATTCTATCACCTTATCCTGGTTCTTGATAAATTCCGTCGGCATTCTGATCGCATTTTCTAAAGTCGGGACATTGCTGATAATCTGAACAGCTGTGTCAGGGTGGTTTATTTGCGGCAGAACAAAGACCGCCACTCTCCCGTCATTCAGGTCGCGTTTTGCAATTGGAGTCAAAGACGGTTCACCCGAGTCCCGATAAACCCCGAGCACATTGGAAACATCAAATAAAATGGCCTGGCGTTGCCCTAAGTTGGCAATCGTCGCTGCTGAATTAAAGTTTTTTGGCGTTAAAATAAATCCCATGCCGTGCTTTAAAATCAGCTCTTGTTTTTCGGGAAGCCCAATATTCATCATATAAATATTATCAACAAACAGTCCCGGACCGTCAAAGTGCGGCTTTATGTACTCGATCGTTACGATATCTTTCAACACACTGCCCGACATAAATTTCATTGCCAGCAGGAAACAAACAACAGCCGCTATGATAGCACCCCAAATGGAAAAAAACACATATGCGGAGGTTGTCAAAAGAGCTGTAAAGATCACGATATAATTTCTGCTTTCAAACGCAATGGCAATGCCCTCAATATATGTGCTTCCTCTTGAGACAAGCTCATATGAATCCATTTGCGTCAGCGTGTTCCGCTCCATGTTTCGGACATCTCTAAATTGGGTCGCTGCCAGCGTTAAAAATGTGATGGCCGTAAATTCCTCCTGCAAAAGCGCCGGCAAAACAATTGCCCCTAAACCAGCCGCTATCAGCCCTAGTGCAATGTGAATCACTTTCCCATGAACATAGGTCGGATACTGACGGTAATCCGTTTTAAGCATATAAAGCCTTGTCGCGACTCCGGCAATGACCCCTGCAATAATCGGATAGATGTAATCACTCATGACATTTTGGTAGCTCCTTTGTTTGATCTTTTGCTTTTTTGACCAATCTGGCTTGCGAGCTGCTCGTATTTGGCTATGCCAAACAGTAATATTACGCCTCCGGAACACGCATTCAGCCATTGAAATCCGCCGACAGCGAAAGCCATGGCCAACTTCTGAATCAAGAATGAATAGACCAGTTCGCCTTGACACATCCCTAGGATAAATAAAGCAAGCTGCTTCTGGAAATCCCTTTCAACCGAAGCTGTCAAAAGCACTAGTAAAATTACAGCAACCCACTCAGGTTTTATGATGAACCAAACCGGATCATATAATGCAAAAAGATACACAAACGCATACCCGGCAACAAGCGTCAGATAGACCATGATATAGCGGAAACGGTACATGCCCAAATACCCTGCATAGACACTCCCGCAGACGAAAAACATCATATAAGCAGCATTCAGGGAAAAATATAACGTGATGTCATGTATGCTTAGGATCATATTAGTCAAAATAAAGACAGAGACGGCAAACCGTCTTTTCGTCTTAGCAAAAATAAAGGTTGTCAGGATCCACAAAAACCACATTGACCAATAGTAATAAAATTGTTCCATTTCTCTTCCTCCATACTCCCAGTATGGAGCCCAAGCGCTTTTTTTAAACAATCCATCTTACATGAAGGAGCATGACCATGGGAAAAGACAGACAAGAAAAAATACTGAAAGCTTCTGGCAGAGTCGAATCAGACCGCGACCAGTCCATTCACTATGACGGAGCAACAAGCCTTGAACAAAACGGAAAATTTAAAAAGCGAAAATCATAACACAAAGAGCCCAAAACTTATAAGGTTTTGGGCTCTTATCATTTATCTCACACTATAGCCGGATGGGTCAATCCCTCTCTCTGTGAGCCAGTGATGGGTTTCACCTTTGATCACAAGAGGCGCCTTTTGCAAATCTAAAATCGTTCTGGCGCCCAGCACGGTCATAATCATTTTTAATTCGTCAAGGACCAGCTGAATCTCTTCAAGCAATCCTTCCTCTCCGCTTTCAGTCAGCGCTTTCAAAAAGTGCCCTGCCATTCCGGTGCTAGAGGCCCCAAGCGCTATTGCCTTTGCTACATCAAGAGCATCCTGCAGGCCTCCGGACGCAATCAGTGCGCTTGCGGGAAACGCAGAGCGGATTTCCGCCAAACTTGCGGCTGTCGAAATGCCCCACGAGTTAAAAAAAGAGATTTGACGCTTTCTTCGGAGATTTTCAATTTCCGAGAAATTGGTGCCCCCGTAACCGCCGGTGTCAACAGCTGCAGCACCCGCTTCATACAGCTTCCCTGCTGATTCCTTGCTCATACCGAAGCCGACTTCTTTTACAATGACTGGCACACTGATCTGGCTGCAAATTTGTCCAATACGGTCAAGAGTGCCGATGAAGTTTCTGTCTCCTTCAGGCATCACAATTTCCTGAATCACATTCAAGTGAATCTGCAGCGCGTCTGCTTCAATCATGTCAACTGCTTCCCTTGCCTGATCAGCTGTCGCCTCGCTTCCCAGGTTGGCAAAAATCAGTCCGTTGGGGTTTTCCTTTCGAACGATTTCATAAGAAAAACGCTCTGAGGGATCTTTTAACGCAGACATTTGCGATCCAACAGCAAGAGGCACTCCAGCCTGACGAGCTGCTCGCGCAAGCGATTTATTAATTTCATATGTAAGTTGTCCGCCGCCGCCAGTCATTGCATTGATAAAAATCGGCGAACTGCTAGAAAGTTCGCCGATTTTCGTGGAAATATCTACTTGTTCTAATGCAAGATCGGGCAGACTGGCATGAACAAACGTAATATCATCAAGACCTGTGTCCCGCTTTTGTCCGGTGGACAGGGCATGATTGATGTGTTGTCTTTTCCGTTCTGCTCGAGTCACGTTTATCACCAATTATTTTAGTTTATTCAGCTTATCTCCGATCAGATCTCCAAGCTGGAAGCCAGTGCTTGTTTCTTCCTTCGCCTGATATTGACGGTAATCTTCCTGATCGGCTTTAGGCGCTTCTTCAAGTTCACGCATACTTAATGAAATGCGCTCCTCATTTTCATTCACATCAAGAACCTTCACTTTTACAGTCTGTCCTTCTTCAAGGACTTCATGCGGCGTGCCGATGTGTTTATTGGAAATTTGAGAAATATGAACGAGACCTTCAACACCCGGAAGGATTTCAACAAAGGCACCGAAGCTAACAAGACGCTGCACAGTTCCTTCGAGCACATCGCCTGATTTCACTTTCTCGCCGATTTGGCTCCACGGTCCAGGCAGTGTATCTTTGATAGATAAAGAAATACGTTCATTATCACGGTCAACCGATAATACTTTCACTTTTACATCCTGTCCTTCTTCAACAACGTCAGACGGCTTTTCCACATGGGAGTGGGAAAGCTGTGAAATGTGTACAAGTCCGTCGATACCGCCGATATCAACAAACGCGCCAAAATCAGTCAGGCGTTGCACTTTGCCATCAAGTACACTTCCAACTTCGAGAGACTGAAGAAGTTCTTGTTTTTTATTTGATTGTTCACTTTCAACAACGGCACGGTGTGAAAGGATCACGCGGTTTTTATCACGGTCAAGCTCTACAACGAGCAGTGACAGTGTTTTTCCTTTATAATCAGTAAAATCCTCAACGAAATGCGCTTCAACAAGTGATGCCGGAATAAAACCGCGAACGCCGATATCAACAACAAGGCCGCCTTTCACGACATCTTTTACTTCAGCTTCAAACACTTCTTTTGTTTCAAATTTTTTCACAAGGTCTTCCCAAGCGCGGTCGGCATCAACAGCACGTTTAGATAAAATCAAAGCATCGTCTTCCACTTTTGTTACTTTCAGGTCAAGCTCGTCGTCTACTTTTACAACATCCGATGCTTTCTCTACATGAAGACTTGATAATTCACTGATTGGAATAATGCCGGACTGTTTGACATTGATAATTTCAACATCCACATGCTTATCCTCTACCTTTGTCACAATCCCTTTAACTACCTCTCCAACCTCTGGCACTTGAACATCAATTTGATTCATTTCCTCTGTCATTTGAATAACCTCCTTGGTCCAAACCTACACAGCTTAATTAAAACGGTTTGAAAGCTGAACATATAACATGTCCGCTTTTAGCCGAATATGTATTAAAGAATCATCCAAAAAAGTTTTTTGAATGATCAATAAAAAGTTTTATTAGTATTAACTTCTAATAAAAGAACAGGTTTGTCAAGCAATAACATTCTTTCTTCGTTGAAAAAATCAAAAAAAGTGGCATTCGCCATCATCAGGGGCGGGACTTTTGCTCCGCTGCCTTAAGGATTTTATCAGCTACCTCTTGAATGGAAAGAGATGTCGTGTCGATTTCAAGCGCGTCTTCTGCTTTGCGCAGTGGAGATACTTCGCGCTCTGAATCAAGCTTGTCTCTTCTTGCAATTTCCTCAATCAATGTTTCATAGTTGACATCGTAGCCTTTTTTCACGTTTTCTTCATAACGGCGTTTCGCTCTCTCTTCAACAGAAGCCAGAAGAAAGATTTTTACTTCGGCATTCGGCAGCACATGAGTCCCAATATCTCGTCCATCCATGACAACGCCGCCTTTTTCTCCAAGCTGCTGCTGGCGCTTCACCATTTCTTCCCTGACGCTTCTGTGTTTAGCTGCTATAGAAACTTGGTTGCTGACTTCGTCTGTTCGGATCGCATCAGTTACATCGGTGCCGTTAACAAGCACTTTTTGCCCTTCTTCTGTTGTCACCAGTTCAATGTTTGTCCGCTTTAGCAGCTCTGCGAGTTTTTCTTCATTTGCCAGGTCAATGTTTTCTTGTAAAGCCGTGTACGTTATCGCCCGATACATCGCTCCTGTATCAATATATATGTACGATTTTTTCTCTGCCACAATTTTGGCAACGGTGCTTTTCCCCGCAGCTGCCGGGCCGTCAATCGCAATCGATAATTTCTTTTCCATAATTCCCTCTCCTTGCTCTTTTCTCCTCTATGGATTGTATCATGAACTTTATGAAAAAGGGTGGAAAATTGATGAATAATTACTGTTTGAAGGTTTCAACCCTTTTGTTCTCCTCCATTTTATCCACCCCTTCATATTGAATCACTTTTGATACATAAGGCTCAATATGCTCATAGTGAAAAAGGAACTGAACACCAAGTAAAATGATAACCTGTATGAATAATAATTTGATCAGCAGCCGTTCAAATGTTTTCATCGGAGCACCTCCATCACAAATAGTATGGAAGTGTTTGCCGCTGTTTATTCCATCCGTGCCTTTCTTCTCTTATTTAACTGGCGCCGGATGCAATATTGAAGCAGGAACTGCTGGTCACTCGCTGAGATTCCATTATATTCAAGGGTGATTTTATGTTTCCCTGATTTCGGATCATCAAAGACTCGTCTGACAATGGCATCTGTTTCTATTTGACGCGTGTTTTCATCTTCAGAAAGACTGATAATCAAGCGCAGTGATTCCCCGGATTGGAAGGAACGGCCATCAGCCAAAATTAACGCGATGCCGCCTGCGCTGATATTATAGGAAAGTGTGCTGAACTCTTCCTCATCCGCCGGCTGAATTTGCACATCCAATACCGCATCAGTTCTCACATACTGGCGGCGCTGAATCCGTTTCATTTTTTCACGGGGAGGCACTTCAAGACAGATCATTTGAAGTTTGTCCTTCACTTTACCTTTTATACGGCTTGTAAAGCGGTAAGGAACTTCATCTTTGCCCACAAACTCTACCGTTACCTCCATATCATTATGCAAAATCACCGTTCGCCCTGTAACGACATCGACAGGGTACGCGATCAAAAGTTCATTGTTGTCGATGCTTACAGCTTTGCTCTTCGCTTTTTTCAATTCGTTTTCTTCTATATATTCTAATTGTACATTTTCCCCAATTTCTATCATTGGCTTCACTCTTTCGTTATTCAATATGCTCACATTTTTATTAAAGCACGTAATGAAAAAAAGGAAAAGACATTTAGTCCTTTCCTCCTGTTTTTTATAGGTCTTTATATATAGGTTCGGCATTTTTTAGTTTTTCAACCTTTTCTTCCGAACCGTCACTGGCATTTATATACATTCTGAATGTGTCATTTTCAATCGTTCCGAGCATTTCATAGCATAACACTTCTTGGCCCGTTTCATTTGTAATTAAAGCAAGCCTCGTTTCTCTTACTTGTACATTTTTATTTAATTTTGATTTTGCTTCTGCTTCAGTAATGGCCGGCTTAGGTATATTTCTTTTTCTATGGGATGTTAGGAAGTCTCTTGCTGAAAAGCCGACTACCTCACCGTCATCCAAAGCCACTTTCATACGAATGGCTTCCGGGTACATCCGGATTTTATTTTCAACAGGAACATATGAAAATACGCCGATTTTATCATATTGGGCACTTTCATCAATTTCCAAGTTATCTGTTTCATAGCCATTTTTCTTTAAAAAGGCGAGCGCTCGGTTCGACCCATCATTCAAACTGAATTTCTGGTCTTTCACTTTTCTGTTTTGGATCAAATAGACCGGATGCCCGCCCTTTCTCGTAATATCCATATAAATCGCTGCTTTATGGTCTGGGTCTTTCATGCTTACGCTATATACATCGCGATTTGTTTTTTTTCCGCTCTTTGCCACTTTAATTGAATAATTGTCATCCGGGGCAAAGCGCTCAGCAATTTGCTTTGCTTCCTGTTCGGAAATTTGTTTTCCCTTCAGATGGCTGAAACCCTTCTCTTCTTTTTTGGTGCTAGTGAAACTCGGGCCAAGGTCAGTGCCAGTGGAGAATGCACCAACGTTTTTTTCGACGGTTTTAAAGCTGTTGATAATCGTATTATCGCTTTGTTTTTCGTCAGAAGCCAGTGCCATTTCCACATCCATCCAGCGAAGGTTTTTGCTCATGACAAGGTGCTGAACATGACGCAATTCATTTTGAATATCCTCGGATTGCTGATATAACTTATTTAGTGATGTATACTCTTTTTTATCCAGCGGTTTTTGCTCCAAATCTCTAACTGACGTCTTATAACTGAAATCGCCGATCTTTGATAGTAACTCTTCTGTCTTGTTAAACGGCATTAATGTAAGCGGCAGCTGACTGACACTGTTATGGGCTTCAGATGTAATCCTCCACACATCTATCAATGCAGGTGACAGGGATTTTTGGCTGTTCATGGCGAGTGTTGTTCCGATTTTATCATGAAGCTGATCCATCTGATAGGTAAGTTCATGAAACGCCCGCTGATAGTTATTTTCAGCATGAAGAAGAACTGCGTCTTTTTCCTGGTGCTCTTTGTAACCCCAGTAGCTTGTACCGACTATCGCAATACCGAGCAACGCGATTAAAATACCTCTGATCATTTATCACACCTCATTTTTATGCTTTCTTATGTCCTGCTACTCACAGAAAATGTGTTTTCCGATTCTTTTAATCTGCGGGCGTCCCCAAATCCATGCGCTGGTCGCTGTATCCGGATTAAAGTAATACAGGGCTTCCTCAGTTGGATCCCAGCCGTTAATGGCATCCAGCACCGCTTCTCTTGCTGTTTCATTCGGCTGCATATAAATCTGTCCGTCTGCCACCGCTGTAAAAGCAAGCGGTTCGAAAATAATGCCAGCTACTGAATTGGGAAATAACGGGCTGTTCAAACGGTTCAAAATAACTGCTGCGACTGCAACCTGACCCTCATACGGTTCTCCTCGTGCTTCCCCGTAAACCGCTTGAGAAAGCAGCCTAATATCATTGTTGGAAAATCCGCCAGGCATGTTAGCTGCGACCGCGTCCTGTTTTCTTGTTTTTGCAGGTGTGTTGTTTTGCTGCTTATTTGCTTGAGGCTGCTGCGTTGTTTTTTCCGCAGGCTGTTTCTGCCGCGCTTCTGCTTGCTGTCTTGCTTTTTGTGTTGCTGCTTTTGACGGTTTCGTCTGATACTTCAGCGCAATTTTTCCGTAATGCGTGAATGTATTCCCTTTGCGAAGCTGTTCCATGACATATTCACGATAGTATTTAGATTTAGATATCAAGGTTTGCTTTGTTTTAGCCCCGACAAGGCCGTCAACCTCGTTTAGCCCGAATTGATCCTGAAAGTTACGTACTGCCCAGTATGTTCCCCATCCATAAACCCCATCAATTTTTCCGTTATAGTACCCGTTATATTGAAGGCGCGCCTGGAGTTCGATCACATCGTCCCCTGTTGCCCCTCTCTGAATAACCTGATTGGAAAAGGCAGAGATGGTTTCAGTATTAATAAACGTCGTTATTGTAAAGGAAAAAAGGATGAGACATGCCATAATCGATCCTTTGGACTTCATCTTTTCAAGCCTCCTACAGCAAATTTTTGAGTGTAATCGTATTTTCTGTAACGAGGTTATTTTTATACACTCTTTCCTTGTTATCCCTCAGAACATAAAATCTCATTTAATAAATCGCACACAAAAAAAGCCGCACAGCTTCTGTGCGGCTCTATACTTGCATCATATTGACGGAACGGGCTTTTTTCGCTTTGCGCAAACCAAACCACCATAAAAATAACATAAATGGAAACATGTAATAAATCCAATTGCTTAGTGCTATTAGAATGAAATCATACGATCCATGTAAAAGTGACGGTAATGCTAAAGAAAGAATAAGCCACTTCACACGCGCTTTATGTGCGGAAAAACGGGCTTTCCCAAGATAAAATCCCATAATAACGCCTATTAAGGCATGGCAAGAAACAGGAAGCAGCGCCCTGACAAACGCATGCTCCACACCGTGGCCGATTAAGTAAAGAATATTTTCCAGAGTCGCAAAACCGAGCGATACACTGGCCCCGTACACAATCCCGTCATAATGCTCATCGAAATGGGCGTGCGGGTATACACTGACCATCAAGATAAACCATTTTAATGATTCCTCCAAAAATCCTGAAGACAAAAAAGATACGAAAAAGCTTCCGCCTCCCACATTCTCTTTTTCAAGCACGTACTGGATAAACATCGTGGGAAATACAAGAACAACTCCTAAAAAAAACGACCGGAGCACCATATGTACAGGTTCATTATCATACTGATCTTTTAAATAAAAATAACTTAACAGCGCGATGCCGGGAGCAATTCCTGCAGAGATGATTGCAAACATCAGGCAACCTCTTTCCTTTATATTCCTAAGTCTATCCTACCATGTTGTTTATGAATTTACATCTGTCTGACCTTAAAAAAACAAAAAGAGCATACGAATTTATCATATGCTCTCCTCTTTACAGATTTTCTCTTTTTGCGATTTCCGCTGCGATATGTCCCCCGTGAAATCTGCCGTTTTCAATAAATATTTCATTTGCATTGTTTCCGGCGGCAATGACCCCGGCAATAAAAATGCCTTCAACGTTTGTTTCCATCGTTTCTTCATTAAAAAATGGACGTCCTGTTTCCTGATCAATTTCAACACCCATTTTTTCAAGAAATTGATGATCGGGATGATAGCCTGTCATGGCAAATACAAAATCATTTTTAATGGTCATGAGTTCCTTCTCACCGGAGCGGAATATCACTTCATCCTCGTTGATTTTTTCGACACAAGCGCCAAATTCCATGCGAATTGTTCCGTTTCTGACGAGCGATTCAAACTCAGGCAGAATCCATGGCTTAATGCTTGACGAATACTCATTGCCCCTGTATAAAACTGTGACACGCGCTCCAGATTTCACAAGTTCAAGCGCAGCGTCTACACTTGAATTTTTTCCGCCGATGACGACCACATCTTTATCAAAGTACGGATGGCCTTCTTTAAAATAATGGAATACTTTTGGCAAATTCTCTCCGGGTACGTTCATATAGTTTGGATGATCATAATAGCCTGTTGCAATAATACAATATGGTGTCGTGTAAGTCCCTTTTGATGTCTCTATAACAAATGAATTGTTTTCCGCTTTCGTGACTTTGTGCACCATTTCAAACGCATTTACACGGATGTTTTTCCGTTTGACGACTTCCCGGTAATACGATAAAGCCTGAATTCTGACAGGCTTTCTGTTTTCCGTAATAAATGCCACGTCTCCAATTTCAAGTTTTTCACTTGAGCTAAAAAAGGTTTGATGCGTCGGATAATTGTAAATGCTGTTAACGACATTGCCTTTTTCGATGACGAGGGCATCAATGCCAATTTGTTTTAGGTGAATGGCGGCAGATAGTCCGCAAGGCCCTCCGCCTATAATTATTGCTTTTTCTTGAATCATTTCCGTCAACTCCTGCGATTGGCATTTCACTTCATATTTTTCTATTTCCGAATAAAAAAAACTCCTATTTTATCATAGGAGATTTTTTATTTTTATGCAAATCATCAACTTATATCCAGCCTCTAAAACGCGAAGCTTCAGCCATTTTGCGAACGCCGACCATGTAAGCAGCGAGCCTCATGTCAATTCTTCGGTTTTTAGCCATTTCGTAAATATTATTAAATGATTTAACCATCATTTTTTCTAATTTTTCTTCTACCTCTTCTTCACTCCAGTAGAAGCCTTGGTTATTCTGAACCCATTCAAAATATGAAACCGTTACGCCGCCGGCACTTGCCAGTACGTCTGGAACAAGCAGAATGTCCCGGTCTGAAAGAATTTTGGTTCCTTCAAGCGTTGTTGGCCCGTTTGCCGCTTCGACGACAATTTTAGCCTGAATATGATGGGCATTTTCTTCTGTAATTTGATTTTCAATCGCAGCAGGAACAAGGATATCACAATCCAGCTCCAGCAGCTCTTGGTTCGTAATGGTATCGTTGAAAAGCTTTGTTACGGTACCGAAGCTGTCCCGGCGGTCGAGTAAGTAATCGATATCGAGGCCTTCCGGATCATAAAGACCACCATACGCATCTGAGATGCCGACAACTTTTGCTCCCGCATCATGCATAAATTTCGCTAAATAGCTTCCGGCGTTACCGAATCCTTGAACAACGACACGCGCACCATGAATATCGATGCCTTTTTTCTTTGCCGCTTCTTTAATACAGATCGTCACACCTTTTGCTGTCGCAGATTCTCTCCCGTGAGATCCTCCAAGCACAAGCGGCTTGCCCGTAATAAATCCAGGCGAATTAAATTCATCAATTCTTGAATACTCATCCATCATCCAAGCCATGATTTGTGAGTTTGTAAATACATCCGGTGCCGGCACGTCTTTCGTCGGGCCGACGATTTGGCTGATAGCTCTGACATACCCTCTGCTCAGACGCTCCAGCTCTCTAAACGACATATCCCTTGGATCACAAACAATCCCGCCTTTACCACCGCCATATGGAAGATCAATTATGCCGCATTTTAAACTCATCCAAATAGAAAGCGCCTTCACCTCTTTTTCTGTTACGTTCGGGTGAAAACGTATCCCGCCTTTTGTCGGACCGACAGAGTCATTGTGCTGCGCACGATAACCTGTAAAAATCTTTACTGATCCGTCGTCCATACGAACAGGTATTTTTACCGTTAATAATCTCATCGGCTCCTTTAACAGTTCGTAGACTTCTTCGGGATATCCCAATTTTTCCAGAGCCTTATGTATAACGGTTTGGGTTGATTTTAATACATCAAGTTTGTCCTCTTCTGTATGACCGGTGTTTCGATCGGCTGCCATTTGAGTTAACCTCCTAGAATCTTCTGTTTCTCACATGCTCCCTTTCAGAGAATAGTATACACCTTCATATGATCTGTGCATAGAATAAACGTTACGTTTTTCCATGTTTTTTAACGAAAAAAAACTGCTGTGAAATCAGCAGTTTTCCGTGGCATTTTTATAAAAAATGAGTCTGTATCGTTTCAACGGCATTGCCGTCCATAATGAGCTTACCATACTCTTGCAAGCGATAAATCGTTAAAGTTGTCGGATTGCCGTATTCAGCCAGGACCGACACAACCCCCTCAGCTGGATGTGACCCCAGGTCTTCAAGGCTTAAAAAGTACTGTCCCTCATAGTGATAGACAGTCCCCCCTATGATACCGATTCGCTGTAAGCTGTCTGAAAGCTGGATGATATCCTCAAAGGAATGGAATTGATAAATGATGTCCGCGCTTTCGTCAAGCTTGACTTGCATTTCGATGTAATCATCATCATACTCATCGTCTTCAGAATCGGCTTCTTGGTTCTTTGTTACGATCACAACCATCCCTTGTGCTTGGAGAGAATACACTTCCACTGCAATCGGTCCATTCGCTTCAAAGCCGAGCTCTGTATTCGCCTCATTCATCATATCTTTAAATAACTGGTGGACTTTAAATGAGTCCTTCCAGAGGTCTTCTTTTGTCAATCCCCGGTCTGTCAAATCATCGAGGGTTAAAAAGATTTTAATCTTATTATAATTCAGACGCTCAAGCCGCATAACGTTCCCTCCTGCCTCTACTTGCACACAAATCATATAACACATTATATGAGATGATGAGTCATAGGTTCTTAATTGTTATCAGTTTACACTGAGTTCACTAGTAAGACAAGCACAATGCAGTTTTTATTGCCTTATGGCGTTTTGCTTCCAATAAGTTATTCCGGCGCACAAAGAGTTACAATATGTGTTTCCGGCTTAGCGCCTAAACGAAAAGGCACTTTTGTGGTGCCATATCCGTTGCTGATCAGATACTTCGATTGTTTAACACAACCTGTTTTTCCAAGTTCATATGGCCCGAATTTCCCAAATCTAATCTGACCGCCATGGGTATGTCCGCTAAATATCGCATCAATACCGTCGGTTTCGTGGATTTGTTCATGGATTTCCGGGTTATGGCAAACGAGAATATTCAGTTGGCTTTTGTCAAGCGCTTTAATGGCTTCCTCATAATGATCCATCTCCATCTTGATATCATCAACTCCGGCAATCCCAATCGTATGTCCACTGTGCGAAAACGAAACTGATTCATTCCTCAAGCTGATGACACCGTGCGCTTTGAATATAGAATACAGCCTATGCTGCCTGATTTCATAATCATTATTTCCCCACACAAACAAGACAGGGACCCCAAAGATCACAAGCCTTTTGATGTTTTCCTCAATTCTTGTACTAGGCACACCACCCTCGGCTAAATCACCGCCGATGATAACCAGGTGCGGGGCATGACTGCGCGCTTTTTGTATAAGATCTTGATCGATGAGACGTTTATGAATGTCCGAAATAAAGAATATTGTGAGAGGCGGCTTACCCTTCATTTTCGATAAAGAAAATGTATGTGTTTTCAAATGGTTTCCTTTAGCTGTTGAATACATTTTTGCCGTCATAGCCGCTGCGGCAACAGTTAGCACACCGGCAATTTTCACTGATAGCTTCATAAAAACTCTCCATTCTTTTTAGAACTTATCAATAAGACGGACAATAAAAAAAGACGTTTCTATCGTTTAAGAAAACGCCCCGATTTATTTACTTTCAAAATATAGATTAATGTCATATTTGTGCTTCATCATTTGAAAAACAGACTCTCTCGCCTTCCATTTATCCGGCTGCGGCCAAAGATCAGTGCTTTTCTGAATAATTTCGCATCTCAGTTTATGGAAATCACCCTCAGCTTTATCTTCCTTTTTCTTAAAATAATATGAAGTGCAGTATGCAAAAGCGGTTGCCATCATCCAAAATAAATAAAAGGTACGGCTGAGCATTTCTTGAAGAACGAGCTGAGGCGCAGGGCTTTTGATCATAATCATAAGACATAATAACCCTAAGCAAATGAGGGACGTCCATCGCCATCTGCGGCATTGCGCTGCATATTGTTCAAATTTTTGTTTTCGTTTCACCAGCGCTTGGAGCATCTGTTTGGTCGGCGCGTCTGTAAACTGGTCAAGCTGATTCCATAAAGATTCCATCCGCTTCACACCTTGTCCTTTTTCATTGCTACATAATATGAGCGGAACATAAAAAAGATGCCTTATTCATCCATCAAGGGGGATGTCCAATACTTGTCCAGTGTAAACATCATTTCCATTAAGATGATTATACACACGGATTTTTTCTTCTCCCGACCGGTTTTTATAATACTTCATGGAAATGCGGTACAGCGTTTCTTTTTTTTGGACGGTGTGCTTGACCACCCGTTTCGCCTCAGTTTGAACTGGTTCAGCCTGCTGCTGTTCTTCTCGTGCTGCTGTTTGTCGGGAAGAGGAAGCAGCCGTTGCTTCCTCTTGATTTACCGAGTCTTTTTTTTCCTCAGCGGCAGGCTGCTTTTTAGCAGTTGCTGTGTTTGCCGGCTCTTTAGCCTTTGCCATCTCAGGCTTTTTTTTGGACGCTTGCTGCAGTGCAGTGTCTTTGGTCTTTTCTTCGTTGTCTTTTTTGCCCTCTGATTTCGGCACAACCTCGTATTTGCTTTGGCTGCTGTCGATAAAAACATCTTCATAATCATCACGATGATCCGGGTGGCTTTTTAGATAAAATAAGCTCACCAAAACAATAACCGGCACAAAAACAAATAATACAGCGAGTACAGTGAATAATGGCGTTTTTGTTTTCCCTTGCTTTTTTTTCTGTTCTCTCTGATTTTTTACAGATTGTCTTGTCGGAAGGCTTTCTTCATCATCATCGAAAAAATCGTCCGCCAATGCGGCGTTTTGATCTTCATAACGATTCTGGGCTTTTCTTCTCTCTACTCTCGACATGTTCGTCATGTTTATCCCTCCTCACATGTTCAAAACGAATCTGGCAGGCAAACACGGCATCAATGATAAAATGCGCCGTCACCGGAACAAATAAGTTACCGGTCCATTCATACATCAGTCCGAGCAAAAAGCTGATTGCTGTCACCATGATAAATAACAGCCATTTTGACAAATACCGAAAATGAAGAACGGCAAATATAAGACTGGCCGCCCATAAACCGATATGAGTCTGCAGCACTCCTCTGAATAACATTTCTTCCGCGAAAGCAATCAGAAGCGTTAAAAATATAATATGAGGGATCGACCTCTTACTGAATATTTTTTTATTGATTCCCCCGTCATCATATAGATGGGCCGGGCACCATTTCATCACCGCCATATCGGCTAAAATCACAATAACAGCAATGGAAACACCATACCATATGATGCGCATGTCGCGAATATCCCAGAGCTTTTGTACGTCTCTGACATCCTCAAAAAAGAACAATCCTGCTGCAGCTGCGGCGATGAGGATCAAAAACTGCGTTACATATAACTGCTTCAGCATATCACGGTCTGACATTTGCTGAATGAGATCCTTTTGCTGTTTCAGTTCCGTTCACCTACAGTCTCCAAGCTGAATATCCGTTGCAATTCCAAACTCCAGCTGTCCAATGGCGCCATTTTATTCCGTTCTCCTTTTTGTTCATACAATGATAGATCAAAACCGCAATGTGAACAGCATTGGAGGTTTCCATCATCAGGCTCATATGATTCATCAAAATAGGTTAACAACGATTGTCTTATACAGCCATCACGTTGAAGCAGAAAAGATACACGGCGCATTTTTTCTAGCTTCAGTTCCATGCGATATGAAATCTCTTGCTTCATCAGTTCAATTGATGTTTTGCCCTGCTTAAAGAGGTGTATCATCATACGGCTTTGGGTCTCTCCGATACCATACTGCATTACTAGATCCCGCAGCCGTCTCTCATCCCGCTCCTCCATCTTTTCAAGCACACGGATCACATTGGCGATTTCTTCAGCTGTGACACTCTCCATTTGGATAATCTGCTCCTGCAATTCAAAATCCCCTGGCGCCCGCAACAAAATGCTGACACTCGGTTTTCCATCACGTCCCGCTCTGCCAATTTCCTGCATGAATGCTTCAGCCGTCTGAGGGAGATGAAAATGAATCACATATCTGATATCAGGTTTATCGACACCCATACCAAACGCATTTGTACAACATATCACATCAAGCTGGTTATGAATAAACTGCTGTTGGATTAAAATTCTGTCGCCAGACTCCATACCGCCATGGTAAAAGTCGGCTCTGCTGCTTGTTTTGCTTTTAATTTCACCCGCTAATTCCTCAGCCCATTTCCTTGTCGGACAATAAACAATTCCCGGACCTTGAAGGTTTTCAACCAGCTGAATGACCCTATCTATTTTTTCGGCAGTATGCGCCGCTTGTTCAACCCTGAGCGAGATGTTTGGCCGATTGACTGAGTTGAGATGTTGTTCAGCATGTTGCAGCTCAAGCAGGTTCATGACATCTTGCAATGTATCCTTTGTAGCTGTAGCAGTCAATGCCAGAACCGGCGGGTGCCCAAGTTGTTTTCTCAGCTGTCCCAGCTTTGAATAATCAGGCCTGAAGTCATGCCCCCATTCAGATATGCAATGCGCCTCATCAATAACGAATAGGCTGATCGGGACGCTTTTTAATTTTTCCAATACATAAGGCGACTGCAAAGCCTCTGGAGATAAGTACAAAAATTTATAGCGGTGAATATGATCTAAAACAAATTGTCTCTCCTGCTTGCTAAGCATGCTGTTCAAAGCCGCCGCACGCTTTTCGCCCCGCGCCTTCAGCTGCTGCACCTGATCCTCCATCAAAGAAAGCAGTGGAGAAACGATTAACACCATGCCGTTAAGCATATAGCCAGGCAGCTGGTAGCAAAGCGATTTTCCACCCCCAGTCGGCAGCATCGCAATGGTATCCCTCCCGCTAAGTATGCTTCTAATAATGTCCTCCTGCCCTTTTTTAAAGGAAGTAAAACCAAAAAACTGATGTAACGTTTGCTGTAAATTAGTCATATTGCTGCACCTGCTTTGTCAATGCCAGTCTGATTTGAAAATAGCTGAACCGCTGCTGTAGGCCGTCGCGAATTTGTTTGATTTTATTTGTCCGTATCCGCTTTGAAAACTCTGCAATTTCAAGCTGGTCTTCCGCTGATACATAGTCATCTATGTGAAACGCAGGCTCGTGGAGAGAAATTTCAACAATATGGTCTTCGATCGTCGCTGTTTTCAGCTTTCTGATGTCGGCGATTCGCTGTATCGGGATCCCTTGTTTGACCATCTGCCATGTTTTCCTTGTGGACTCTGTCAGAGCATTCTCCACATGCACATCAGAGAGGATATCCTTTAACAGAGAATGTTCACACTCCGGTAGTAAATGAATAAAATAATGTACCGAAGCCCAAAACAAGATATAAACATACCATTCATCTTCATTCAGCGTGTCAGCAAGCTGTCTGCTCGTCAAGCCAATCCTATCGTGCGAGGTTAAAGAGTAGACAAAAATTTGCGCCGCTTTGTCATCAATCTGACGCAAATGCGCCTCCAGCATGGCAAAAAGGCTGCTTGCCATCTCTATATGATCCGTATGCCTGGAGAAGTATTTCTTTACCCATTGAAGTGTCTTATAATCCTTTGTGACAGGGATATACTGCCTGCTCCCCTGTTGTTTATTTGATAAGACCTGCACCAGCAGAGAAAGCCTTTTCCAAAGTACGCCGGCAGCCTGCTGGTAATAAGCGCCGTGACAATGAACGGGCCAAGGCCGTTCACTGAATGCGTGCCTCAATGAAGCTGCGCCGCTGGCTGTCACTTTATATGTATCTGTTTCAGCCAATGGTTCGAGATATGAATGCTGTTCAAGCTTGGTGAGCGACGCTGAAATATCGCTTCTCGAACATTTCGGTGCCATTCCAAAATATTTTGCTGTCTGAAATAAGCCGGCATCTTGTATGGTTTGTGACGATCTTTTGCCTTTAAATAAGTGAAAAACAGCGCTTCCTGACCGTTCTCCGTTTATTTTGCAAAGGCAATCGAGAACCATAATATCGAAATAATTTAATGACAACCTATCCACCCACATTCTTCCTGACAAAAATCGATGATTTGCTCTCTTTATTTTAACAGATTTTAAACAGAAATCGACGTTTAAAGTCATCATCAAGGGGGATGTTATGTAGATAACCCCTTATGTGATAAGCATTCTCAATCATTTTTCTGTTGAAATGTGGCAGCAACATCATTACAATAAGTAAGAGGAATAGGTGTTAAATTGATTATATATAAAGATTGATCCATTTGTTCCACCAAGAACAATCTGGGAGGTTTTATTCATGGCAAAGTACACAATCGTAGACAAAGATACATGTATTGCATGCGGCGCTTGCGGAGCTGCTGCACCGGACATTTACGATTACGATGATGAAGGCATCGCGTTCGTAACGCTTGATGAAAACAAAGGCGTTGTCGAAGTTCCTGAGGTACTGGAAGAAGATATGATTGATGCATTTGAAGGATGCCCTACTGATTCCATCAAAGTGGCGGATGAGCCATTTGAAGGCGACCCGCTTAAATTTGAATAGAAGTATGGAAAAAGCTCCCCTGCGGGAGCTTTTTTACTTTTTAATGGATATGCACGCTTCGCTGCTGTTCAATCCATGGCTTCAGCTTGATGAAAATAAGTGAGAATACAATCGTAATCACAATGCCTTTTATGATGTTAAACGGCAGGATACCAGCGACGACCGCCGTTTTCAGCGCGCTGTCGGATAATGCCGGTGAATGTAAAAACCACGTGTACGCAGGAAGAATCAGTACATAATTTAAAATACTCATCAAAATGGTCATCGCTGCAGTTCCCAGAAGCAGACTGACAGCCAGCCCCTTTGCTGAGTTCAGCTTTTTAAATAAGAAAGCAGTCGGCAAGATAAAAAGTGTTCCTGCGATAAAATTCGCAATTTGCCCGACAGGAACCCCGGCCATGCTTCCCTGAATAATATATTGGAGAACGTTTTTTATCGCCTCTACTGTAATTCCTGCCAAAGGTCCATAAATCAAAATGGCAATAATAGCGGGCACATCGCTAAAATCAATTTTTAAATAATCCGGAAGCCCCGGAAACGGGAAATTTAACAGCATCAAAACAAATGCAATACTGCTCAGCATACTGACCACTACTAATTTTTTTACTTTCACTTCACTCTCTCCTTTTCGATCACATCTTACTCGAAAACGGAAAGGTTCTTTTTCCAGCCAATAAAAAAACCGCTTCATCAAAAAAAGCGGGGTTTTCGAAAATTAGGCTAGGCAAAGAAACGTTTGAAAACAAATTCAAAACGCTTATGAACCTCCATCTTCTCCCATCCAGACTGTACTGTCGGCTCCGGAATTTCACCGAATCCTGCTGTAAAACAGCTCGCGGGCTTAGAGCCATGGGCTCATCACCGCCGGTAGGGAATTTCACCCTGCCCCGAAGATTGATCATATGAATTTAGTTCCATTATAAACGATAACTGGTTGGCTGTATAGAGAATTGCTTCAAATTATATATAATTCTCGAAAGCTCTGAAAACATTGATTTTCAGGCTTTCCTTTTATCCTTTACTGCGTCAATACACGTTGACACTCTATTGAGAATATGTTAAATTATCAGATATTTAGTTTGTCAATTTAGGAGGAAATCTAACGATGTTTCGAGTATTGGTCTCAGACAAAATGAGCAACGACGGCTTACAGCCGCTTATTGAATCAGATTTTATTGAAATCGTTCAAAAAAACGCAGCAGATGCAGAGGATGAATTACATACTTTTGATGCTCTTTTGGTGCGAAGCGCGACAAAAGTAACAGAAGACCTTTTCAACAAAATGACTTCTTTAAAAATTGTCGGAAGAGCCGGTGTCGGTGTAGATAATATCGATATTGATGAAGCGACTAAACATGGGGTAATCGTGATTAACGCTCCAAACGGCAACACCATTTCGACAGCTGAGCATACATTTGCGATGATCTCTTCTTTAATGAGGCACATTCCTCAGGCTAATATCTCTGTGAAATCAAGAGAGTGGAACCGCACGGCTTATGTCGGTGCCGAGCTTTATGGGAAAACGCTTGGAATTGTAGGATTAGGCCGAATCGGAAGCGAAATCGCACAGCGTGCGAGAGCGTTCGGAATGACCGTTCATGTTTTTGACCCTTTCTTAACTGAAGAGAGAGCGAAAAAAATTGGCGTAAACAGCCGTACATTTGAAGAAGTGCTTGAAAGTGCGGATATTATTACTGTTCACACGCCTTTAACAAAAGAAACAAAAGGCTTATTGAATAAAGAAACCATTGCAAAAACGAAAAAAGGTGTCCGCTTAATTAACTGTGCACGAGGCGGTATTATTGATGAAGCTGCACTTCTTGAGGCTTTGGAAAGCGGGCACGTTGCCGGAGCGGCGCTTGACGTCTTTGAAGTTGAACCGCCTGTTGACAATAAACTTGTTGATCATCCATTAGTCATTGCCACTCCTCACTTAGGGGCATCGACGAAAGAAGCGCAGCTGAATGTCGCGGCTCAAGTGTCAGAAGAAGTTCTCCAGTTCGCAAAAGGTCTTCCTGTCATGTCTGCTATCAACCTGCCAGCCATGACAAAAGATGAATTCACTAAGATTAAGCCTTACCATCAAATCGCTGGAAAAATAGGCAGCCTAGTATCCCAATGCATGAGAGAGCCGGTTAAGGATGTTGCCATTCAATATGAAGGCACAATTGCTAAACTTGAAACATCGTTCATTACAAAAAGCCTTCTGTCAGGCTTTTTGAAACCGCGCGTTGACTCAACTGTTAACGAAGTCAATGCCGGCGGTGTCGCAAAAGAACGCGGCATCAGCTTCAGTGAAAAAATTTCCTCTTCTGAATCTGGATACGATAACTGCATCAGCGTAAAAGTAACAGGAGACCGCAACACCTTTACTGTGACGGCTACGTATATCCCTCATTTTGGAGAGCGTATTGTCGAGATCAACGGCTTTAATATCGATTTTTATCCAACAGGTCACTTGGTATATATCCAGCATCAGGATACAACAGGTGTCATCGGCCGAGTAGGACGAATTCTCGGAGATAACGATATTAACATTGCAACCATGCAGGTTGGCCGTAAAGAAAAAGGCGGAGAAGCCATCATGATGCTTTCCTTTGACAGACATTTGGAAGATAAGATCGTGAAAGAACTAACAGAAGTTCCTGATATTGTGTCTGTTAAGCTCATTGATCTTCCATAATCAAAAAAACTCAAGCTGTAATGGGCTTGAGTTTTTTATTTTTTATTCTCGTATGCGTTTGTGCAAAATGCCTAAGACACTCCTCAGCTCAGAAACAGGTATTTGACCAGGTGCCGACGCTTCTTCTCCGGCGCCAAAAGTACAGGCTGATCCAAAAACCTCGCCGCTCAGTCTGCTGATCAGTCCTGTTGCAGCCATAGACATTGTAATGAATGGACGGTTTGCATATTTTGTTTTCATCGTATACGTCGCATCAAGCAACGTTAAGAGATCTCCTGTACCATTCGGCATGACAGCCATTTTTGGAATATGCGCCCCTAGATCCTGCATTTTTCGAAGTCTCGATAGAATCTCATCTTTCGCAGGCGTTTTCTCAAAATCATGATTTGACATCACCACATAGACATTATGTTCTTCTGCCAGCGTTACTAACGCTTTCACATTTGTATCTCCCGAATATAATTCAATGTCAATAAGGTCAATGCCTTTTGTCCGGACTGCTGCTTCTAGCAAGGCAATATAGGAGCTTTCATCCATCTCCATGCTCCCGCCTTCTTTATGGGTTCTGAATGTAAATAAAAACAGCTTGTCCGCTAAAGACTCCCGAAGCTTAGAAATCATCTTTGTGACGGCTTCTCTGTCATTTGCTTTTTCAAATACGTCGACTCTCCACTCCACAATGTCCGGCTCCAGTAATTTTACAGCTTCTGCTTCGTTCAAAATTTGTTTCTCCGTTTTTCCCATCAGCGGAACGATGATTTTCGGCAATCCTTCTCCAATGGAAACTCCTTTGATTGTTAACACGTTCACTCGGCTCAAATCCTTTCAATCTTTACCTTGTTTTATTATACACGGACAACTATTTTTTGAACATTTCTATTACATGCAAGGCAACCAAAAGAAGAGCCTGAAAAGGCCCTAATTAGTCTAAGGAAATCGGATTTGGAGCAGCAGGTACCGGAATGGCATCTGATACGTCATATTTGCCGATTTTTTTTGTTCTGGTTTCCGTAAAGGTCACATCTGTAAAACCAAACTCCTTTGCTGTTAAAAGAAGTCCCTCAAGCATTAAAATACCGGCAATAGAATTGTCAACTGCTGAGTCTTTTGAGAAGTGGATATATAAGTGCTTCTGTTTCTTCGTTACAGATTTGACAGTTCCCGCTTGAAAAAGAGGTGTTGCCTCTTGTTGGATGTCCGATTCCATTTCCTTTATCGCTTCTTTTACGGTATCAAATGTTTTTTCCGATGGAACGAGAAAGTCTTGTCCTTGTTTATTTTGATACAAGTAGTAAGCTCTTTTTGACTGTTTTGTAATTGCAATTTCAGTAAAAGTGCCATATGAGCCAATACGGATGCCACTCTTGTTTTGCTCCGATAAAAATTTGATATTTTCATAAGGGCTCCATTTTAAGGATTCTTTCAGCAGTTTTTTTAACAGTGTATCGTCTTTTACAGCAAAATCTCCGATAGGCTGATGGACTCGTATACTTAATTCCTTCTTGTTTGGGTTTTCTTTTACCTCCACTTCATCTATGAAGGATGGGATCGTAATGGCATGGTCAAGGATACCCAGCTCACTGCTTTCAAACAACATATCCTGTATCGTTTGGTCTGCGTTTGTTTTTTTGATGCTGAGAGGTATGATTGCGGATGTATCGGCATCGGCAATCGCAACAGTGATGTAATTTTTCTGTTCCTTTTCAGAAACAACACACGATGTCTGATCCAGGGATGATGCAGCCTTTGGGCTGTCTGCTGTCTCAGTTTTCGTCACAGCGTTCTCTTGGGACGCTTCTTTTTGTTGAGGTTGTGCCTGATCAAAGAATTGAGGAGAAATAATGAAGGCGATATAAACCGCAATTGCAGTGGCGCACGCGGGGCCAATCCACCTAACAGCGGGCTTTTTTTTGGTTTTTGCCATCGTCAGCCGCTTATAAATATCTTGAGGCGAACGATGGTCTTTAACTGCCGGAAGTTGACTTAACAACTCCTTTATCTGTTCTTCGTTCCAATCTGACTTCATCATCCATTAGCTCCTCCCTCAAAAGCTCCATATGTTTCCGAAGTACTTTGAGCCCTCTGTGTTGGGTCGTTTTGACTTTGCTTTCCGAGAAGCGCAGAGCGTTGGCTGTTTCCTGAATTGAATACCCCTGAATAAACCGCAAGATAATCACAGCTCTTTGGTCGATCGTGCATTGATCAAGCGCAGTATAAATTTCCCGGACATTTTCGTGTTGAACCGCAAGCTCGTCCGGAAGCAACTGCTGATCTCTGACATCCTGTGTATCCCAATCAAACGTGCCGAGTATACGCTGTCTGATCGTCTGCTGTTTACGGAACCAGTCGATCGCAACATGGCGTGCGATCGACAAAAGCCATGTTTTTTCACTGCTTCTTCCTTCAAACGTATGATAAGAATGTAAGACCCGGATATAAACCTCCTGCAGAAGATCTTCTGCCTGGTTTTTATCCTTTACAATATAAAATAAAAATTGGTACAAATCTTGATGATATGTATCATATAACAATTGAAAGGTTTCTTCCATTTGAAACCCCTCCGTTCACTTTTTTGTCGTATTAATAGCTTGAAAAGTTACATTACAACTATATTACGAGAAACTGGAATTTGGAAGGGAATTTATATTAACATATCCTTAAAATTTTGTTCATATTGGCTTTAAAAAAACACCCGCTAAGGTCAGCGGGTGTTTCTTATGGAACAAGATTCTTCGGCAAATTCAGACTCTATTTTATGCTTTTGTCGGAATATAAAATGTAAATGTCGTTCCTTTATCTATTCTGCTGTGCACTGTTATTGATCCGTTGTGGGCTTCCACGATATTTTTCACAATAGCCAGCCCAAGCCCGGTTCCTGCTCTGCCTCTTGTCCGCGCTTTATCTGCCTTATAGAACCGCTCAAAGATAAATGGCAGATCTTCTTCCGGTATACCGGATCCAGAGTCTTTGATATCAATTTTCAATCCATCCTTTACAGAATGGACCTCAATAGAAACACTGCCGCCGGATGAGGTATGCCGCAGCGCGTTATCTATCAAATTGGTAAATACCTGCTCCATCTTGTCTTCGTCAAACATCATTTCCTCTTCTGTGAGAGAAACGTCTTGATGTAAAGCAATATTTTTTTCTTTCGCAACGCCGGAAAATTTCCTTATGATCTTCTCTAAAAATTCATTCACATTGATATGTTCATAATGCAAGCCTGTATGGCCTGACTCCATTCGGGCTAAATCAAGCAGATCATTGACTAAGCGACCCATTCGCAGCGATTCGTCATATATGATTTGAGCAATTTCTTTTCGGTCTTCTTCAGAGCTTGCAATGTCATCGACAATCGCTTCACTGTATCCCTGAAGCATAGAAATCGGTGTTCTCAACTCATGACTGACATTTGCGATAAAATCCTCACGCAGCTTATCAAGGCGGCGTTCTTCCGTCATATCGCGCAGCACGGCAACCGCTCCTCTGACATGCGACTCCGCGTAAAGCGGCGACATCAAAAGCACCCATGACCTGCCTTGCAGCGTCATTTCTATCATTTGCTCTTTTTCAGTGCTGACAGCGTTTTGGAACAGTTCTTTTGCTTCAGGCGGAAGATTATCCCCTTCTTTGATATTCATGTTTTGCTCATAATACCAAGCCTGAAGAAAACGTTCAGCAGGCGGATTTGTCACAAGAATCGCACCGTCAATATTAATGGTAATCACTCCGTCAGCCATACTGCTCAAAATGTTAGAAAGCTGCTCTTTTTCTTGATTAAGCGCATTAATATGAAAGTTAAGCTGCCGCCCCATTTGATTAAAAGCAGTTGCCAGTTCACCGATTTCATCCTGGGTTAAAATCGGTATTTTGGTATCGAACTTGCCCTTCGCCAAGTCCTGTGCGCCCTCTCTCATTTTTCGAAGCGGATATGTGACCCTGCTTGATAAGAAGAAAGCGAAAAACGTGGTGAGTACAATCGCAATCCCTGCGGCCAGAAAAATATAGCGGGTCGTGTGTTTTGTTGTATCTTTCACCGCAAGCAAAGACTGTGATAAAAAGACCATGCCTTTCTTTCCGTCTTTTTCATATGGGACACCTACAATCAGACGTTCATTATCCGTGTCTGTATCGCTCAGCCCCGTTCGTTTGCTTACTTTTTTGTTATCTTGGAGAGCTTTATTTAAGGCTTTGTCATGTTGTATTTGCTCAACCGTTATGGATGATAGGCGGTTTTTATCATTCGGGGAATACCAGTACTTTTTCTCATCCTGAATGATAGCAATGCTTGTTAAGTTATCAGCGAGCTCCCAAGTGATTGATCTTGCCAGTGCCTGGTCCTCGTGATTTTCTATGATGACAGCAACTTTATTCGCAAGCTGTGTTAAATCATTCTCGGCTTCTTCCACATGGTAATTTTCAATAAATTCAAGCAAGAGAACCGTCAAAATGAATAATACGATCAAGACGAGTGAAAGGATCGTAAACCACAGCTTGCCTACTACGCTTTTCCAAAATTTCATTCAGCGCCAACCTCAAATTTATAGCCTACACCCCATACGGTGACAATTTTTTTCGCGGCTTCCGGAGAAACCTTATTCAGCTTCTCTCTCAGGCGTTTGACATGGGTGTCTACTGTCCGCAGATCACCAAAAAACTCATATTGCCACACTTCTTTCAGAAGCTTTTCCCGATCATACACTTTGTCAGGCGTTTTCGCTAAGAAGTATAGAAGCTCATACTCTTTCGGCGTCAGGCTTACTTCTGTTCCATCAGCCGTTACGCGGTGAGCATCATGGTCAATGGACAGATGTGAAAACACGATCACATTTTTCGTCGGTGTATTGGCATTGAGATAAGAGGTTTGGGATGCTCTTCTCAAAAGGGCTTTTACCCGCAGCACGACTTCTCTCGGACTGAACGGCTTGACAATATAATCATCTGTTCCCGCTTCAAATCCCTGCACCCTGTTTGCTTCTTCTCCTTTTGCAGTCAGCATGATAATTGGTGTCGCTTTTTTTTCACGAACTTGCCGGCACACTTCAATTCCGTCAGTACCCGGCATCATTAGATCAAGCAAAATTAAGTCATAATTGGCTTCAAGCCCTTTGGCAATGGCTTCATCACCATTTTCCGCTTCGTCTATGACATAATTTTCACGTTCAAGATACATTCTTAAAAGGCGGCGAATTCTGGCTTCGTCATCAACTACTAGTATTTTGGTTTCGTTCGTTTGGTTCATCGTTTTCCCCCTGCTTTCCTTCTGTTACTTTCATTTTATCAAATCGTGAGAAAGTTTGAGAACTGTGTCGCTTTCTAAGGACTATGCATAAGAATGAAGTCCGGCAAGCACAAGATTTACGAATATTAAATTAAACATAATAATAGCAAAACCGATTACGGCCAGCCATGCTGACTTCTCACCGTGCCAGCCTCTTGACAGTCTTACATGCAAATACGCGGCGTAGAACAAAAACGTGATCAGCGCCCATACTTCCTTAGGGTCCCAGCCCCAAAATCTGGTCCAAGCGAGCTGAGCCCAAATCATCGCAAAGATCAGCGCGCCGAGCGTAAAGATCGGAAACCCGATTGAAACGGCCCTGTAGCCAATTTCATCCACCAGGTCAAGATTGACGTTTTTCACCAGCGGATGTAATAGGGCGCTGATTCTTTTTCTAAAGATCAGACGAAGAGCGCCGTACAAAATGAACCCTGCTCCAAATGACCAAATGACAGTGTTCACCTTTCTGCCTGAGAAAAGAGCAGGAAGCTCCACAAGCGGATCCATTTTCCCCTCGGTCAAGAGCTCTCCTTGATGCGGGCCGACAAGCGCAGGCATTTCGTACACCATCACGCTTTTTTCTTTATTTTTATCCACCCAGTTGAACTCCGCCTCATAGCCTGCAAAACGAAATGCTGATGTGACCACAATAAACGCGAGGGTTGTGACCAATATAAACATAATCGTCTCGAGCCAGAAGGTTTTTTTGCTTCGTTTTGTCTGATCTACGTGCTTCAAAAGAAAGATGACCCCTGCGACAAAGCTGATCGCAAGTATAGCTTGCCCAAGCGCGGCTGTTGTTACGTGAATATACAGCCAATTGCTCTGCAGTGACGGAATTAAGGGCGAGATATCCGTCGGAAACATGCTGGCGTATGCAATCAGCAATAAAGCGATGGACAGCGTAAACAAGCCTAGTGAAGGCAATCTATAGATAAAATAAAGAATAACAAACGCTAAAACGAGCATCATGCCAAAGGCGGTGGTGAATTCAAACATATTGCTGACAGGCGCATGGCCGCTCGCAGCCCACCTCGTGATGAAATATCCCAGATGGCAGAGAAAACCGATGATAGAAAGAGTGATTCCAATGTTGGCCCATCGGTTCGGCTTGCCCTTTTTATCTTTATTCCCGCGTATGGCCCCGCCGAAAATCGGGACAGCGATTAAATACACAAGAAAGGCCGCATAAAGAAAATTTCCGCTCAGCTCCGCCATGACATCACTCCCTTTTCGCCTATTTCTGTGTTTTGATTCATTCTTTTTGGTCCGCCGGTTCAGTCAGTCCGGAATCGGCCAATACAAATGCTAAGTCCTTCTTTAAGCCATACCAGTTTTTATTCGTATGCCCTGCCACCATGACTGCGCCGTCCTGTGAGTGCAGCCAGATTCTTCGGTGCTGCCAGTACATCCCTTGAATGACACCGATCATAAAAATGGCTCCGCCGACCGCAAGCACCCAGAGCGTCAAATCCTTTCTGACTGTGAGTCCGGTAATGTTTTTCGTTTCGACATGGTCAAATTTCAGCTTGTATTTATTGCTGCCAGAGCCTTCGATTGTTTCTTGGATGGCGACAAAGCTTTTTTCACCCTTCGGTTTGTCCGGCGTTATGATATTAAAGACAAAAGCCGGGTTGTTAGGGATTTTTGTTTTTGTGCTCGGCTCTCCATCCTGATTAAAATAGAAGTCTGGCAGGTAGCTGGCAATTTCAACTTTGTAACCGTTGCCAAGATCATAAACCGAATCTGGATCCAGAAGGTTGATCTTCAAGCTTCCAAAGGATTTTTTTGTTTTTTTGTCTATCAGCTGGAATACCATTTGATCAAGCTGATTCTCTTTATAATCCACCTGGTAAACGGAAAAAGAATCAAAACGCAGCGGCTCATTGACGCGGATGTCCTCTTCTGTTACTTTTTTCAGCTTCGGTTTCTCGCCATAAACAATTTTTCCTTCTCTCTTGTAAAGTACGGCATCTGTTTGAAAGTTCTTTGCCACTTTCCCGTCCCCGACTCTGTCAATGGCATCTGCGAATACTTTTTTTTCTGTTTTGCTGTTATAGGTCTCTACACTGAATTGATTGTTTTTCAAATAATATTTTCCGTCTGTCCCCGGAATTGCTGCTGTTTCGCCTTCTCTGATCCAAAGCGTCTCGTCAACGTACATGCCGGGCACAAATCTCAGCATCGCACCAATCAGAAAGATAATTAATCCAATGTGGTTGACATACGGACCCCAGCGGGAAAAACGTCCTTTTTCGGCAAGAATGCTGCTCTCTTGTTCTCTGATTCTATAATGCTTCTTCTTTAAGAGCGCTACAATCTTTTCTTTTGCTTTCCCATCCAATACAGTGTCTGTTTCACTGAATAGGCGCTGCCTTCTCAAAAAAGCAGGACTCCTTCTGACACCCTGTTTTTTTAATGCCCTGTACAACGGAATGACCCGGTCAAGGCTGCAAATCACGAGTGAAATGCCGATCGAGGCAATGAGCAGCAAATACCACCAAGAGCCATATAAATGATGAAACCCGAGCAAATAATAAAGCTGGCCGAACGTGCCATACTGCTCTTTGTAATAAGTATCAGCCTGTGCGCCCGGAGGCAAATAGGCTTCTTGGGGAAAAATGGTGCCGAACGCTGATGCGGCAAGGGTGATGACGATAAGCCATATTCCAACCTTAACCGAAGAAAAGAAATTCCAAATTTTATCGATGATCGTTTTATTATAGGTTTGTGAACGCCTTGCGCTTCCGTCATATCTCATATCAGCAAGCGGAGGCTGCGTGTTCTGAAGAGCTCTTCCGCAAGATTCACATAGAACGGTTCCGACCGGGTTTACATGTCCGCATTCACATTTGACTCGCTTCATCCCGAAGTCTCTCCGGGTTTTATCAGATTCATATAATCATGGATCATGCTTTCTGTCATAGTGCCGGTCACCACCTTGACAACTTTTCCTTCCGGATTGATTAAAAAGGTTGTCGGAAGCGGAGATACGTCATAGGCATCAAGCACTTGGCGATCTGTATCCAGAACAACCGGGAAATTGACTCCGTAGGATTTTATAAAATTATGTACTGCTATCTTTGACTCCCCAACATTTACCGCGACAACTTCGATGCCTTTGTCTTTAAAATGCTTATACTGGTTCGCCATATAAGGAAATTCTTTTTTGCACGGTTCACACCATGTACCCCAGAAATTTAAAAAAACACCTTTCCCTTTTAAATCACTGAGCTCTATACGCTTCCCATTCGTATCTTCAAGGACAAAATTAGGTGCGTCGGACCCTTCGGATATGCTCTCTTTGCCGGCAAATACGGCATTGTAAATCGTATAGCCAAGCGCGCAGATTAAAATGAGAAGGATGCCGGTCCGAATGAATAAACGCCTATTTCTCTTCATTGTCCACTGCCCCCTTCCCCTATTGCAGGTCCATTCAATTATATCATTGCACATTCATTTCACATTTCTCACTTTTTGAAGGTTATGTGAAATTTAGAAAGCGTTTTTACCGTGCTCCGCCAGCGCTCTGAGTCTTTTGACTTCATGCGGCGTAAGCTCTCTGGCATCTCCCGTGTGCAGGCCTCGCAGGTTTAAAAACGCGTATTCTTCACGCTTCAGCTTGATTACCTCATGCCCGATCGCTTCAAACATGCGCCGCACTTGTCTGTTGCGTCCTTCATGAATCGTCAGCTGAATAATGCTTGTCTGCTTTCTCTTATCCAAAGACAGAAGCTTCGCTTTAGCAGGCGCCGTTTTGCCTTCCTCCAGCATAATTCCGCGCTCCAGCTTTCTGAGCAGCTCTTTAGGGGGAATGCCTTTCACCTTCGCCACGTATGTTTTGTCTATTTCATACTTAGGGTGCATCAGCTTATTGGCAAATTCGCCGTCATTGGTTAAAAGCAAAAGACCGCTCGTATCATAATCCAGACGTCCGATCGGATAAATGCGCTGCGGGACTTCTTTAAAAAAGTCCGTCACGACTTTGCGCCCTTTGTCATCCTGGGCTGCGGAAATAACGCCTCTTGGTTTATATAAGAGAAAGTAAACCGGCTCTTCGCGTTCAACCTTTAACCCGTTTACCTCAATCTGATCAGAACCGGTGACCTTAACACCCAGCTCTGTTACTACTTTGCCGTTCACCTTTACTTTTCCTTCTTTAATCAGCTCTTCTGCCTTTCTGCGCGATGCAAATCCGGCATGAGCAATCACTTTTTGCAGTCTTTCCATGTCTTTCACCTCAAGTATTATCTTACTTTTTTCAACCTGAACAAACAAGCTTTTTCAGACTGTAAGCGCCCAATCTAAAAAAACGCCGTTTTCAGGCGCTCCCAAATAATAACGTAACGATGATGATAGATGCAACTACGCCGATCAAATCAGCAAGAAGTCCCACCTTTAATGCATCACCCATTTTTTTAATGCCAACGGCTCCAAAATACACTGTCAGGACGTAAAGCGTTGTATCCGTTGACCCCTGCATAACGGATGCCAGTCTGCCGATGAAGGAGTCGGGCCCGTATACTGCAATTAAATCGGTTGTCATACCGAGTGCAGCCGTACCGGAGATGGGGCGAATCAAGGCAAGCGGAACCACTTCAGCAGGGATGCCGATAGCGGAGAATAACGGTTTTAAAAGGTCCATGATAAAATCAAGCGCGCCAGATGACCTGAAAACAGTAATGGCGACAAGCATTCCTACTAAATATGGGATAATGGAAAAGGCGATCTCTATCCCTTCTTTTCCGCCTTCGACAAACGATTCATAGGTGGGAACCTTTTTCATTGTTCCATAAAGAAGAACGCCGGCAATAATGATCGGAATCATTGCTAATGACAGCCAATTAATGATTTCCATCCGCTCACCTTCCCTTCTTTTTGCGGCGGTAATAAAAATACCGGTCAATCATAATGGCACCGATTCCAGAGATGAGTGTCGCCAAAATACTTGGCCCGACAATATCTGTCGGCGTTTTGGAGGAATAGGCCATTCGGACAGCGATTACGGTTGTCGGAATGAGGGTGATGCAGGACGTATTGACAGCTAAAAAAGTAATCATCGACCGGCTTGCTTCCGTTCGGTTTCCATTCAGCTTTTTCATTTGCTCCATTGCTTTAATGCCAAGAGGGGTTGCCGCATTCCCGAGGCCGAAGAAGTTCGCCATGAGATTAGATAAAATGTAGCCCATCGCCGGGTGATCCGGAGGTATATCCGGGAACAGCTTAGATATAAATGGCCTGCACATTCGGCTGAAAATATCCAAAAGCCCTGACTGCTCGGCTATTTTCATTAAGCCCAGCCAGAAAACAAGCACGCTCATCAGCCCGAATGAGATCGTCACGGCTTCTTTTGCCCCCTTAAACACAGCTTCATTTACATCTTGCAAGGTTCCGTTGCACATCGCAAAAACAAGTCCGATCACAGTTAAGCTGACCCATATTATATTGACCATTTTGCCCCGCCAGCCGCATTCAGAAAGATTGATTTGAACGTTTCAAAAAATTGTTTCTTTGGTTTTTGATGTCGTTCATTTTCATAATAGATCGGCACTTTTGCAATGGTTTCATCGTTAAACATGATTTTCATGTGCCCTACGATGTCTGGAATCTTTGAGGCGTCTTTTTCCCAGGCTTTTTTCGGTTTAAGCAGCGTGGTTTGAATGTTGACATCTTCTTTCTCCTCTTCGGTTAGCAAATAGGTGATGTCCCGCTTGATAAAAGCCTTAGACTCATAAAATGTGCCATTCAGCTTTGGAATGTCCCCTTTTTTCGCGATTAAATAGGTTTGAAAATGATCAAACACATAGTTAAACATTTTCATATGATCATCCCAATCATCAGGATCATTGATGGTAACGGCTATCAGGTCAATGCCGTCCTTTGAAGCTGTCGAGACCAGTGTCCGTTTTGCGAGTTTTGTATAGCCTGTTTTTCCTCCTGTGCTGTACCGGTAAAGCATCGTAAGCAGTTTGTTTTTGTTTTTCCAAACGCTTTCCATTGTTTCTGCTTTGTATATTTTTGTGCCTGAAATTTTTTGATAGTCTTTCAGTTTCATAGCGTATTTGGTTAAAATGGCCATATCATAGGCTGATGAATAATGGTTTTTGTGGTCGTCCAATCCATGCGGGTTTTGGAAACGGGTATTCTCCATACCAAGCTGCTCAGCTTTTTGATTCATCATATAAACAAATCCATCGAGGCTCCCCCCACATGCTCAGCAATCGCAACAGCGGCGTCGTTTCCTGATCTCAGCATTAAGCCGTACACAAGATCTTTTAATTTCACTTTTTGCCCTTCTCTTAAATAAATAGCAGAGCCTTCCGTTCTGACAGCATTTGCCGAAACCGTCACCGTTTCATCCATTTTGCCTGATTCGATAGCGAGCACAGCCGTCATGATTTTTGTAATGCTCGCAATCCGCCTTCTTTCATGCTCGCCCTTGGCAAACAACACTCTGCCTGACGCTCCATCAATCACTATCGCGCTTTTTGCACTGACATCTATAGCAGCATGTGCTGGGTTCACATTTACATTTACAAGAAGAAAAGAAATCATGACCATGAATACTGCTTTTTTGAAAATGCGCATGTTTGCTCACGTCCTTGTGGTGGTTTGTACAAGTTTATGCGCATGTCCATCAGTTATGAATATCAATTATAGATCTTCCGGCAAACATAAAAAAACCCTCCCTGAAAAAGGGAGAGTAAACGTTATCTAAATTGGCGCCATGCTTGATCCGGACGCTTCGTAATGAGCCAGCTCTTCTCTCATTTTCAAAAAGGCTGCGCTCAGCGGCAATAATAATTGCTCTAGCGACGCAGGAACGGCATGGTAAAACTCAATTGCGCTGACTCCGGTATAAGACGCCCGGCTATTTTCACACCACGTGTCTTTTTTGGGCATAAAGAACTCTTCAATGCATTGGTGATATACATTGTAAAGTGTTTTTTCCGCTCTGGCTTCTTGAAAAGGCTCCTGCATCAGGAGACGGCGGCACGCTTCAGCGCCACCTTCACAAAATACTGTCATTCTTCTCAGAGTGCTCAGCAGATCACAGCAGTATCCTTTCTCAATAGGCAATTCAGCCTGCAAGGAGGCAAGCGTAGTTTGATTTAGGTAATCGTTAACGGTATTGACAACCATTGATAAGAATTCGCCTGTTTTTTGAGTCTGCGCTCGCACAATCGAATGTCCCATTTCGTTTGGTATCTTCCCCTCATGTCTTTGTCTCTCACATTTTGCTTCTTTCATAATAGCTTCTTTCCTTATATCTTATGATGATGAAAAAACGCGATTCATTAAACTTCTATTTTATATCTTCGAAGGTTTGGTTAAAGTTTTCAAAAAATAAATCAGCTTCTTCTTGAAGAACGTCTTCTTCCGCATTTTCAGGCAGCGGCGGAAGCTCGTCCAGCGTTTTCAGGCCGAATTGTTCAAGAAAAGTCGGCGTGGTGCCGTATAAAATGGCCCGTCCCGGACCGTCAGCCCGTCCGACTTCACACAATAGCGCCTTCGCGACGAGGCTGTGTAAAATCCGTTCTGATTTCACGCCTCTGATTTCTTCAATTTCCGCTCTCGTAATCGGCTGTTTATAAGATACAATGGCCAGTACTTCTAGTGAAGCTTGAGAAAGGCCCTTTGACGGCACTTCTATCAGTTTTTTCAAGTACGGCGCAAAGGCTTTTTTCGTAGAGAGCATGTACGTATCTGCATATTCAATCAGTTCAATGCCTCTTGTATCCCCGCGGTATTCGTCCGCCACATCCGCCATGATGGTGTTCAGTTCAGGCTCTTCGATTTCAAGCACTGTTAACAGCTGCTTTTTTGTGAGCCCTTCATCGCCTGCCGCGTAAAGAAGGGCTTCCACTATAGCTTTCCAATTCACGATATCAAGCCCCATGAATGGATTCACTCCCCGTAATGTAAATATCTGAAAAATTGTGCTCCTGTTCTATGAGTACCAGCTGATTCTTCATCAGTTCGAGAACCGCCAGAAAAGTCACAACCAAATGGTCTTTTTGCTCATAAGGAAACAGCTCCATAAAGTTGACTCTCGTTCCTCTTGATTTCAGGCTGTGCACGATTTCGTTCATTCTGTCTTCGATTGGTATTTCCTGTCTGGTAATTGTTGTTTCCATCGGCCTTGTTATTTTTTTGCGTTTCAGCACTTTTTGAAAAGCCCCGATCATATCATAAACCGTGACGGAGAGCTTATGCTCAGACTGTTTGACTTCTTTTGCATATTCGCTCAAATCACTCGGCGGTTTCGTGAACGATTTTTGTCTTTCTTCTTCCCGTTCTTTTAAATCCTTCGCCGCATCTTTATATTTTCTATACTCAATCAGCTTTTCAATCAATTCTTCCCGCGGATCTTCTTCTTCAAGCAATTCATCATCAAAAAGCTCCTCCTCTTGCTTCGGGAGCAGCATTCTGCTTTTGATGCTGAGCAGCGTGGCAGCCATGACCAAATACTCGCTGGCAATATCGAGCTCAAGCACACGCATCGTATGTACATATAATAAATATTGTTCAGTGATCTTCGCCACAGGTATATCATATATGTCAATTTCAAGACGATTGATTAAATGAAGCAGCAGGTCCAATGGGCCCTCAAACGTATCGATTTTCACTTGATATTCTTCCATCATCTCACCATTTTCAAGTATCACTCTCATTGCCGGATAAACTGGCTATCCTTTAGTATAAGGCACCAAAAAGCTCTCGTCCAATACTATTTCATTTCCTGTTTTGAAGCAATTTGTACAGAATATTCAAAACAACAATGGAGGTGTGAGGAAAGTCGTGTTCCCTTATTTGTCGTAATAAAGAAGAAGCGATCTGGGATGAGCGTTCTTTTTTCTTTTATTCTTCCTATGTTACACTTAAAGCAGATTAAAGGAGGAAACATCGTGTACCCGAAAGCTTATATCGATTATCTCGTTGAGTTTCACGCAACACGGGATTATTTTGAATGCCATGAAATTTTAGAAGAATATTGGAAGGAAGATCCTCCAAATAAACGAAAAATGTATTGGGTCGGCTTTATTCAGCTTGCGGTTGCTTTGTATCATCATAGAAGGCAGAATATAGCCGGTGCCAAACGACTGATGGCGAACAGCATCCGGATTCTTCAAGCCGAAAAACAAGCGGTTGAAGACTTGGGACTTGATCATAGCCGTTTACTTGAGCTTATGCAGACGGTTGACGAACAAATTGAAATGGGGTCTCCCTACAAAAGCATCATGCTGCCGATCAAAGATGAGAAGCTAGAGGAAGCATGCCGCATTGAATGCAAGAAAAAAAAGTGCACATGGGGGCAGCCGAGCACACTCACCGATGCTTTTCTAATCGACAAACACCGGTTGCGGGATCGGACAGACGTCATCCTTGAGCGTGAAAAAGAGATAGAGCGGAGAAAAAAAAGCAGGGGCTAATGACAGCCTCTGCTTAATTATTGTATGAAATGTCTTGATCCTGCTGATCTTGACAACGTTCGAAAAAGCTTTGCGTTAATTCATTCGGAACCAGTACCTGCGTTTTGAATAAATGCTTTAAAGCATCCATCATCTGTTTTCCGATTCCTTGATGGCGATGAGAAGGATTCACACTGATATGCCGGATCTCAACCTCAGAATCCTTTTTTTCGACTCCGATTGCTCCGACAATATCCTCGTCCTCTTTCCAAAGAAAGAGCTGGCGGTCTGTATCCGTTTCGTAGTCCTTAATTGTCTGCTGAAGCTGCTTAAGGTCTTTTTCACTCGGCATGAACGAAAGAAGCCCCATCGCAATCTTTTCAAACGATTTTTTATAACGAATTAACATAAAAACCCCTCTATATCCAAAATGTCCAGTCTGGCTATTAACGGATACGAATAGGTGATCCGTTTTCTCACATTATATCATTTTCGCCATATTTTTAAACTGTTTTCAACAAATTATTCAAATGAACGGTTTAAATTTGCCATTTCTATGGCAGAAACAGCGCAATCTACACCTTTGTTTCCCGCTTTCGTGCCGGCACGCTCAATCGCCTGTTCGATGTTTTCTGTTGTCACAATCCCAAAGATGACCGGTACGCCCGTCGTGTTTGCTGCTTGCGCGATGCCTTTTGCGGCTTCATTGCAGACATAATCGTAATGTGTCGTCGCGCCTCTGATGACAGTGCCCAATGTAATAATCGCGTCATATTTTTTTGTTTCGGCCATTTTTTTTGCGGCAAATGGAATTTCAAATGCGCCTGGAACCCAAGCCACATCGATATCATTTGTGTCTACGCCGTGTCTGAGTAACGCATCTTCTGCACCACTTAGCAGCTTGCTTGTAATAAAATCATTAAATCTTCCTACTACGATTCCGATTTTCAGACCTGTACCTACTAAATTTCCTTGTATGATATTCATATGATTCCCATCCTTTTTTGTGATATTTGTGATTAAAAATGAAGTAAATGACCCAGTTTGTTCATTTTGGTTTGCAAATATTTTTTGTTGTGCTCTTTTGCCTCCATTTGAAGCGGCACTCTTTCTGAAATGCTGAGTCCATAGCCTTCAAGGCCGGCGATTTTTCGCGGGTTATTCGTCAAAAGCTTCATATTCCGCACACCGAGGTCGCGTAACATTTGTGCTCCGATGCCATAGTTGCGAAGGTCAGGCAAGAATCCGAGCGCTTCGTTGGCTTCTACGGTATCATAGCCTTCTTCCTGAAGCTTATAAGCTTTTAATTTATTGATCAAACCGATGCCTCGGCCTTCTTGGCGCAAATACAAGAGCACTCCCCGCCCTTCAGCGGCAATTTGCGTCAAGGCGGCGTGCAGCTGCGGGCCGCAGTCACAGCGATGAGATCCAAATACGTCGCCTGTGAGACATTCCGAATGCACCCGGACTAATACCGGTTCTTCACCGAACGGCACATCGCCCATTACAAATGCGACATGCTCTTTTCCGTCTACCTCGTTTGTGTATCCGTAAACCTTGAATGTGCCAAAATCAGTGGGCAGCGTAATGTCGACTTCGCGCTCGACAAGTGATGTCAGGTTGTAACGGTATTGAATCAAATCTTTAATGGTGATCATTTTTAATTGATGCTTTTTCGCTATTTCAATGAGCTCAGGCACTCTTGCCATCGTTCCGTCTTCATTCATAATCTCACAGATGACTCCGGCTCCTTGAGATCCGCAGGCTTCAGCAAGGTCAACAGCGGCTTCTGTATGGCCTGCTCTTTTCAGCACTCCCCCTTTTTTCGCAATAAGCGGAAAAATGTGCCCCGGACGCTGGAAATCAGACGGCACGGATTTGCTGTCCAGCAATGCTTGAACGGTAAAAGATCTTTCTTGGGCACTGATACCTGTTTTCGTTTTGCGGTGGTCAATGCTTACCGTAAATGCAGTATGGTGAGAATCTGTATTATGCTCAACCATTGGGTGCAGATCAAGCTTGTCTGCGATGTCCTCACTAAGCGGCGTGCAAATCAATCCTCTTCCGTGTGTTGCCATGAAGTTAATGACTTCGGGTGTTGCATGCTCGGCAAGAGCGACAAAGTCTCCTTCATTTTCTCTGTCTTCATCATCTACAACGATGATGACTTCGCCTTTTTTTAAAGCGTCTAGTGCTTCTTCTATTGGATGAAACATGCGAATCTTCCTCTCTAAAAGCCGTTTTCGCTTAAGAAGGCTTTTGTAATGGTTTGTTGGGTCTTATTTTCACTGGCTTTATGCAGAAATCGGTACATATATTTTCCGATCATATCGCATTCGATATTCACTGTAGAACCAATGGTTTTATCTGAAAAAATCGTTTCGCTGATGGTATGCGGTATTAAAGAAATCGTCACTGTATCCTTTGCCAGGCCGAATATGGTCAAACTTACGCCATCCACGGTGATGGACCCCTTTAAAACCAATGTTTTTGTTAAAGACGGGTCCATCTTTAAATCATAGTAAACAGCGTTGCTTTTCTCTTCAATTCGTGTAATTTCGGCAGTTCCGTCGACATGTCCTGAGACAAAATGGCCTCCGAATCGGCCGTTTGCCGCCATCGCTCTTTCCAGGTTTACTTTGCTTCCTTTTGATAATTCATTCAGTGATGTCGCTTTGACTGTTTCAGGCATTACATCTACTGTGAATTGGTTTTTTGTAAAATCGGTGACAGTCAGGCAAATGCCGTTCACCGCAATGCTGTCGCCCAGATGAACATCCTCCAGTATCTTTGAGCATTTGATTGTCAAGGCCATTGAATGCCCTGCTTTTTTCATGGATTCGATTGTGCCTGTTTCTTCTATAATTCCTGTAAACATGGTCACCATCCTACTCGTTTATCGGTTTTGCCGTCAATTTGATATCACGGCCGATTTGGGTTATATCAGTGAATTGTAATAAGGGGACATCTTTCATTGATTGAAAACCTTCACCGGAGATTAAGCCGGGAGCATGCGTTCCTCCGATTAGTTTAGGGGCAAAATAGAAGATGATTTCTTGAAAACAGCCTTCTTTGACAAAGCTTCCGTGAACAGCTGAACCGCCTTCCACATACACCGACATGATGCCTTCTTCAGCAAGGATGTGCAGGATATCGGGAATTTGAATGCGCTCAGTTTCAAGCGTAAATACGTTCACTCCGAAGTCTGAAAGCCGTTTTTTCTTTTCCTCGTCTGCGCGTGCCGTTGTGAAAATCCATGTCTGCGCTGCCTGATCGCAAATCACTCGGGCATTCTCAGGGATCGAGAGTTCGGTATCAAGTATCACCCGTACCGGCTGTTTCAACACATTCGGCAGCCTGCAGGTTAAACTCGGATCGTCGGCTTTCACCGTCCCAACTCCGACCAATATGCTTTGGTGTGTTTTCCTGTATTGCTGAGCATCCTGTCTGGCAGCCTCTGACGTGATCCATTTGCTGTCGCCCGTGCTGGTGGCTGTCTTTCCATCAAGACTGGCGGCAGCTTTTAGTGTGACGTAAGGGAGGCCTGTCCTCATAAAGTGCAGAAATTTTTCATTCAGCTTCTCCGCCTGATCAGCCAAGATGCCTTCCTTGACTTCAATACCGGCTTCTTCCATCATGCTGATCCCTCTTCCAGCGACAAGCGGGTTAGGGTCTCTCATCGACACAAACGCGCGTTTGATGCCAGAGTTGATAATCAATTCTGCACATGGCGGTGTTTTTCCGTAATGGCTGCAAGGCTCGAGTGTCACGTAAATATCAGCACCCTTTGCATGGGAGCCGGCCATCTGGATCGCATGGACTTCTGCATGAGCTTCACCATATTTTAAATGGGCACCCATCCCGACAATTTGTCCGTCCTTTACCACAACAGCGCCGACGAGCGGATTGGATTCGGTCTGTCCTTCGCCTTGCTTCGCAAGATCTAATGCCAGCTCCATATAAGACTCTTCCATTTGTTTCCCTCCCCTCTGTTATGATTTACCGTCAAAAAAGCCCCGAATTTATGAAAAATCCGGGGCTTTAGGTATTTTACGCAATAGGAAATAACACTATGCATTTTTGAATGTTTTGCATAGCGGCTCATCATCCTTCTCCCATCCAGACTTTCACTGTCGGCTTCAGCTTAAACTGAATCCACCGCGTGCATATGCACACGGGTCACGGGCTCTAAAGCGCATTCGCTTTACCACCGCCGGTCGGGATTTCCACCCTGCCCCGAAGGATACAATCTTTATTCATTTGTCCTTATTGGCTATTATAGCGATCCTTATGACAGTACGCAATGAAATAAACTTACAATTTGAGAAAAACAAAGCATCACCCTTCAAACTGAAAGGTGATGCTTTGTTAATCATTCACTTTGGCAACCTTGATTAATCCATCGATCCGCTTTGATTTGCTGAAGTATGCCTTAATCTTGTCACCTTCTTTTATATCAGACAAATCCTGATGTAACTTTTTCCCGTTGAAGATGATTTTCGTGCCGTTTTCGGCTTCTCCTTGATACTCAGAGCCATCAATTTTCGTCACTTTATACTCCTGAATGGTGTATTCCTCTTCTTCCGAGGACAAGGTTTGTCCAATTGCTGTCGGGACATCCTTCAGCTCAACGCCATTTATGTACATATAACCGCCTGCAAGTAAAAGCAAAAGCACTAACAGAATGGTAATCTTCGTTTTTATTCTTCCCATTATTAGACCTCCAGCCAATATGAATCTATTCATTCATATGAGTTATTCCTCTTTTTCATGAATAAAAAACTGTAATTTCTCGTAAATTATTAATATAACGATGCATAACGGGAATATGTTTCACCTTTCTGCAATTTCTTTTCTATAGGTATACGAATTTATGTTCTGGTTTTGGGGGATGGATGAAAAAAAGATAAAAAAAAGCAGTCCCCTGTTCAGGAGCTGCTTGATTCTACTTTGTTTTGCGTATTTCGTTAAACGGGAAGAAAACAAACTTAGACGTACCCGCAATTTGTTTTTTTGTGAAGAGTCCAAGCCCGTTTCGGCTGTCCATTGAATTCCGCCGGTTATCACCCATGACAAAATACTTGTCATCAGGCACTTTAACCGGTCCGAAATCATCGGTCAAATAGTCAAAACCGTTTTGCTTTGCTCTTTTTTTATTGGCTGTCAAATAAGGCTCGGCCACCTTTTTTCCATTGATGTAGAGCTGGTCGTTCTTCATTTGGACTGTATCACCGGGCAAACCGATCAGCCGCTTGACATAGTGGACGTCATCTCCGTTTAGCACGATGATATCCCCTCTCTTAAACTCACCTATGTACTTGACTGTCATATTGACAAATACCCTTTCATGGTCATGAAGGGTGGGGTCCATGGACTCGCCATCTACGACATACGGCGCAAAAATAAAATGGCGGGTGAGCAAAGCGAGAACAACCGCAATCACAATTGCTTTTGCCCATTCTAACATTGTTTTTTTCTTTGAAACATGTTCTGATTTCAACTGATTTCCTCCAATAAACAACGGTCTGCAAGTTAATGTTACCACGAATCGAAAAGAAATCCCATCAGGACCATTGACATGATTTTACACTCTCTATTAATCTTCATCTTCTACCCAAATCAAGCCTATCTTTTTCTTGTCAACCACAACCACCCCTGCATCAAATGTCGCTTGGGTAATAGGACTCCAACTGCTTCATCTAACATCACCGGACTGAACATCAACATCAGCGTTCGTAACATACACAGGATCATCCGAAAAGTAATGAAAGAAATAATCGCTTAATCCAAAAACGATGGGCTCGAAAGATAGAGAGATCTCGTATGCTAAATCTTTAGATAGGATTTAAGTCATGACATGACGGGCGGTCTGTTCATTTACTGCGTTCCATTGATCGTCAAATCCATGATACCCAATTCACGTCACGAAGGATACTGGAATGTTTGCGGCAGCCTATTTCATAGGTAACATAACCGGCATCCCGTTTTGATTTCAACATATGTTTGAAATCATCAAAGCTCGAAAACATGGATCAGCCTCCAAAAAACAAATCCAATATGTTGCCGGCTGTTGAGGATTCTTTGTTATATAACTCTGAATATCCGCAATTCTTACAGTACACCACGAGAAAACGGTTATTCTGAACGTCAAACAATTTCGACAATCCCGTGCCGGTTGTGGCGATTTCTTTTTGTCCCGCTTCAGTACTTCCGCATTTTATACAGCCTTTGTTGTTCATACGCCAAGCTCCTTTTTAACATCACGTTTGTTTTGATTCATTTTACTACAAAATCCCATTTCCAATGAACGATGTTACTTTAAAGTTTTCTTAATTTTTACAGATGAGATGAAGGCGAGTGTCGGAATGATTGAAGAATCAATCCGCTTTTGCGGCATATACAAGATAAAGTATTAGCAATGATACATTTTCGTCAGGCGATGCTCTAGTGGAACATTTTCGCCAATAAAAAAAGCTCCCCCAATCGAGGAAGCTTTCCCATCTGCCTATTAGCCTTCTACACGAACTTCTTTCATAACGTCGCCGTTAGACATGTTTTTCGCGAACTCTAATCCGCTTGTTACTTTGCCGAATACAGTGTGAACACCGTTCAAATGAGGCTGAGGTTCATGAACGATGAAAAATTGGCTGCCGCCAGTGTCTTTTCCAGCATGTGCCATAGAAAGAGAGCCCGCTTCATGTGTGTGCGGGTTTCCTTCTGTTTCACATTTGATTGTGTATCCTGGACCGCCTGTGCCAGTTCCGTTCGGGCAGCCTCCTTGGCTGACGAAGCCAGGAATCACTCGGTGAAATGTAAGACCGTCATAGAAGCCTTCATTCGCAAGCTTTTCAAAGTTTGCGACAGTGCCTGATGCAGCTTCAGGGTAAAGTTCAAATTCAATTTTGTTGCCGTCTTCTAATAAAAAGTAACCTGTTTTCAATTGTATGCCCACTTTCTTTATTTTAATTTTCAAAGGAGATTATGTATGATAGGGTATAGCCTGTCTCTCCTTGTCGCGGCTATTATACCACACCTTTCGGGGGAAAACGAATTAACCGTCTTTGCAAAAAATAAAAATGAAACCTGGGTCTCTTTATCTCCGTCTTACCTAACGGAACTGTATTTTTCATCATGATTCAGGTCCTCGCAAAGCAGCTCTATCCAGCTGCTTGTGAAATTGAAGGAGGTCAAACTGCTTTGAAAAAAATATGGATTGGAATGCTAGCAGCGGCCGTTTTGCTGCTGATGGTTCCGAAAATCAGTCTCGCGGATGCCGCAGTCGGAGATGTCATTGTCACACTGGGTGCTGATTTGTCAGAATCTGATAAACAAAAAGTGCTTAACGAAATGAATGTCCCTGACAATGCCACAACGGTAACGGTGACCAATAAGGAAGAACATGAATATTTAGGAAAATATATCCCAAGCGCTCAAATCGGATCCAGAGCGATTTCTTCATCGTCGATAACCATTGCCAAAAAAGGCTCTGGGCTGAATGTTGAGACCCATAATATCAGCGGCATCACAGATGAAATGTATCTAAATGCGCTGATGACAGCCGGTGTGAAAGATGCAAAGGTGTATGTGACAGCCCCGTTTGAAGTATCCGGGACTGCGGCTTTAACTGGATTGATTAAAGCGTATGAGGTTTCGTCTGATGAAGCGATCTCAGAGGATGTTAAGCAAGTAGCCAATCAAGAGCTTGTCACGACATCTGAGCTCGGAGACAAAATCGGTAAGGAAAATGCGGCTGCACTGATTGCAAAAATCAAAGAAGAGTTTGCCAAAAACGGTGTGCCTGACAATAAGGCTGACATTGAAAAACAAGTGGACGAAGCGGCTTCTGACTTAAACGTCACACTTACAGACAGCCAAAAGGATCAGCTTGTCTCCCTATTCAATAAAATGAAAAATGTTGACATCGACTGGGGGCAGGTCGGTGACCAGCTTGATAAAGCAAAAGATAAGATAACGAAGTTCATAGAATCAGATGAGGGCAAAAACTTCATCCAGAAAGTCATTGATTTCTTCGTATCGATCTGGAATGCAATTGTTTCTATTTTCAAATAAAAAAGCGCCGCGATGTCGGCGCTTAGGCTGTCGAGAAAACCTCGACAGCCTTTTTTGCATTTGAGGCCTCAAAAAAATAAGAAGATGAGGATTTTTGATTTTCAATCTTCAAAAATCCCCACCTTCTCTTTAGTATAAGCGCCGAGGAATCGGCGCTTTTATTGCTTGACACTCGTTTTAAAGGGCAGGTCAAGTTTGACAATATCCTCGTATGTTTCTCTCTTTACGACCAGATGGTCCTCACCATTTTCTACAAATACAACAGCAGGTCTCGGGATTCGATTGTAATTGTTGGCCATGCTATATCCGTAAGCGCCTGTACAAAAAACGGCAAGCAAATCGCCTTCTTTTACTTCTGGCAGGTCAATATCCCAAATCAGCATATCACCGCTTTCACAGCACTTTCCGGCAATCGAGACCGTATTGTCGTGCGCCTCTCCGATACGGTTGGCTGTCGCAGCTTCATATTTAGCCTGATAGAGTGCAGGACGAATATTGTCGTTCATGCCTCCGTCTACAGCTACATATTGGCGGACACCCGGCACTTCTTTTTGAGAGCCAACCGTATAAAGGGTTGTGCCTGCGTCTCCTACGAGAGAACGGCCCGGTTCAATCCATATTTCCGGAATGTGAAAACCGTATCGGGCAGCATTTTCTTTCACAGCTTCGATAATGCTTTCAACGTATTCAGTAGCGTGAAGCGGTTCATCGTCTTTTGTATAACGGATGCCAAAACCTCCACCAAGATTCAACACCTTGGATACAAACGAGTAAGAGTCCCTCCACTCGTCCAGTTTTTTGAAGATTTTTTCCGCCGCTAACACAAAACCAGCCGTATCAAAAATTTGTGAGCCAATATGGCAATGGACACCCAGAAGCTGAATGTGTTCTGATTGTAACACTTGCGCAATTGCCCGTTCAGTTTGTCCGTTATGAAGGTCGAAACCGAACTTTGAATCTTCCTGACCGGTTGTAATGTAATCATGCGTATGCGCTTCTACCCCCGGCGTAATCCGAAGAAGGACATCAACGGAGTGGCCCGTTTCTTTACATAGGTCTTCCAGAAGCGAAATTTCATAGAAATTATCCACCACAATGCAGCCGATGCGGTGTTCAAGTGCCATCCGCAGTTCTTCCCTGCTCTTGTTATTCCCATGAAAGTGAATGCGTTCTGCCGGAAAGCCGGCCGCAACAGCTGTATAAAGCTCTCCGCCAGACACGACATCTAAAGAGAGCCCCTCTTCCTCTGCGAGCTGAATCATCGCGACGGATGAGAACGCTTTGCTCGCATACGCTACCTGAGCTTTCAGCCCTGCAGCAATAAATGCCTGCTTAAAGCTTTTAGCACGCTCACGTATTAAAGCCACATCATATACATAAAGAGGCGTTCCATATTTTTCCGCTAAATAAAGAGCGTCCACACCTCCGATTTCTAAATGCCCATGTTGATTTTGCCTGCTTGTGCCATGTAAGAACAATGTCATTCCCTCTTTCTCCGCTTATGGATGAAAAGGACAGTTTTATGGACTGTCCCTTCATAATTAAGACATACATTATCATACTCTTCAGTCAGTTTCAATGCGATTATGAATTGGTAGGCTGTCTTAAGCGATTTCTCGGGTGAACGATACTAGGTCTTACTTTCGCGCCAGGTTTTGCTGTGCGGATCAGTATCTGCCATAACGCCTTGCCATTAAAGGGAATCAGCGGCCATAAGTACGGTGTCTGAAGTGATTTGATGCTGGCCATGGCGATAATGAGCACTGTGAATCCGATAACGAGCCCTTTTACATGGAATATGGCAACAAGTATCATGAGGGCAAGTCGGCCCATTTTGTTTGCCAAGCTTAATTCATAACTAGGCGTTGCAAAGGTTCCGATGGCCGCGAGTGAGACGTACAAAATCACCTCTGGCGAAAACAGGCCGACTTCAATAGCAATTTGTCCGATCAGCACAGCAGCGATGATACCCATTGCTGTCGACAGAGCTGTCGGTGTATGAATGGCCGCCATTCTGAGAAACTCGATTCCTAAGTCAGCTAAGAATATTTGCAGGATGATCGGGATATGCGTATCTTTATTTAAACCGATAAATTTCATATTCTCTGGCAAAAGATCCGGCTGCAGCACAAAGAGAAACCAGATCGGGAGAAGGAGAGTGGATGCAATGATGCCGATAAATCTTACCCATCGTAAAAAAGTACCGACCGCAGGCGCTTGCCTGTACTCTTCAGCATGCTGGACATGGTGAAATAAAGTCGTCGGTGTGATAATCACACTCGGCGATGTATCAACCATGATGACGACATGGCCTTCAAGCACGTGGTTGGCAGCCACATCGGGTCTTTCCGTATAGCGGACGAGCGGATACGGGTTGTAGCCTTGTTTAATGATGAATTCCTCTACTGTTTTGTCAGCCATCGTTAAGCCGTCAACGTCAATGGCAGCAATTTCTTTCTCCACGATGTCAACCAGATCTGGATCTGCAATATCTTCTATATAAATAATGCTCATATCCGTTTTAGATCGCTCGCCGACCTTTGTCATCTTGATGCGAAGCCGTTCGTCTCTGATCCGCCTTCTGAGAAGGGCTGTATTGACGACGATATTTTCAACAAATCCGTCTCTTGCTCCCCTGACCACCTTTTCCGTATCAGGTTCTTCCGGATTTCTGCCCGGATAGCTTCTGACATCAATAATAAACGCGAAGCCTGTGTCTTCAACAATGACTGCGACTAATCCGGACAGCACCTGGTCAGTCGTTTCATCCAGCGTTTTTACTTTTTCGACCTGGGCGTTAAGAAGCCTGTTTTCGACAATATCAACCAGCTGATCCGGGTCCTCATCACGATTGTTAATGGCTACGAGCTCTCGCATTAAATGAATGATAAAGGCCGTATCACATAATCCATTCAGATAGTAAAGATGAATTTCTTTGTCTAAAATGGTGAGCTTGCGAACCCCTACATCGTAGCTTGTTCCCATCCCGACACGGTTTTTGAAGTATGCTTCATTTTTGTCTGGATTCCGATAAACCTTGATTTTCTCTTGCTTTTGGTCCGGCATGATACCCGCTCCTTTCTAAAATAAACTCGACCGCTTTCATGGTGATTGGCGACCCTTTTGAGATATCGTCTTTTCTGCCCATTTTGCCAATATCCCCGATACCGACAATAAGCGGGAGATCAAGTTTATCAAGGCAATAGACTGTATCTCCGTTCATTCTGTGTTCATCAAATTCCTGCTCTCCGATTTTATCTACACCGTATTCAGTTATTTCTCCATTGCGGTCAATGCTTACGTCAACCCTGGTCCACTCAGCCTGATGGGTTTTTGATGCGACCGCAATCACTCCGAGCACTTCAATTGACGGATGGGTGGCGACATAGCTGAGAGCGGCTTCTCCCGGCCCCTCTCCTTGAAGGCCCGAGTCGTCAAACATGACAAATACGGGATCATACGGTGCTGAGGTGATCAGCTTGACAAGCTCCGCGCCGCTGCGAATAGAAGGGTTGCCTTTTGATTGTGAAATACATCGTCCCCCCACTTTATTTGCGGCGTATTCAATTGTTTTAGCGGCATACACATCCCCGTCTGTTACCAGTATGACCTTGCGTTTTGTCGTCATGTCGGCATTATCCTTTCGGTTTAAAAATAACGGCTACGATAAAGGCGAAGAGAATAGCGGCTGAGATACCGGCGGACGTCAGTTCAAAAATCCCCATGCCGATTCCGATAAATCCGTGTATATGCGCCTGATGCATGGCACCGTGCAGAAGACTGTGACCGAAACTGACGATCGGAACGGTGGCGCCTCCTCCTGCAAATTCAATAAATTTATCGTAAATACCGAAGCCATCTAAAATCGCGCCAGTCACCACAAAAGATGTCATGACGTGGGCGGGTGTCAATTTAAAAATGTCCAAGAGCAGCTGCCCGACAATACAGATGGCCCCGCCGCAAACAAAAGCCAAAAGGTAGTCCATATTAAGATGCACCTCCTGCACGCTCAAATACAACCCCGTGGGCGATGGTCGGGATGGTTTCTTTTTGCTGGATCATTGTCGGGCTTAACAGCGCTCCGGTCGCCACGACGAATACACGGTTTAATTTTCCTTCTCTCAGCTGCTTAAAAATATGAGAGTAAGCAACAAGCGCTGAACAAGCGCAGCCGCTTCCTCCGGCAAAGACCTGCTGATCCGGCGTGTAAACCAAAAGCCCGCAATCATCATGCTTTGTGCCGACCGGATAGCCATCTTCTTTTAAGATGTCTTTTACGATGGGAGATCCGACACCAGATAGGTCACCTGTCAGGATCAGATCATAGTCATCCGCTGTGCGATTGAGATCTTTAAAGTGCTGCTTAATCGTATCAGCTGCAGCCGGAGCCATGGCTGATCCCATATCAAATGGATCGGTAATTCCTAAGTCGGAGACCTTTCCGACAGTCGCGCTTGTGATTTGGATATCACCCGGTGTCTGGCTGATGACCACAGCTCCGCTTCCTGTAACAGTTGAAGTGGCTGTGTCCGGTTTTTGGCCTCCGTATTCCGTCGGATAACGAAACTGTCTTTCCGCGGTGGCATTATGACTGCTGGTGGCAGCAAGCGCCCTCTTGGCGAACCCGCCGTCAACTAGGGCTGATGCGACAGCCACTGTTTCCATTGATGTTGAACAGGCGCCAAACATACAAAGAAACGGGATGTTCAAGTGTCTTGCCACATAGTTGGCCGTTACATTTTGATTCAGCAAGTCGCCTGCCAACAATAGATCAATATCATCTTTTGTGAGATCATTTTTTTGAAGCGCTGAAGTAATCGCATCCTCCATCAGCTGGCGTTCTGCCATTTCCCAGCTTTTTTGATTACAGTGCATCTCGTCATAGGTTTTATCATACAAAGAGCCGAGCGGCCCATCCTTTTCCTTTGGTCCGGCTGCTGTTCCCGCCGAGTTGACAAATAAGGGATGTTCGAATACCCAGGTTTGCTTTCCGGTTAATTTCATTTTCTTTTCCTCCTATGACATCAGTTTCTCAAAAGCAAACCGAATCATTCCGACGATGTAAGCAGCCACAACACCGAAAACGATGACATTCCCTGCCAGTTTAAACATATTTGTCGCTACTCCAAGCACGAACCCTTCGCTTTTATATTCCAGCGCCGCGCTTGCCATGCTGTTGGCAAAACCTGTGACCGGGACAGCTGAACCGGCGCCTGCAAACTGTCCGATTCTGTCATAGATGCCAAACCCGGTTAATAGGGCTGAAATTAATATCAGTGTGGCTGCCGTTGGATTTCCCGCTGTTTTTTCATTAAAATCAAAAAAATGGATATAGAAATTCTGCAGACCTTGCCCGATCGCACAGATCAGACCGCCTACCAGAAAGGCTTTGACACAGTTCCAAACGTAAGGCGGCTTAGGCTGATATGTTTTTACTTTTGATTTGTAGTTTTCTTTTATGTTTGTCATCTTGAAACCTCCTTATGAATGATCAATAAAATACAGCCAGTGAAATAAAGACCCCGCGATTTTCCCAATCACGATCGCCATTAATAGAATAATGATTTTACTTCTGAGACCGATTCGTTTTGCTAAAATCGGCAGCACATTTAAAACCTCTGTAAGGGCAGCTGCAAGCATCCCGACAAATACACCCGCCAGCAGCCCGACCGGTACAGCAATCCATTTTGTTAAAAATAGATGGTTCATATGAAGCGTCTCCCATCCCCCGCATACCGCGCCAAGAATAACAGCCGCTTCATAAGCCTGTACAAATCTCATCGTTTTGGTAAGCTGCATCAGCCTCGGGATGATTCCCATTACGGTTAAAAAAGCAACGAAGCCAGCCCCCACCGTGATGCCTCCGCCGAGCCCGACAAAAATAATGAACAATACACTAACGATCATGCAAATCCTTTATTGTTTCTTGATTCTCATGCATGGCCACATATTGATCGAGATCAAGCTGATAGTTAAACATCTCAACCTCCAGCGGGCTGGGCTCTTCATTAAGGCGCTTTTTAAAGATGTGGTTAAAAAACACGATCATCCCCAGTCCCAAACCGATGCTGTATGGGATTTGAAGCAAGTATGGATAGTCATTCCTCTCTCCGGTTATGATTTCATATAGTGCAATATGAACATCTCTCATGCTGACATCCTCATGAAAGTTCATAATGGCAAGACACGATCCGATAAACAGAAGCAGCCAGACACCGATAAACAGAACCGTTGATAAATGCCGTTTCCGATACTGAATTTCAACAATGGTTTCTGCTCCGCCTACTGTTTGAACATCAAGGGCCGGATCTTGTAAATGAATGGCTTTGAGGACTTGTATGATATCCAGAATTACGATATTTTTATCTTTTTCGCTCACCTGATAAAGCGGCATAGCCGACAGTTTCTTTTTCAGCTGATGCTGTCCTTCAATTTGCGCGGCATCTCCGACCGTGATGATATCTCCCGGATGGGCCATCACCCTGTGGCGAAGTCGGATAAATATACGTCGTTCCATCATCGATCACCATCTTTCGGTGGTTATATATGTAGTATGTGGTTCGATTTTGTTCTCATTCATCCGCTTGTAAAGACCATAAATTACCACGCTTTTGCACAAAAAAAAGCCAGCCTGCATGGAAGGCTAGCTATCCGGATGATCCATTTGAACCTTGATCTGTTTTAATATTTTCTTTTCCAGCCTGGAAACCTGAACTTGAGAAATCCCAAGCCGCTCAGCCACCTCGGACTGTGTCTGGTCTTTATAATATCTGAGATAGACGATTAATTTTTCCCTTTCTTCCAAATCGCTGATTGCTTCTTTCAGCGCAATTTTGTCAAACCATTTTTCTTCTGAGTTGTCAGCGATTTGATCAAGCAGGGTTATCGGATCTCCGTCATTCTCATAAACGGTTTCGTGAATTGAAGACGGAGCCCTTACCGCCTCTTGGGCGAGTACAACATCTTCTGGTTCAATCTCCAAATGGTCGGCGATCTCCTGCACTGTCGGCACTCTGCCCAGTGTTTTTGAAAGCTCATCTTTTGCGCGCCGGATTTTGTTTCCGAGCTCTTTTAATGACCTTGACACCTTTACCGTTCCGTCATCACGGATAAAACGCTGGATTTCCCCGATAATCATCGGCACTGCATACGTTGAAAAACGCACATCATAGGTTAAATCAAATTTGTCAACAGATTTTAACAACCCGATGCAGCCGATCTGGAAAAGATCGTCAGGTTCATATCCTCTGTTTAAAAACCGCTGTACGACAGACCAAACAAGACGCATGTTTTTTTCTATGAGGAGGTCTCTTGCCTGCTGGTCGCCATTTTGGCTTTGTTTGATTAATTCCTTTACTTCATGATCCTTCAGCTGAGCGTTTTTGCCGTTTTTCTTAACCTCCACATCCATAACAAATCTCCTTAATTACAAAGCGCTTTGCTTTTTGATAAGTGCTTTGTTAAGCGAATCGTTGTGCCCATCTCAGGCGATGAATCGATCCTGACATCATCCATGAAATTTTCCATAATGGTAAAGCCCATTCCAGAGCGTTCAAGCTCAGGCTTCGTCGTGAATAAAGGCTGGCGGGCTTCTTCAAGATCTGTAATGCCCCTGCCTTCATCGCGAATGGTCATATATACGACATGATCTTCCAGCGTCACTGAAATATAAACTTTTCCGTCACAGTTCTCTTCATATCCGTGGATAATGGCATTGGTCACAGCTTCTGACACGACTGTTTTGATTTCGGTCAGTTCGTCCATTGTCGGGTCAAGCTGGGCAATAAACGAAGCAACTGTCACGCGGGCGAACGACTCATTCTGGCTGAGGGCAGAAAATTCAAGATGCATTTCATTTTTCATGATGCCACCCCCAGCGTCAGCAGCGCCTGCTGCTCGGATTGTTCAAATCGGATAATTTTAAACAGTCCCGACATATCAAACAGCCGCTTCACTGCAGGAGAGATCGCGCAAACGACCATTTCCCCGCCAATTTGCTTAATTTGCTTATATCTTCCTAAAATGACACCAAGCCCCGAACTGTCCATAAAGGAAAGGTCCTCCAAATTCAGCACAATATGACGAATATCATCCTTTTCTAATGCTTGAGTCACTTTTTGTTTCAGGGTTTCAGCCGTATGGTGATCGAGTTCGCCTGTTAATCGAATACAAAGCACAGATTCTTTGACATGCATGTCAATTCCAAGGCTCATGCTCATTCCTCCTTGATATGATCGGATAATGAGTGTTTCGATTTTGATGGAATGAATTCCTTCACCGTGACAAAACTAGTGATCATTCGGCATAATTACTTAAATTTTGTCCAGTCTCCCATTGTCCGCTTTAAGAACGTTAAGAACCCGGCTTTCTTCATATCTTCTTTTGCAGCAACGGGACTTTCAGCGAGCACTTCTCCATCCTTTTTCAGAACGAGTGTGCCAAGCTCTTGGCCTTTTTGAATAGGAGCGCTTACATTGTCATTCAATTTAATTTCTTTTTTTACATGTTTCATATCCTCGCCTTTTTTCGTCAATATTGAAATCGGCTCAGAAGTCGTGAGTTCGATAAAAGTTTGTTTTCCTTTTTTGACCTTCACTTTTGCTACTGTTTCATTCCGTTTATATAAAGGATGCGTTTCATATTGACTAAAAGCGAAATCAAGCATCTTTGTCACTTGAGCGTTTCTATCTTTAGGTGTGCTCGCCCCGAACACAACCGCAATGGCCCGCATGTTTCCTTTTTTAGCCGAAGCTGTCAGACAATATTTCGCTTCACCTGTATAGCCTGTTTTTACACCGTCTACGCCGGGATAAAACTTAATCAGCCGATTCGTATTCACAAGCCAAAACTTTTTATCTGTATTTTCGCGCAGGTAATCCTCATACGTGCCGGTGAATTTCGTGATTGATTCATATTTCAATAATTCCTTAGCCATGATTGCCATGTCATAAGCAGAACTATAATGGCCCTCTTCGGTCAGCCCGGTCGGATTTTTAAAGGTTGTGTTTTTCAAACCCAGCTCTTTTGCCTTTTTGTTCATTTTCTTCACAAATTCTTCTTCTGAGCCGGAAATGAATTCTGCCATCGCTACAGAAGCGTCATTTCCCGATGCGATTGCGATGCCTTTCAGCATTTCTTTGACCGTCATTTCCTCACCCGGCTCAAGGAAAATCTGTGAGCCGCCCATTGAAGCGGCATGCTCGCTCGTACGGACCTTATCACTCATTTTGATTTTGCCTTCATCTAAAGCTTCCATAATTAAAAGCATCGTCATAATTTTCGTCATGCTTGCAGGCGCCAGTCTCTCATTGCTGTTCTTGTTGTAAAGCACTTTTCCCGTGTCACGTTCTATCAGCACCGCAGACTTCGCTTCATGAGCAAGCTCTGAAGTGCCTTTTCCGTCTTGTTTTGCAAATGCAGACGGTGCAAATGTAAGCAGCATGATACCAATCAACAAAGTGGATAAAAGACGTTTCATCTCAAAAGCCCTCCATTTCATAATCCTTTTTATTTTTTCCAAGCGGGATGGATTTATACGCCACTGATGGAAAATGTTTCGTATTTTTTGGGCATAGAAAAAGACAGCTGCGTATATTAAACACAGCTGTCTTTTGATCTTTGTATCCTTTTTATTCGTACTTCGAGACTACCGCTTTCACAAGCTGTAAAAATCCTGCTTTTACTTTTTCAGTCTCTTCCATTACTTCATCATGGCTTAAAGGCTGATCCAGAATTCCGGCTGCCGCGTTAGATATGCAGGAAATGCCAAGGACACGCATTCCGGCGTGGTTTGCCACAATCACTTCCGGAACAGTAGACATGCCGACTGCGTCAGAGCCCATTGTTCTTAAAAAACGGACTTCTGCCGGTGTTTCGTAAGAAGGTCCTGTCACAGCGGTATACACGCCTTTTTGGATCGGAATGTTAAGGTCTTTCGCAATCTTTTCAGCCAGGCCTGATAGATCTTTGTCATAGGCTGACGACATATCTGGAAATCTGACGCCGAAATCGGCTTCGTTTGGACCGATTAACGGATTTGTTCCCATAAAGTTGATATGATCGGTAATGATCATTAAGTCTCCCGCTCGGAATTCAGTGTTGACACCGCCAGCGGCGTTTGTCACGATCAAAGCTTCCACGCCGAGCGCTTTCGTCACACGTACAGGGAAAGTGACTTTCTCCATTGAATAGCCTTCATAAAAATGAAAACGGCCCTGCATCGCAATGACGGAAACTCCTTCAAGGGTGCCAAGCACAAGCTGTCCGGCATGTCCTTCAACAGTAGATACCGGGAATTCAGGTATGTCTTCATATTTCAGCTTGATTGGATTTTCGATTTCATCCGCCAAAATGCCAAGACCAGATCCTAAAATAAGGCCGATCTTCGGAGATTCCGGCAGGTTTTGTTTAATAAAAGCGGCTGCGCGTTCGATTCTGTTTTTCAAGAAACAGTCCCCCTATTGTAATAAAGATAAAAAGCTTTTCCCGTATTTCGGTTGATTCGTTTGAAAGTTATCAGCGATCGTAGCGCCGATATCAGCAAATGTGTCTGCAAGCGGCAGCATTTGCGCATTCTCATGTTTTTTGCTGTAAGCGAGAATCGGCACAAACTCGCGTGTATGGTCGGTTCCGTGATGAATCGGATCATTGCCGTGGTCGGCTGTGATGATTAGCAAATCATCTTCTTTCATTTTCTCAAACACTTCCGGAAGCCGCGCATCAAATTCTTCAAGCGCGCGTCCGTAGCCTTCCGGGTCGCGGCGGTGTCCGAATAAGGCGTCGAAATCAACAAGATTCGCAAAGCTCAGACCAGTAAAGTCCTCTCCCAGCGTATCAATCACCTTGTCCATTCCGTCCATATTGGAAACCGTTCTCCGGGAAGAAGTAATGCCTTCTCCGTCATAAATATCAGAGATTTTTCCGATTGAGATGACATCTAAGCCGCTGTCTTTCAATTCATTCATGACAGTGCGGTCAAACGGCTTAAGTGCATAGTCATGGCGGTTTGGCGTCCGTTTGAATTGTCCAGGCTCTCCGACGAACGGCCGTGCGATAATGCGGCCTACCATATACTTCGGATCAAGCGTAAGCTCTCTTGCCGTTTCACAAATGCGGTACAGCTCTTCAAGCGGCACAACCTCTTCGTGAGCGGCAATCTGCAAAACAGAGTCAGCAGATGTGTAAACAATTAAAGCCCCTGTTTCCATGTGTTCTTGGCCAAGTTCATCCAAAATTGCTGTGCCGGAAGCCGGCTTGTTCCCGATAATTTTGCGTCCAGATCTCTTTTCCAGCTCCTGAAGCAGTTCATCAGGAAACCCTTCCGGAAACACTTTAAACGGTTTATCAATGTATAGTCCCATGATCTCCCAATGGCCTGTCATGGTATCTTTGCCGTTGGACGCTTCTTGCATTTTTCCATAATACGCAAGCGGATGTTCTGTTTTTTCAACACCTTTGATATCTCCGATGAGACCAAGGCCGAGTTTTGCCATATTCGGCATATGTAATCCATTCATATGCTCGGCTATATGCCCGAGCGTATTGGCGCCTTCGTCATTAAAGTCTGCGGCATCCGGCGCTTCGCCGATTCCGACTGAGTCCATTACAATTAAAAACACACGATTATATTTGTATGCAGGCATCTTGAAAGCCTCCTTTTTTTCTATACGTCTATTGTATCGCCAAGAGGTCTGACAACTCAAGTATAAACCGTTTTCATTCCCATTGACAATGCATTTGGAAATAATGAGAAACTTCAATATTTTCTGTCCCGTTAAACAAAAAAGCCGCAGCCACCTGCGGCTAGGCGCGCGGATGAAACTGCTTGTACACATCCTTCAGCCTTGTTTTCGTCACATGCGTATAAATTTGCGTCGTGGATATATCCGCATGGCCGAGCATTTCCTGCACCGCTCTTAAATCAGCTCCATTCTCAAGCAGATGGGTCGCAAAGGAATGCCTGAGAGTATGCGGGGTCAGCTCTTTTTCAATTCCGGCTTCAAGCGCGATTTTCTTTAGGTTTTTCCAAAATCCTTGACGGCTGATTTGCTTGCCGTGATGATTCAAAAAGAGAGCATCAGACACTTTGTTCTTTAGTAGTTTCCCCCTGGCTTTCGTCATATATTCCTCAATCGCGGAAGCGGCGGCTTCACCAATTGGCACAATCCGTTCTTTTCTTCCTTTCCCGAAGCAGCGGACAAAACCCATGGATAAATGAACATCTGCCGTTTTCAATTCTATCATTTCACTGACTCGTATGCCTGTCGCATAAAGCAGCTCCAGCATCGCTTTATCCCGATAGCCAAAAGGGCTCGTCAGCTTAGGCGTGTCCAATAATCGCTCGACTTCATTGAGCGCGAGCACCTTCGGAAGCGCCCGTTCGGTCTTTTGTGTCTCGATATGAACGGAAGGATCCTTGTCCGTCACCTTTTCCCTGAGCAGAAATTGGTGAAAAGAGCGAATGGATGCCAAATGCCTCGCTGATGTCTTGCCGGATTTCCCCGCGTCCTTCAAATGCTTTAAATATTGGATAATATGTATGCGGGTTACGTGATTCCAATCAGTAAGATGAAGGGTTTCTGTTAAATAGAGAGAATAGCTTTTCAGGTCCCGTTCATAGGATACCACCGTGTTGTGAGAAAGCCCTCTCTCTACCATGACGTAGTGGATGAAATCCTTGATTTGATCTTTCACTCTTGATCTACTCCCCGTTTTGGTAAAAAAAGATCAACCGGTCGAACCATCCGCCTTTTTCATCCTGATCCATTTCAACAACTTTTACAGCGGAGCCTTCCGGTTTATCGTACCGATGATAGTTTTCATACTCTTGATTCACCCATATCATAGCATAATAGAACAGAGCGGTAAAACCGGTAAACAGGATGAAAACTTTTAATGCATCGAGGGCTGTTTTTAGGAATCTTCCCATGTCCTAATCGATCCTTTCCTATGGTTCCAGTTATTTAAACCATATGCCAAATCAGAAAGGTTTTATACATAGAAACAGCAAAAAACCCTTTCCCCATGAGAAAAGGTTCGCGCTCGGCACCGTCTATTCAGTTTCCGTTCCGTTACAGCGGTGGCAAATGCCGTGAAACGTCAATCTATGATCTTTAATCTTAAATTTCCAATCACGTTCAATGATTTCTTCCACGTCTTCAAGCAGATCTTCTTCAATTTCATCAACGGCTCCGCACTCCATGCACACTAAGTGATGATGAAAGTGAGCTGCGCCCTCTTTCCGAAGGTCGTAACGGGACACGCCGTCACCAAAGTTAATTTTATCAACGACTTTTAATTCAGTTAATAATTCAAGCGTACGGTATACTGTTGCGAGACCGATCTCAGGAGATTTCTCTTTTACGAGGAGGTATACATCTTCTGCGCTTAAATGGTCTTCTTCGTTTTCAAGCAGCACTCTTACTGTCGCTTCACGCTGAGGCGTAAGTTTGTAGCTGGATGAGTGCAGCTGTTTCTTAATTCGATCAATACGGTTTTCCATGTCTTTCCCTCCTACGCCGCATTCCATGACTCATTATAACAAAATACGCACAGAGTTCCAACTATAATTATTATAAACTGATAAATAAAATGTTTTTCTTTTAATAATCATTTTAAAAAAGTCTCGATGTGAGCTTTTCCATTAAAACAGGTGATAAATAGGCTTCAAAAAGTGATGAGATCAGCGCTAAAAACAAAATGACCAGAAGCACGAAAGCATACCGGCCGAACCACTGAATCGGCGCATCATGCAGACTCCGTTTAACAAACAGCTGCCTGATTAACTTTAGAGAAAACGCAATCGCACACGTGCCCATAATGAGATAAGCAGGAATCAGCAGCACATTTTGCGGTAAAACGGAAACAAAGGATAAGAAAAAACCGCTGATTCCCATTTGATTGACGAGGAATCCGACAGTAAAGCCGACGACGATTCCTTTCAGAAAGATCATGATGAATATAATCGGCATCCCAATGACGGAAATTCCTAATATCCACATGAGTCCTAAATATTTTACATTATGAAAGATACTTTGCCAAAACATATCAGATGACCTTGCCTGTTTATCCTCTGAAAGCTGGCCGAAAAATTGGCTTAAATAGTAATATAAATCTTCTTTCTGGCTGATGGTCATGCTGTTGACAATAATCGCGCCAAATATGACACCCATGAAAAATAGGACTGAGACAAATATATAAAGAGAGAGATGATCTTTGACATGTCTGAGAAACATATCCTTATAAGAGATTTTTCGCATTCCGTTTCCTCCCGCCCGTTCTAGTGATTTGATTTAATAGATTGTATGAAAGAAACGGAAAAACATGCCCTTTTTCAAAAAAGAAACGATAGAGACGAATGCTAGGCGGCTTTTTCGGGCACAAAAAAATCCTTATCATCAACCGCTGTATGATCATAAGGATTCTTATTTTGTTTATTCAACATGTCTTTTTTGCTTTTTGTCTTTCTTTCATGTGTGCTGAACGATGGTGTGCTGCCTCTTGATAATAAGACGTTACGTCCGCCGTTTCTCAGCAGATGCTCCCGCTTCTTTTTCGCTCGGCTTTTTGCCATAATGATCACTCCCTTATTTGTTTCCACACATATTATAGCAAAATGAACTCAAAATGAGAAAAAACAGCACCTGGCGTAACAGGTGCTGCTGTTTTACTTTATTGATTTCACTGCTGTAAGGGCCGCGCGCTCGACTGCGGCTGCTACCTCATGATGGACTTTTGAATCAAGCGGCTGCGGGACCACATCGCCTTGCTTCGTGCAGGCTGCGATGGCCTCTGCTGCTGCGACAAGCATATCATGATTGATCTCCTTGCTTTTTGCGTTGAGCGCTCCTCTGAAAATACCCGGGAAGCCAAGCACATTATTAACAGAACGGCCATCAGCTGCATATGCGGCGCCGGCCTGCAGCGCGGCCTCCGGCTCAATTTCCGGCTTCGGATTCGATAATGCCAAAATCACCTGGCCAGACCGTACAAATGCTGGTTTAATTAACCCGGGAACTCCCGTTGTGGCAATGATAATGTCACATGTTTCCATGAGCTCCTCGATGCCGGCAACTGCCTGTCCGCCATACTGTTCTAGACGGTTCATCGCTTCCTCTGATTTGTCTGTTCCGTACACAGCTTTTACGCCATAGGCCATAAACATCCGGCAGATAGCGACGCCTGCTGCGCCCAGTCCGATTTGCCCAACCTTCGCTTCTTTCAGGTCAACACCTGCACTCCTGCATGCCGAGATGGCAGCTGCCAGCGTTACAACAGCTGTACCGTGCTGATCATCGTGCATAACAGGGATGTTCAGCTCCTCTTTTAGGCGGTCCTCGATTTCGAAGCAATGCGGCGAGCCGATATCCTCAAGCAAGATGCCGTTAAAGCCCGGAGAAATATGCTTTACCGTTTTGATGATTTCTTCAGGATCACTCGTATCAAGCAAAATCGGAATGCCGCTGATACCCGCCAGCTGATCAAACAGAGCAGCCTTTCCTTCCATGACAGGCATGCCTGCCACAGAGCCGATATTGCCAAGGCCCAGAATTGCCGTTCCATCCGTTACAATTGCGACAGAATTGCTGATCGTAGTATAAATAGACGCTTTTTCAGGTTCTTTTTCAATCAGTCTGCACACGTCTGCAACACCTGGTGTATAGACACGCCCAAGCTCTGCCAGTGAGCGTATTGGCATTTTGCTTTTCATTTGGATTTTTCCGCCTTCATGTGCGGACAGGACTTCATCAGATACGGTGTGAAGCCTGATCCCTTCTCCCAAGCCCTGTACAGCCGCGATCACTTCCTGAAGCTGTTCTTCATTCTCCACTTGAACGGTAATATTCCGCATTGTGTAATTGGGACCGACTTTCACTGTCTCCACTTCACCAATATCCCCGCCCAGAAGGCCGATTGCCGAAGCCACCCTTCCAAGGTTTCCGGGAACCGAAGGCGTTTCGATCATCAGTGTTCGAATCATGTGTTTCGCTATCATTCAGTGATCCTCCCCTATTAGCCTAGTTTTTCGGCTTTAGCTGTATTGTTTTTCGTATACCATATAAATTTTCCTGTATAACCATAGATAATAGCAAGACCTATTGCAACAAAACTGAGCCACATAAACGGCAGATAGGCGAAGGTTGAAACTCCTAAAATACCAGCCATGTAAATACCGTTATCAGACCAAGGAACCATACCTGAAGTTAAGGTTCCCCCCACCTCCGAGTTACGAGACAGCACCCTTCTGTCGAGATTCAATCGATCGTAGCTGTTTTCCATAATCTTCGGTGTCAAAATAAGAGATACATACATCGCACAGCCGAAGATGTTTGCTAAAAACGCTACAATCAGCGTAGAAACAGTGACGTTGCCCGGTGATGTTAATTTCTTTTCAAACATAGAGACGATCACTCTTAAGACGCCAAGCTTTTCAAGCAGCCCGCCGAATCCGAGACCAAAGATAATGACGACAAGCGAACCGAGCATTCCGACAATGCCTCCGCGATTTAACAGGCCGTTCAAGAATTCAACATCTGTTTTAATCGAGAATCCGTTGTAGGCAGTTGCAACCGCGTCCGCTGGATTCATGCCTTGGAAAACAACCGCCCAAATAGCGCCTAGCAAAGCGCCGATTACGATGACCGGCATTGATGGCTTTTTCATCGCCAGTAAGACAATAACGACAATAGCCGGGATCAGCATCCAAATATGAATGTCAAACGTATTTTGCAAAGATGATTTCAAGAATTCAACTTTATCAAGATCAATATTTTTCCCGCCGTACATAAAGCCCGTAATGGTAAATAAAATTGCTGTAATGACATACGCTGGGACGGATAAAAAGAGCATAGCCCTGACGTGGTCTAAGACATCCACTTTCGATAGTGAGGATGCAAGAACTGTGCTGTCTGAAAGAGGAGACAGCTTGTCTCCGAAATAAGCGCCTGAAAGAATAGCGCCCGCTACAAGAGGAAGCGGAAGGCCTAAACCTTCTCCAATAGCGATCATGGCAATGCCGGCAGTTCCGACTGTTCCCCATGATGTTCCTGTTGCTACAGACATAATGGAACAAATAATTAACGTTGCAAGCAAAAAGATACTAGGGTGAATAAATTCTAAACCATAGTAAATCAGAGTCGGTACAATCCCACCGGCGATCCATGTTCCAATAAGCGCTCCTACTGAAACAAGAATCAGAACGGCTTCAAGACCGTTTGATATACCATATAGAATGGCATTTTGCATATCTTTATAAGAATAACCAAGTCTGATTCCGAGAATCATTGCGATAAACCAGGAAATGAAAAGCGCGAGCTGTATCGGCAAGTCTAAAAAAACTGTAAACGACATGACAAGTGCTAAAAATGATCCTAGTACAATAATAATTTCGAATAATGTTGGCAGTCTTACATCCTTCAAAAGAAGTCCCCCTTCATGTAAAAAGCTAAAACGCTTTCAATAAATAGTACAGCACACGTATACTATACTTCCTCATCCCTATGTTGTAAACAGCTTATTCACCAGCCGATCCGCCGATGAATAAGCTGTATATTGTTTAAATTTTATTTTTCTAATAGTTCTTTCCCTGCGATCCCTGGTTTTGTCATCTCGTATGGATTTAAAATGATATCCAATTCTTCTTCTGTCAGCACATCATGCTGCAGGCAAAGGTCACGGACCGATTGGCCTGTCATAATGGCTTCCCGGGCAATTCGGGCTGCCGCTTCATAACCAAGATGCGGATTGACTGCAGTGATGACGCCTGCGCTTTTTTCCACGTATTGTTTCAAGCGTTTTTCGTTGGCCTCGATGCCTTTTAAGCAATTGTCAGTGAACGAGCGGAACCCGTTGTTCATGATGCTGATGGATTGAAGCAAATTAAAGACAAGCACGGGCTCCATCACGTTCAATTCAAGCTGGCCGGCTTCTGATGCAAGGCAGATTGTATTGTCGTTTCCAATAACTTGGAACGCAATTTGGTTGATCAGCTCGGCCATAACCGGATTGACTTTTCCCGGCATAATGGAAGACCCCGGCTGACGTGCAGGCAGAGAAATTTCCGCAAGTCCGGCGCGCGGGCCTGATGCCATTAAGCGAAGGTCGTTTGCGATCTTTGACATGTTCATCATGCAGACCTTTAATGCTGCCGACACCTCTGTATAGGCATCCGTATTTTGTGTCGCATCAACAAGATGATCAGCGCCGACAAGAGGAAGCCCGCTGATATCAGCAAGGTGTTTCACAACCTGCTTGATATATTCAGGATCTGCGTTCAGGCCGGTACCGACAGCCGTCGCGCCCATGTTGACCTCATACAGGTGCTGGCGTGATTGCTTGATTCGTTTGATATCACGTTCCAGAACACGGCTGTACGCTTCGAATTCCTGGCCAAGACGGATCGGAACAGCATCTTGAAGGTGTGTTCGCCCCATTTTAATAACAGAATCAAATTCCTGTGCTTTTTGTTTAAACACATAATGCATGTCTTCCATCGTATTCAGCAGTTTTTCTAAAAGCTTTAAAGTGGAAATATGGATAGCAGTCGGGAACACATCGTTCGTTGACTGAGACATATTCACATGTGTGTTTGGGCTTAAATGGATATAATCGCCCTTTTGATGTCCCATGATTTCAAGCGCCCGGTTTCCGATCACCTCATTCGCATTCATATTCATAGAAGTTCCGGCACCGCCCTGAATCGGATCGACGATAAACTGCTCGTGCCATCTGCCTTCCAGAATCTCGTCAGCGGCTTGTACGATAGCTTGGCCAATTCCTTCATACAGCCGTTTCACATCCATGTTGGCAAGAGCCGCGGCTTTTTTGACGATCGCCAGCGCATTAATCATTTCTTCATGGATCTTGTATCCCGTAATCGGAAAGTTTTCAGAAGCACGGAGCGTCTGAATCCCGTAATAAACATCCGCTTTAATTTGTTTTTCCCCAAGGAAGTCTTTTTCCACGCGGTATTCTTTTTGGCCGTTTAACATAATCTTTAACCTACTTTCTCTATGGTGGTTATCGTTTTTGCCATTTAAAGGACAACGTCATCAGCAATCGGCGTTTCCATAATCCTCTTGACGACAGATAGATCCGCAGACTGGCCGAGTGCCCACATTAATTTCGGCACGATTGCTTCTGTATTCATATTTCTGGATCGGATAATTAAGTCTTGGTTGACTCTGCGGCCGACTTCGTAAATGCTCATGTCTTCTCCTTCTTCCAGACATTGAGTTGTGATCACGACGACGATTCCGCTTTCGATCAGCTCATTCACTTTCGACAAAATATCTCTGCCTTCAAACGGCACGCCTCCGCTGCCATAACTCTCAATGACGATTCCTTTGTAGATGCTTTTTAGGGCATCGAACATTTCAGGCTTTAAGCCCGGATGCAGCTTCAGCAGACATACATCTGTGCATAGTGAAGTATCAACTGAGAAGGTGTCGTTCTCTGGGTCCGTTACTTGTTTGTTGTATTCGATCCCGTCTTCATTGATAAAAGCGATATATGGGTAATTGATGCTTTCAAACGCGTCGTAGCTTTTCGTTCTTAATTTGATCGCACGCGTTCCTTGAATGACTCTGCCGTCAAACACAACATAAACGCCGCCCACACCTTCACAGGCAAAGCGTATGGCATCTGTGATATTTTTTTTGGCATCCGTTTTTTGGAACGTGATTGGAATTTGCGAGCCAGTGATCACAATCGGTTTATCGGCATGCTGCAGCATATATGATAATGCGGCGGATGTATAGGCCATTGTATCTGTGCCGTGGGTAATAACAAATCCGTCATAGGCATCATAATTTTCCTTCACGGCTTCTGCTATTTCCACCCAGTATTCAGGCTGCATATTGGTACTGTCTATATTCATAAGCGACTGCGTTTCCATCGTGTAATCGTTATCAAGTTTTGATACGTAACTTAATAATTCATCAGCCTTAACTCCGGGAGCCAGCCCATTTTCCCCTTCAACTGAAGCAATCGTTCCCCCAGTCGTCAACATCAATAATTTTTTTTTCATACCATGCACCTCTTCACTGTATCTAAAGATGGGTTGCGAGAAGGTATTCGCTTTTCGCATACTTTTAATGCAATTATAGACACGGAAAATAAAATACGCAAGACATTATTATTCAATTCGCGTACACTTCCTAATACCTATATGATATAATCAGCTCAAGGTGAAAAAGGAGCGGAAGTTCATGAATCTAGATCGTTTAACTGAATTGAGAAAAAAGAAAAATTGGTCGCTTCAATATACAGCTGACCTTCTGGGTATCGCAAAAAGCACATATGCCGGCTATGAGTCAGGCTATCGGCGGCCTTCGCTTGAGGCGCTTGCCATGCTGGCTGACCTCTTTGACACAACCTGCGATGAACTTTTGGGCCGCGAGAAACAAAAGCAGACTGCTCCAAAGACCATTGAATTGACCACGTGGAGCAGCCTTGACTTAACGATTTCTGTTGATGGCAAGCCGCTGAGTGAAGACGAAATCATCCAGCTGATCACCTTTATCCGGACGAAGAGAAAAGTACAGGAGGAAATGGGTTAATCTTTCACTCACGGTTTAATTTTACCGTAGGTTCCTCCTCCTCCGGCTTTCAACTCCAGCTTACCGGATCTCGCTTTTACAATAAGCGCCGCGGTTTTCTGCGGGACAATGCGAGCCAAATCTTCTTCTGTTGCCTCATGAAGAACAGCCATCTCTGTTCCGAAGGCTTTTTTTAGTTTGTCCAGTGTTTTCGGACCGACACCCGGAACAAATTGCAACGGGATCTGGTGAACATATCGCGGACGCGAGACGCGAACTTCAGTCTGATCACTCAATTCACGCAATCTTTCGCTAACCCCTTTGGTAAACTTGGCGTTTCCGCAATTTGCGCACACCGTTTCCCCGCTCACAGCAGGTTCTCCGCATGCTTCGCAAGCCGTTTGATAATATTTTCCCAATAGCGGGTCCAAGCCGTAATTCGACGTAATTTTCCTGTCACCTTGTCCCCTTAATGCAAGAGCAAATTCGGTAAAATCAGCTGACTGCACATATAGTTCATTATATTCTCTGCCGATTTTCCCTAACGAATGCGCATCAGAATTTGTTAAAAAAGGATACTGATTTAATTCAGATACGTGTGAAGCCATGTCTGTATCACAGCTTAATCCAAGCTCCACCGCATCTATCATTGAGGGATCAAAAACCTCGGTTAGGCTTGATGCAACCCCTTTACCATATAAGCTTTTATGCGGTGTAAAAATATGGGCAGGAATAAAAAGCCCGCCCATTTCCTTCACTTTTTTTTGCAGATTCAAGCCCGTTTCATAGATCCGCTGTGAGCTTAAATGAATGTTTTTCAGCCGCGCTGACAGCCAATTTGAGAACCGCTTCATATCAGCCAGCGTCGGCATAAACACGAGCACATGGATCGGCCCGCTGCAGGCTTCATCATAAATCTCCAGCTCGCTTCCCAATAAAAGAGTCGTGCTGCGGTAACGAATTCCCCCGCCGGGCAGCTCGCGGTACGTCCCAGATGAAATGCCTTCCTCAAGCTCTAACATGACTTCCGGAGAATGACAGTCGATAATGCCAAGAAGTTCTATCCCTTTATGTTCACTGGCTTCTACCAAAATTCGGTCCAGCGTCAATGTTTTGGCGCCTGTTATTTTGACAGCCCTTCCTGTAAAGGTCCGGCCGATATGAATGTGCAAATCCGCGTAAATCTTTTTCATTTTTGTGCTTGGAGCGCTTCTTTCAGCTGAAGATACTGAATCGCATAGGCTGTTTTTGCATCATATACTTCACGCGATTCAACCAGCTTCAGCGCCTCTTCAAGCGTCACCTCCATCACTTCAACAAACTCGTCCTCATCAAGCTCCCGTTTTTCTTCAAGAATAGAAAGCTCTTCGGCAAGAAACACGTGGACGATTTCATCGGCAAAGCCGGGCGATGTATAAAACGCTGTGATTTTTGTCAGCTTCTTCGCTGTATAACCCGTTTCTTCTTCTAACTCCCGAAGTGCCGTATACTCAGGTTCCTCTCCTTTTTCAAGCTTTCCAGCCGGAATTTCAACGATCGTCCGTTCAAGCGGCTTACGGAATTGTTTGACCAAGATGATTTTCCCTTCATCTGTGACAGCTAATATGGCTACAGCTCCAGGGTGTTTCACAATTTCACGTTTACTCGCTTTGCCGTTTGGCAGCTCGACGTCCTCTACATAAAGATCAATGACTTTGCCTGAAAAGATCTGTTCTTTGGCAATTGTTTTTTCTTCTAATGACTTCATTTCTTCATCTCCCGTTCTGTCTCTATATCATGCCCCATACATTTTATCATACTAGAGAAAAGGGGGCTTCTTCGTGAAAGTCTACCGCATGCCTAAAGGTGTTGTCTTAGTCGGAAAAACGTGGGAGATTCGGGCGAAGCTAAAGGAGTACGGACGCACATTCCAATACGTGAAAGATTGGGTCTCTAAGCCATAAAAGTTGAAACTTTGGCTCCTTTATATTACGGTCAATACAAAGCCTAAAAAAGGAGTGTGCACATGAGAAAACACAAATTAGGTACATCTGATTTAGAAGTTAGCGAAGTCGGACTCGGCTGTATGTCTCTTGGAACCGAAAAAAACAAAGCCCTGTCCATCCTGGATGAAGCGATCGAGCTTGGCATCAACTATTTGGATACAGCGGATTTGTATGACCGCGGACGCAACGAAGAAATCGTCGGTGATGCGATCCAAAACAGACGCCAGGATATTATTTTGGCAACGAAAGCGGGAAACCGCTGGAATGACGAAAGCGAAGGCTGGTATTGGGACCCATCAAAAGCTTACATAAAAGAAGCCGTAAAAAAGAGCCTTTCACGGCTGAAAACTGATTATATTGATCTCTATCAGCTTCATGGCGGCACGATGGAGGACAACATTGATGAAACGATCGAAGCGTTTGAAGAATTAAAGCAAGAAGGTGTCATCCGTTACTATGGCATTTCTTCCATTCGCCCGAATGTGATAAAAGAATATGTGAAAAAATCAAACATCGTCAGCATTATGATGCAGTTCAGCCTGTTTGACAGACGCCCCGAGGAATGGCTTCCGCTTTTAGAGGAACATCAAATCAGCGTAGTCACCAGAGGTCCGGTTGCCAAAGGGCTTTTAACTGAAAAACCGCTTGAACAAGCGGCGGACAGCATCAAACAAAACGGGTATTTGTCCTACTCCTTCGAAGAACTGACAAATGCCCGCAAGGCAATAGAGGATGTTGCTTCCGATCTTACCATGACAGAAAAGTCGCTGCAGTATCTGTTAGCACAGCCGGCTGTCGCATCAGTGATTACAGGCGCCAGTAAGATTGAGCAGTTACGGGAAAACGTTCACGCTGCAAACGCACGGCGTTTAAGCGAAGAGGAAATTAAATCGCTGCAATCTCATACAAAACAAGACGTTTACGAAGCGCACCGCTGATAACAGAAAAACCAGCACCTTGTATGGGTGCTGGTTTATTTATATTGATGCCAATCCATTTGGCTTTCTTCCAGGAGCTCTTCAAAGCTTTTGTTTTTTTCGATCTCTTTTTTCTTTCTGATCTGCTCTGCTTTTTCTCTTTCCTGCCTCTTTTCATCCTCTTCCTTCAATTGGCTCTTCATCTCCATAAGCTTTGATTTGATGTCGGATTGAAGGCCATCTTTTAACTGGTGTTTTTCAGCTGACTTTTGTTTTTTCATGCAGGCTTCCCCCATGTTTTATTTTGAAGCCAGTTTATCACGGAGCATATAGTTTGAACAAGCGGACTCTCTTCTGAAAACTCTTTGATCAGCACAGCACTGTTTAGGTATAATGAGTTCAAGTATCAATTTCCTGTATATAGTTGAAAGGTGCTGTGGTTATTTTGAAGAAAATCCTTTTGTCTATTGGCGCTCTCTTCACTGCTGTTATTGCGATTGGGATTGTTTTTTCGAATGTCATTCTGTTTATCAAAAAGAAGACAGATGAAGACATTATCAAAAGAGAGACAGACGATGGACATGATGTGTTTGAATCCTTTGAACAAATGGAGAAAACCTCTTTTGTGATTCCATCCGCTTACGGATATGATATAAAAGGATACCATGTCTCTTTGCATAACACCCCAAATACCATCATTATCTGCCACGGGGTGACGATGAATATGCTGAATTCTCTTAAATATATGCATTTATTTCTCGATCTCGGCTGGAATGTGGTTGTTTATGATCATCGCCGGCACGGACAAAGCGGCGGAAAGACGACTAGCTACGGCTTTTATGAAAAGGATGATCTCAGCGAGGTTGTCAGCTGGGTCAAAAATAAAACAGGCCATCACGGATTGATCGGCGTTCACGGGGAATCAATGGGTGCTGCGACTGCCCTGCTTTACGCTGGTGACCACTGTGAGGATGGCGCTGATTTTTATATTGCCGATTGTCCGTTCGCACGTTTTGATGAACAGCTCGCCTATCGGCTGAAAGTGGAATACAGGCTCCCGTCTTGGCCGCTGCTGTCCATCGCCGACTTCTTTTTGAAGCTGAGAGGCGGCTATCGCGCACGCGAAGTATCTCCGCTTGCTGTCATTGAAAAAATCAAAAAACCGGTCCTCTTTATTCACAGTAAAGATGATGATTATATTCCGGTTTCTTCAACCGAGCGGCTTTATGAAAAGAAACCCGGACCGAAAGCACTGTATATTGCCGATAACGGTGAACATGCCATGTCGTATACCAAAAACAGGGATGCGTACCGAAAAGCGGTACAGGAATTTTTAGAGAAAATAAACATACTGAACCCTTAGACCTGCCCTTGTTTTCCAAACAAACGTGAGGCCTTTCTATAACAGATAGGCCTCACGTTTTTTACGGCGCTTAACATGGGATGAGAGATTGACCAATATCCCGGCTGAAATCAGCATAAATAGTAACGAAGAACCGCCATAGCTGACAAACGGAAGAGGAATTCCGGTAATGGGGAGAAGGCCGAAAACTGCGCCCAGATTAAATAACGCTTGAATCATGATCTGAAAGGTCAGGCCGATTGCCAGCAGTTTTCCAAACGGGTCATTGATTTGAACAGCGATCCGAACGCCTCTGAACATCATTAACAGGTAGGCCCCAATCATCATCAACAGCCCAACAGCACCGAGTTCCTCGATAACAACCGCCATAATAAAGTCCGTATGGGCTTCAGGAAGAAATCCCAGCTTTTGAACACTCTTCCCCAATCCATTTCCCCAAAACCCGCCCGAATCAATGGCAAGGTAGGAATTGATGAGCTGATAGCCATCTCCGTTTTCATCCTGAAAAGGATTGCTGAACGATGTCAGTCTTCTCATCCGGTACGGCGCCGTTATAGCAAAGTATGCAATACCGGTTCCGGCCATTGTCCCGAGAAGCAATAAATGCCGTTTTCTGATGCCGGCGCACAACAAAATAGCTCCGCAGCTTAACAGAATTGAAACGGCGGTGCCCAAGTCCGGCTGTTTTAGAATCAGAAAGAACACAGCCGCCAAAATGAGAAGCGGAGGCATGACGCCCTTTCTGAAATTAGCGATGTACCGCTGCTTTTTTGCATACACGCAGGCAAAATAAATAACCATCACAAGCTTTACGGCTTCAGACGGCTGAATGATGAGCGAACCGACATGAATCCATCTTTGGGAATTGTTTTTCTCCACCCCTATCATCGGCAACAAAACGAGAATCAGCAGCAAAAACGCAAACTTCACTAAAAACCGGATGACTTTGCCGTAGGCTTTGTAAGGGAAAAAGGCGGCAGCGCCAAAAAAGATGAAACCGATGAGCAGCCATTGCAGCTGTTTCATAAAAAAGTAGCTGCCATTGTCATACTTTATATAACCGAGGGGATAGCCGGCGCTGTAAACCATCAGCAAACCAAATGAGGATAAGAACAGAACCGCTGCGATTAACACATAATCAAGCTTCTTTAGATGGGAAAGAATCTTTGCCACTATCAATCCCACCCCCTGCCGAACATATAATGCTTAGATCTGATATTCACACTAAAAACGAGACCTAAAGCAATCATATTGGTCAACAGCGCGCTGCCGCCATAGCTGATAAACGGAAGAGCGAGCCCTGTAACAGGCATTAACCCAATCGTCATTCCGATATTTTGAAATACTTGAAATAGAATTAAACCCGCAACCCCCGCAGATATATAAACACCAAACAGACTGTTGGACCGCATCGCAATCCTGATAATTCTGTAGATCATCAGAAAGTACAGACAGATTACTGTTACGGCACCCATAAAACCGAACTCTTCACCAATGACAGCGAATATAAAATCGGTATGAGCCTCCGGAATTTTCCCTCCTTGAACTTGGACTCCTTGAGTGAAACCGCTCCCGGTCAGCTGACCCGATCCTATTGCCAATAACGACTGTGTCAGCTGGTAGCCATATGTGGACGCATGTTCATGAGGGCTGAGCCAGCCGTATATCCTGTCAAGCTGATGAGGTTTTATGATTTTTGAAAATATGTCAAAATAATAATTATGTAAAAACGTCAACAAGGTGATCAATGCTATAAACCCAAGTGACAGGAACATGATCATTCTGCCCGAAATCCCCGAGACCAGCATTAACGTGAATGCAATCGACAATATCACCAATGCAGAGCCTAAATCAGGCTGAATCAATATGAAGAAAAATGGTATCACTGTGTACACCATGATTTTACCCGTCGGAATGAGGCTCTCTGTGAAGGAGAACCTTTTATGGTGATATTGATTGAGTACCGAAGCCAACAGAAGAATTAAAATAATCTTCATAAATTCTGTGGGCTGGATTTCTAACACCCCGAAGCTGAGCCACCTCTGTGAACCATTTTTATATGTTCCAAAAAAATGAACGAGAATGAGAAGAAAAACGGTTCCCACAAATAACCGAAGCGCCAATCGGTCAAGCAGCTCGTAATCGATATAGGCTGTTCCGGCCATGATGCCAAACCCGACAAGATACCAAATAACCTGACGCTTGGCAAAATAAAAAGGGTCTTCTGTTTCATACTGCCCCGACCCGCTGTAAACGGCCAGCAAACTGATGAAAAACAGACAAAGTAAAATAAGCAGAAGACTGATGTCAATGTTGGTTTGTTTTCTTTTCATCTTTAACGTGCTCCATTATGATTTAGGTGACAATTGATTGAAGACGAGTTGAATCGCTGCGGCGTCATCGATATATCCGATCGGAAAAATATAATCGGGTATAACATCAACAGGAATAATGAAATACAGCAAAGCACCGCCTATCAGCAGCAATTCACGTGGCGTTCCGCGCCCTGAGGTAAATCTGCAATACATGTCCTGCAAACGGGTCAGGAAAGGGCCAATGCCGCTGACTTTCTCGACTTTATCTTCAAACTCGTCCTGAATCGTACGCTTCCCTTCTTCTGTCTGAGAATATTGCTGGTACTCATTCAGTTTGCTTCTCAGCTCTTCCGCTGTAAAAGACCGCCCATAGACATTTGAGGTTTGCAAAACATCTTCAATTTCATCAATTGATGAGTGAATATCCAGACGGCCGTTCTCCTGCTTCTTCTCCATTTGATAACCCGCCGCTGTCATCAGCTCATCAAAAGAAACGCCAAGACTGTCTGAAAACCTTTGTAAATGGTTTAGGTTTGCTTTTCTTTTGCCATTGATGATTCTCGAAATGGTCGCTTTATCAATTTGTGTGCGTTCGCTCAATTCTCTTAATGATAAAGATCTTTTTCGCAAATGCTCTTTCAGCAGCGCTCCTAACTGATTTTGCTTTTGTTCATCCACCATTCTGTTCTCCTTTCACACTAAAAACGTATCAATCTATCAGCCTAAAGACTAAGACGGTATAATGATATAGATTCGTTGTCAAAATGTCAACGAAGAACCATAGAAGCTTTAAAATTAAGTGTTTTCTATTCTGATCCTGTTGACAGTTAAACAAAAATCGCTTTCTGCCATAACGCAAATCAACCCCTGTTTTTGACGTCAAACCATCTCCGTTTTTTATGGGACTCCCATACTTTGTATTGCGCGTTTATTAACGGAGGACTTTTCACGCTGTTTCTTCGATCATCTCGCATCTCTTTTCCACAACTCTACTCCCAAGTTGCTTGTGCTAAAACGATTGATGTTGGCACCTCAGCGGAATATACCACTTTGGAAGCGTCTTGGAACCTTAGGTTTTTCTTTTCCATAATAAAAAGCGAAAGGCCTCTTCGGCTCTTTCGCTTTTCCATTTCATAAAACGTCGGTAATGCCATCCATATTTTCTCTGATCCATTCAATTGCAAGATCTATTGTTGTAAACTCCTGCGTTTCGAAGGTCATTTCATCCTGCAGCAGCCAAACATCTTTCTTGATTGACTCTGCTCCTCCAATTGACCAGTGGAGCAAGGTATAGGGATGGTTTTGGTTCAGGAAGGATACCCACGTTTTATTCTGTGCTGTGTTCTTCATTGACTTCAGCTTTTGTTCCACGTTTCGTGTCTCCCTACTTTACTAATATGCTCATTCTGGGGCTGAGCATTTCAGCCGGGCTTTTCAGCGCCAGTGTTTTGGCTTTTTCATTGTAATCGATCGTCATTTGATCGTCAAAAAACACTTTTTGCGACGATTGGATATAAAGCGGGATGCCGTTCGTTTCCAGCTGCTCGCACTGTCCCGTTAATTCGTTTGCCAGCCAAATTGTCGGTACACCGCTTACCGCGCAGCCGCATCCTTCTGCATCGTAACGAAGCTGGGCTTTTTTCCCTGGGTTGGCGTCAAACGCCTGCTGCAGTGTCTGTTTCGCTGCATCTGTCACATGTATGTTCATAAGGTGAGACCCCCGTTTCCATCATTTTCGCTATTGTAGCATACAACGCTTCCATCCGCATTGTTTCTGCCTTCTTTCCATCGCTTCGCATGTTCTTCTGCAGCCTTCATCCAATCATGTTTCTCTTGTATGTACTGATCGATACGATCCGGATAATGGGCCGCCAGTCGTTTTTTGAGAACAGCGTATTCGGCCGCTATTTTTGGATGGGCTCTGAGATAATCTCTGAACAGCATATGCCTTTCAACAGCAGGGTTTCCCTTTTCATATATATGGACGTGGTGGGTGCGTTTATTTCCGCCCTTTTGGAAATAACGCCTGCCAGCTATGCCGTTTTCTCCTTTCGGTGTATAGCCGATAGCCTTCATTTGTGTATCATATTGGCTTACAGCTTCAATACATCTTACTTCAATCAGAATATCAATGATTGGCTTTGCCGCCATGTTCGGGATCGATGTGCTTCCGATATGATGAACACCGATGATCTCAGGTCCGAACACAAGCTTCAGCCGTTCTTTTTCTTCACTGAAAAGTTCCGCCCATTTTTCATTGTAGAGAACCACTTCAACTTTTCTTTTCGGATACAAATGAAAGACCGACAGCACCAGACCCTCCGCTGCTCTCACCGTTTCAATCTTTTGAAACCCTGCCTTTGTGTACAGTGACACGGCCGGTGTATTGTTCTCGGCTGTTGCCACTTCAATCAGCTCAGCGTCTTCGTTTTGCTCGATGACAAATCGCAGAAGTGCTCGTCCAATCCCGTTTCTGAAACTGCCGGGATGCACAACCAGCCTGCAAATGGTGAGATGATGCATGTTTTTCTCATATGAAATGACGCCGATCAGTTTGCTGTCTTTCCGATATCCCGCAAACTGTTCATGAGATGCTTGAATATCCTTGACCTTCTCTTGTAAGGCGGGAATACCGCCAAAACCGATTAGCTCCGCTTCTTTGATGTAGGCGGGCTGCTGTACGGCAATAATCTCACGCGCTGCGCTGTCTTTCTTATGCTGAAGAAATTCAATCATTTCTGTTCTCCTGAAAATAGCCGCTGCCTCTCAACCTTTGCGACGCGGACTGCATACGACGCGTACCAAACGCTCTTTCCTTTTTCTTTTGCCGCTTGATGTTCAGTGTGATGCTTCCAGCGATTTATGGCGTCCATACTGTCCCAATAGGAAACCGTTATGCCCCTTCCATTCGCTTCCCGAACGCTTTCGACGCCTAAAAATCCGGGCTGATCCGCCGCCAGCGATACCATCCGCTCTGCTGTTTCCGCATATTCTGTGTCACTTTCGCTTTTGACAGACGAAAAAACGACAGCATAATAAGGAGGCTCAGGGGTTTTTGATAAAAAATCCATCCTATTTCCCCCTCATATGTTTTTGACAAACAGGACCTTGTCTTGGCCCGGGCCATCGTAGTTTGCAAACACTGAAACGCCATTTACCGTTTTGGTGCCCTTTTCAATGTCAAAGCCCAACTTTGTGTGATACGCGATTGATACCTTATTCACCGGTGAAGTGACGCACTTGATCCGGGTGCAGCCTCTTTGTTTTACCGTTTCAATAAAGACATCATATAATTGTTTCCCTATTTGCATTTTTCTGAAATCAGGGTGCACACCGGAGAAATGGATGTATGCCGTTTCAGGATCCGATTGCGATTGAAACCCGATTAAAAATCCTGTCATACTGTTCTGTTCAGATGTAATAAAGCTTGTGTCCTGAAAATGCTCAAAAAATAGTCTCGGCAATTTTTCTTTCAGCTGCCGGCCGCCCCACCATTCATTCATTACAGACGTTACCATTTCATAATCTGAAGACGTAATTGTTCGAATATCCATTTACGATTTGATCTCCCTCCGTCTGGCAAAACGAATGTCAGCTCTTTTTTTCTGCAATATAAAAATTATATTTTGCCTGACTGGAATTGTAAATGCCTTCTTTTCTGCAACATATTTCTCCCCCCAGTGCAGGGGGGAGAAACTTTACAGCACAATATCAAGCACCTGATCAAGTTTCAGCTTATAAATCTGATCCTCGTCTGCTTTTACCCATACTGTTTTTTCAAACTCTTCATACCGGCAGATTTTCCCGGTGCGGCGGACGATTTCACCGTCCTGGAAGCAGCTGACAGTGACATTCTGAGCAAACTCCATCGCGGCGCAAAGCGTTTGATTCATTTCCTCCAGCTTATCAGAATCAAGGATCGGCTTTTGCAGCTTTTGTTTATGGCGCTTTCTCTCAAGCAGGCTTTGTTTATGTTCCGGCAGAAACATCCTGCTCCCTTCCCACAGCATGTTGCCTCTTTTTAAATGGTCGTTCATTTATAATGCCCTCCTATTTTAGCCGCGCGTTCAAATGCCTGGCCTGCCGCTGTCAGTGACGCCGCCCTGATGATGGCTGTATCGCCGAACCGGCTTTTAATGCCATCCATCACATAGCCAAGGCTCATTTTCTTTGCATCATCCTGAAATAAATTGAGCTGCCATATGTCATCAGAGGAGAGCTGAGACAAATTGACCCCGAGGCGGCGGACAGGCTTCCCGTCCCAAAACGTAAGAAACAGCCGGCATACGGCCTCATATACATCCTGGGTAGAATTTGTCGGCTCCGCCAGCTTCACTTGCCGGTTGAAGCCCGTCGGCCAATCAAAATCAGCACCCCGGCAGCTTACTGACACCGTCTGCCCCATTGCCCCGGCGTTTCGGCTTCGCCTGCACACTTCTTCACTCAGTTCCAGCAGCACGACCTTGATTTCTTTGTCAAAGTGTTCGTAGTCTCTCGGGAGAGTCATTCCATGGCCTATCGCCTTTTGCCCGTCCAGAGATGAAGTTGACACAGGAGAATAGTCGATCCCGTTCGCTGTCATCCACAGCACGTGGCCGTTAATGCCCCATTTCTTTTTTAAAAGTTCGAGCGGAAAAGACGCGAGCCCGCCGATCGTGCTGATGCCCATCCGGTTTAAGTGATGCTTCATTCGGCTCCCAACGCCAAACATGCTGCCCACCGGAAGCGGCCACATGTCGGTTTTCATATTTTCTTTCGTTAAGGTAAAAATACCGTTCTTATTCTTTTTGGCAAAATTGTCGCACGCGATTTTGGCCAGCGCTTTATTAGAGCCGATTCCGACCCGCGCATAAACGCCGATCTCCCGCATGATTCTGCCCTGAATGCTTTTCGCGATCTCCTCCGGCGCCCCAAACAGCTTCTGGCTGCCTGTAATGTCCATGAATTGCTCATCAATGGAATACGGTTCCACAAGGTCTGTATATTCCTCTAGAATCGCCGTAATTTGGAGTGATACATCAATATACCGCTGCATACGGGGCCGGAGCACAATAGCTTCAGGGCACTTTTCCTGCGCCTCCCACAAACGCGATGCATTCGCGACCCCCGTTTGTTTTGCCAGCGGGCAGGCAGCCAATACGACTCCTCCCCTTTTTTCGGGATCACCCGACACAATGACGGGCCTATTTTTCAAATGTGGATTTTCCGCTTTCTCTACAGATGCATAAAACGATTGCATGTCAACGAGAAAAATCACTTTTTCTTTCATCATACACACCTCTAAAAAAAGAACTTATGTTCGTTTTTCTATTATATGCGAAAGTACGTTCGGTTTATACTGGTAAATGATTCTTGTCTGACAGAAAATATGATCCAAGGGTGTGAGAGAAGAAAAACATTTAGTAGAATAAAAGCGAAGCATAAAGATAGGAGAGTCATAATGGAGAAATTTGTCGAGAAAATGATGGGACAGGCACTGCGCCAATACGGCCGAAATGTTGCCATAGATCCATTAAGCCCGTATGAAAAACAAAGCCTGAAAGCAGCCTTGGAAGAGAGACAGAATGAAGAGCCCGATGAGGATCTGCATGCGCATATAGAAGATATCATTTATGACTATGTCACAAACCAAGGGCTGTTCTCTTAACCATGGGCGAAAAGAAACAGAGGTGCACAGCGCCCCGAATTGGACTATCCGCTCTTTCAGCCGCTATGCGGCTTTTCTTTGAAAACACCGCCGTGATAACAAACAATCGTTTTGCCATCACGGAGAAAGGGTCTATCCAGTGTCACCTGCATCAACGCCATCGCCTTTCCTATTAACCAGACACCCGTTTAGTTCCACAGCCTGCCTAAGCTTTGAAATGCTCACGTATTGCAGCATCAATTACATTACATAATGTGCTTTCACTACCATAACTAAGCATCGGATATATTGGCATGTTCCTTCTCAACGCTTCAGCCGCCACTTCAACGATGTACACTCCGACAGCGATAAGATATGTTTTCATATGAAAAAGAAAATATTTTGAATGTTCCATTGGATAAGGAAATTTTTTCATATATGATAGAAAATGATCTTACATACAGGAGAGAATACGATTCATGAAGAAATGGAAAGATATCCACCCCATCAGCTGGACAATTATCATCGGAACCATTTTCGGCCGAATGGCAACATCGATGAGCATTCCTTTTTTAGCGATTTATTTAACAGCCGTCCAAGGCACATCAGCTTCTTATGCCGGACTTGTTATCGCCGCAAGCTCATCAGTGGGCATCCTTGCGAGCTTTTACGGCGGATATATCTCGGACAAATTCGGCAGAAAAAACATGATGCTCGTGTCCATTTTCGGCTGGATGCTGGTATTTGCAGGGTTCGCGGCGGCATCTCATCTCTGGATGTTTTTTGTGGTAAACGCATTAAACGGTCTTTGCAAATCACTGTTCGAGCCCGCTTCAAAGGCTTTGCTGTCTGATATGACAGAAGAAAAAACGAGATTGCTTGTTTTTAATTTACGCTATGCGGCTATTAATATCGGCGTGGTCTTCGGACCGGTGCTCGGCCTGTATTTCGGCTCATCGCAATCGACCGGACCCTTTTTGGTCCCCGCAGTGATTTACGGATTATACGGCCTTATACTTGCTGTCCAATTTAAAAAACATCCATCCTCGTCAGCATTAGGCCAATCCCGGCATATGAGCGTGCGGGAAGCGTTTATGGTGACGCAAAAAGATCATCTTTTTACAATTGCTTTGGTTGGCATTACGCTATGCACCTTCGGCTACTCACAATTCAGTTCCACATTCCCGCGGTATATGGCGCAGAACCCCTTGATCAGCAATGGAACGAAGCTGTATGGGGTGATGCTCACGTTAAACGCAATCGTTGTGCTGGCGACGCAATTTCCCATCGTCCATTTTGCAAAGCGTTTTTCGCCGCTTTGCTCCCTGATGCTCGGTAATGTGATGGTGAGTATCAGCATGGCCATTTTCACCATATCACACGGTGTTTCCTCACTAGTGATGATTGTGGTCACATTTACAATTGGTGAAGTGCTTCTATTCTCTATGATGGACTTGTTTGTAGACCAGATTGCAAAACCAGGATTAAAAGGCACTTATTTCGGGGCAATCGGTTTTTCACAGCTCGGAAACGTTATTGGCCCCTGGATTGGAGGGTTGTGTATAGATCTGTTTGGCGCCGGACGGCCGATTTTTATTTTTTCTGTCTTGAGCGGCATTACCCTGCTCGGCCTGCCATTTTTAGCGTTCGCCTATCGGCAGATGAAAACGGAAATCACAAAACACCGTTCCGGCCTGGAAAAGCCGCTTTAACTAAAAAAACGCGGGAGAAAACCAATCTCTCCCGCAACGATGAAGTGATGAACATGCATATAGGCCATTTGATGTTCATCTTTTCGTATTTATTATGTTTGCAGGTTATAAGCTTCAAGTATGCGAAGAACCGAAAAGCGCAGCTTGACCGCATTGAGAAAAAGCTTAACACCCTATGATTGACCGCTTGGGGCAACGAGCTCTACCTTAATCCTGTCCGGATCCTCACAATAAACTGCATAATGCCCGTCTCCTCCGGCAAAAGGATGCCGGTCTCGGTACAACACACGATAGCCTTTTGCCGCCAGTTTTTCGGTCATCAGGTCGACTTGCAGCTTGGATTCAGCATGAAATGCGAGATGGTTCAGCCCGACGCGGCACCTGTGGTATTCCGGCTCTAGAAATGGCTCTTTCGCCTGCACAATCACAAGGTAAAAACGATCTTTCTTCCAGCTGATGCCTGAGCTCCATTTTTGATACTCTTTATAGCCAATTTCGGTTAGGAACCATCCCCAAAATCGCCTAGAGGCTTCCAAATCAGAGACATACAGTTCGATATGATGCACGATATCACACCCGCCTTACCAGCACTTCTTCAACCTTATGCCCGTCTCCCTTACGCAAAATGAGATCCGACCTGAATTTAGTCGGCAAGATATTTTCATATAAGTTCGGCCGGTTAACACTCTCCCAAATCGAGGCTGCCATCTCGTCAGCCTCTTGATCAGACAAGTCTTTAAATTTATGAAAATAAGAATCGGGATTTTGAAACGCAGTTTCCCGAAGCAGACGAAAACGTTCTAAATACCATGTGAAAATCCGGCTTTCGTCCGCGTCCACATAAATCGAAAAATCAAAGAAATCGGAGACAAAAATACGCGGATCTTCCCGGTCATCCTCCAAGGTGGGCGACTGAAGAACATTAATCCCTTCAATAATCACAATATCGGCCTGTTCCACAACCTCGAACACGCCTTCTTCCCGGTCATAGGTGAGATGGGAATACACCGGAGCCTTTACGCTGTCTTTTCCTGATTTTAAGTCATTCAAAAATTCGAGCAGCGCCTTTACGTCATAGCTCTCAGGAAACCCTTTTCGTGACAGCATATTTCGCTTCTTCAGCTCGGCTGTAGGAAATAAAAAACCATCTGTCGTGATAAGGCTCACTTTAGGGCTTCCCGGCAAACGCGAAAGAAGCTTCTGCAAAATTCGCGCCGTCGTGCTTTTTCCGACTGCCACACTGCCGGCAATGCCGATCATAAACGGAATTTTGGCTGAATGAGGATGCTTCAAAAAAACATTGACATGCTGATTGCGTTTAGCGGCAGACTCAACATGCAAATGAAGGAGGCGAACAAGCGGGATATAAATCGTTTCCACTTCTTCAACAGATAAATAATCATTCAGCCCTTCCACAGCTTTTGCCTCTTCTTCTGATACAGCAATCGACAAATGTCCCCCAAAACCAGACCAAGACTCACGATTGTGCTGTGTATATAATGTATGTAAGTTAAGCTCTTTATTTTTCACTGTTTACACCTGACTCTCTGTAGGTTAAAACCCTTACAAAGATTGTAACGGAAAACCCTTTCACTGTCTGCTTATTTTTTCAGCAAATCCGCACCGATTCGATTATACGCGGACATCTCTTCTTTTGGAACCATGCTTCCTCCCGTTCCCCAGACGACATGGACAGCATGTTCCATGTTATATTTCTGGCTATAACGCCTTCCTTCTTCTGTCGAAAAAAGCTGAACGGGCCCGAACATGCCGGCAAGAGCAGAGGGCTCTAAATCGTTATTTTCAGATACAGCTAGCAGATGAAGCAAGGCATAAAGCGTATCGTCCTCTACGGTATAACAGCCGCTCAGCAGCGGTTCAATCAGCTGTCCGACAAATCCTGACGGCCTCCCTACAGCAAGCCCGTCAGCAGCCGTCCGATTATCGAGGCCGATATCTTGAACAGAAATCTTCTCGTGAAGGCCGGAATAAAGCCCCAACAACATACAAGGTGAATGAGTCGGTTCAGCGAAAAACACATGAACATGGTCGCCATATAAAAGCTTAAGCCCAAGTGCCACACCGCCCGGCCCTCCGCCGACACCGCACGGCAGGTACACAAACAGCGGGGTCTCCAGACTTGGTTGTACATTTATACAGTCAAGCTGTGTTTTTAATCGGCTGGCGGCAACAGCATATCCTAAAAACAGCTGACGGGAATGTTCATCATCAATAAAATAACAAAATGGATCTTGCGCCGCCTGCCGTCTCCCTTCTTTCACCGCTTCACTGTAATCAGATTCATATTCTATGACAGTAACACCCTTTTGGCGAAGCAGATCCTTTTTCCACTGCTTAGCATCGGCGGACATATGGACTGTCACGCGAAACCCAAGTGCGACACCGATGATGCCGATGCTTAATCCAAGGTTTCCTGTCGATCCGACAGCAATCGAATATCGGGAGAAAAACGCGGCGAACCGCTCTTCCTGTAAGATGCGGTAATCATCGGTTTCCCGAAGCAGTCCTTCTTGAAGCGCCAGCATTTCAGCATGTTTTAATACTTCATAAATCCCGCCCCGCGCTTTAATTGATCCTGAAATCGGGAGCTCATGGTCGCACTTTAGAAGCCATCTTCCCGGAAATGGCTGCTGATATGCCGCTTCGAGATGTTTCTTCATATGCAACATGTCAAAAAGCCGAGACTCGATCATTCCTTTGGCATCTTTCGTCTCAGGAAACACCTCGGCAATATAAGGGGCAAATCGCCGCAGCCTTTTTTCCGCCTCCGCTATCTCAGTTTCCCACTCATCTGCATGCAATAACGGGCTCTCTTTCTTGCCCGGATTTTCCCAGAATACAGGCTCTGCCTCCATCAATTTCTGAATGAACGGATCTTTAAACAGAACATGAAGGGCTTCTTGATGAATTGGCATCCAATGATTTCTCCCTTCCTCTAAAAAATGGCCTGTGCATATACCAACAGCCAGCACACCCCAGGCAGTTCCACTGTTATTTTTTCGTAAGCACACGTCCTGCCAGCTTTTCAACAAGGGCAGGAAACAGCTGATACAGCTTGGTGCCGGCATTCATTAAACGCGGAAGATTAATCTCCCGTTTGTTCGTAAAAATAGCAGCGGTAATTTGAGCTGCCACGTCATCAGGGTCAAGCATCCATCGGCCGAGATTTTTGACATAGTCCCCGCCTTTATCAGCAATGGAAAAAAAGTCCGTCTGAATCGGTCCCGGATTGACTGTTGTCACATTAATGCCGGTTTCCGAAAGCTCCATCCGCAAAGCGTTTGAGTAGCCGAGCACGGCATGTTTTGTTGCGGAATAAAGGCTCGACTTTGGTGTTGCAATTTTCCCCGCTTGGGAAGCGATATTGATGATATGGCCTTTGTTTTGCTCAAGCATTTGCGGAAGCACCGCTTTTGTACAGGCGATCAGTCCGAAGACATTCACATCAAACATCGCTTTCATATCCTCCAGTGTCGAGTCTAAAACCGTTTCAAATATACCGAATCCCGCATTGTTGATCAGTACATCAACCGAGCCAATTTGATCTCGCACACGGGTGATATCCTCTAAGCGGCCGACATCCAGAGGGAGAATCTCACACTGTCCGCTCCACTCTTCAGTTATCTTCCTTTTGATTTCTATCAAACGATCCTCGCGTCTTGCCGACAGCAAGACATGGGCTCCTTCAGCCGCGCATAAGTATGCGATTCTTTCACCGAGCCCTCCTGAAGCGCCGGTGATCCATATCCGCTTTCCCGCTATTTGCTTCATCCCTTTCACCTCTTCATCGTTCTAAAGTATGCAGTATTTCCTTCCCAATATGACGTGATGGATTCTTCTGCAGCCAACACATCCAGATGCCCTGCCGTTTCTGACACCGTTAAAAATAATTCCTTTTCAAACACAGCAGGAAAAAGCTGCTGACAGACCTGAAAAACAGTCATGGGCTTTTCGTCCAGCATACGCCGCACATCCTCCGTCCTGTTCCTCTGCTTGTCAAAACGCTTCTCAATCAGCGCCTGTACGCTGGTGATCGTCTCGCCATGACCGGGAAAAACGATTGTTGGATCAAGTTCAGACAGCCTTCGCAAGGACCGCTGATAATCGACTAAAGGCTTTGATCTTATGTCCCCTGTTTTCGGCGCTTCCAATATTGGATTAGACGAGCTGTTGGCCAGCAGAAGATCGCCACCAAGCATTCTCCCGCTTTTTTCATGGAAAAGAACGATATGCGACTCGGCATGCCCTGGCATTTCCAAAACAGTCCAGCCCTCAAGCCCATCAATGCCCATCCCTTCTCTGACTGTTTTCGTCAGGGATCTCGTACAAGAAAAGGCGTACGCCGACCGTAGCAGCTTTTCCGCCTTTTCCGCATCAAATGGGACGCCTAATTCAGGCAGCAGCTTTTGAAAAAAGCATTTTTGCCAATCCATAAAAGCTTGATCTCGGCTGATATAAGGTTCGTTGAACGGATGCCCAATCACTTCGATTTCATTAGAAAAAACATCAAGCAAGCCGGCATGATCAGCATGATGGTGAGTCAGTACAATCTGCTCAATATCTGACATTTTCACATTTACAGCGGCAAGTTGCGCTTGAAGCGCTCTCACAGCCTCTTTTGTATTCGGCCCGGCATCAATAAGTGTCAGCGCGTCACCTTTTACGAGGTAAACGATAACATCGCCGACAGCAAACGGCGTCGGGACGCGAATGGGAATGATATCTAGAGTTGTCATCCTTTTGCTCCTTGTCTTCATTCATTATTCATATTTTAGCTTTTTCTTAGTCTTGTGTCATTATTGCCGAATGAGAACGTCTCTTTTTGAAAAAGCTATTGACATGAGCTTGTCCGCCATTGCATAATGAACAACAAACTAAAACGAGAACCATTGGAACGCTATGACGAGGAATCGTATACAAGGCAATAGCCAAAGAGAGCGATACCCCCGGCTGAAAGGTATTGCAGCCCGCTTGTTTGTAGAACCTGTCCTCAAGTCGCGGTTAGGCAACCCTAAACGTTTCCCGCGTTATGGGATTTGAGCTGAGCACAATCTGTGCTAATGAGGGTGGTACCGCGAACCTTTTCGTCCTTTACGTGATGAAAAGGTTTTTTGTTGTTCTGATAAAAGGAGGATATCAATGAAAAAGATAGGATTTGTCGGCGCCGGGTCCATGGCAGAAGCAATGATGAAAGGCATTTTGCAAAGCGGCATCACAAAACCAGAACATATTTATATCACAAACCGCTCAAATGACGAGCGTCTGACTGAATTAAAGGAATTGTATGGCGTGCGTCCATGCAGGGATAAAAATGAGTTTTTCGCTCAAACCGATATTCTCTTCCTTGCTTTTAAACCGAAGGACGCGGCGGAAAGCATCGGCAGCATCCGCTCGTATATCAAAGACCAGCTCGTGATTTCAGTGCTTGCAGGCCTTACCATCGAAACCATTCAGCACTATTTTGGCAGCAAGCTTGCGGTCATTCGCGTCATGCCTAATACATCCGCAGCCATCCAAAAGTCAGCAACCGGATTTTCTGTAAGCCCTGAAGCAAACCAGGACGATATCATTGCCGCAAAAACGCTATTGGAAACAGTCGGGGATGCCACACTGGTTGAGGAACGGCACCTTGACGCTGTCACGGCGATCGCCGGCAGCGGGCCGGCCTACGTGTACCGTTATATCGAGGCAATGGAAAAAGCGGCGCAAAAAGTAGGTTTGGATAAGGAAACGGCAAAAGCTCTCATTTTGCAGACTATGGCAGGGGCAACAGAAATGCTCCTTAAAAGCGGTAAACAGCCCGCAATGCTGCGCAAGGAAATCACAAGTCCGGGAGGCACAACTGAAGCAGGCCTTCGCGCTTTACAGGACTCCCGCTTTGAAGAAGCGATTATTCACTGTATTGAAGAAACCGCTAAACGCAGTGCAGAGATCAAAGAGCAGTTTTCCGGTGCTGCAATAGAGAAGTAAGCACAAAGACAGGAGGATCACATCTTCCTGTCTCAGATTATTGACAAAATCCTAAAACGACCTCCGTTTTAGGATTTTTCACCTTTTCAGCGTGATTGAAAATCCTTGAAGTCTAGAGAGGACGAGCATCGAAGCAGACTTTCGCAGAATGCTCAGCTTTTAGCCGCTCATCTTTTCTCAGCTGGGCACCAACGCGCAGGACTGACAACGAATGCGAGGGGTTGTCGACACGCTGAGAGACAGAAGGCTCAAAGCCTCCTGTCTTTTATTTCCCCTAAAAGCGAGCAGCTTCTGATGGTTGTAATAGCGCGGAAATCGTAAATGAAAGCAAATCTGGAAGCACTTCAAAGGAATAAGGCAGATACAGCCTTTCCGTCCATTTGTGCGGATCTTTTCCAGCCGGACCGACATTTAAAACCGGGACATATAATGCCTGATCTTTGCGGCTTGGCAGTGTATATCCCCTATTAAAGAGCGGCATATTGCTTGTATACGCGTCAACTTCCTGCTTTTCGAGCTGCAGATAGCTTAAGTCTGAAAGTCCGGGAAAATACTGAACCTCCCGCAACGCAATGCCGAATCTGTCAGCTGCATAATGGGTAAGCTGATCAGCTGTATTCCTGATCAATGGATCGTCCTTTGAAGAAACCGAAGGATAAAATGGCGGGCTGTAGAACAGAACAATGAGCGGCGCATCTTCCTTACAAAGCGAAGCAAGCTCAGACACCATTTTCGTTGAAAAATCCCTGTCCCCAAGATCTCCCCTGTTGGCAAAGGCATAATTCAACACCCGCTCTGTTTCCGAGTTTCCGACACGCTTTTTCGCACGTGTGACCAGCTCATCAAAAGTCAAAACAGAGACGGTGCGTTCCACCGGAGTAAACGACTCAAATTGCTGGAAATCCTGTGTTTTCTTCCGAATATTCGCGGTGATTTCTCTCGCCGCCTGCTCCGCGGTTTTCAGCAGCATCTGATGCAGTTCACTGGCCGATCGTTTCATGGACAGCACATTAAATAACGTGACAGCTGTATGTGGTGTCTGAACAGAATACGCCTCTTTCAAGTCCTTTTGCATTAAATTTACCGGCGGCGGAGTGACTTCACCTTCAACCTTCTCGCAATAATCAGCATTCAATTCAAGCAAGCGGTTCAACTCAGATACCATTAAATTTGCGTTTACGCCTGAAAACGGCTCTCCGACATGAGTTTCAATCCCCTTGCAGAAAAACCCCGCAAGTACCTTGCCAATGCTTCCGGAGTAAAAATATTGCTGCTGGTCGCCGGGAAATTTTTCAAACATCGGTTCGGCATTCAGGCAAGCTGTTAATGTGATATCATGCTTTTTCTCCATTTCCTTCAGTACAGGAACAGCTTCAATCATGCCTTTCGAATTTGCTTCCTCGTCAGGAACCGTAATCAACAGCAGATTTCCTTCAAACTGGCCGTCCATCGCCCGCTCCAGCATCGACAGCTGAACAGCGAGCCCCGCTTTCATATCCATCGTCCCTCTTCCAAACAGCCAGTCGCCGCTTTCAGCGTCTGTTCGCACATGTTCCGGAAGGAGCTCTTTTTTCTCTAAAAAAGAGCTCAAAAGCTCAGCGGGCTTACATGCCATATGCTTGAACTCTCCGTAGTCCTCTATGTCCACGACATCAAAATGGCTCAGCAAAAGCACTGTCTTTTTGACATTCTTCTTTTTGACAAGAGCCGTTAGAAAGGATCTGCCGTCATCCATCGGATGAAGTGTTACATCCTCAGGATGTGTTTGAAAATAAGGCTTGTCTTTCAAAATAAAATAAAGATATTCTGCAAGTGCTGCCTCTCCCTTCGAACCGGTGATGCTTTCGTATTGCACAAGAGAAGTTAAAAGGGTCAGCAATTCGTCTTTCGTCTGCCAATTCATCGATCTCCGCCCCTCCTTTGTATAAAAACGCTTCTAGCCTGAAAAATAAGATGATTCCCTGTCTATTATACCGAAATATGTAACAAAACGGATCTTTTGAGCAGTTTATATGACGGGAAAGAAATCACTTGATATAATCAACCTCTAAAAACCTTACGGGAGGCGAAAGAAATGGCCAGAACATTATTCACACCGATAACAATTAAAGATATGACATTAAAAAACCGCATCGTCATGTCGCCAATGTGCATGTATTCTTCTCATGAAAAGGACGGAAAATTGACGCCGTTCCACATGGCGCATTACATATCGCGCGCAATTGGCCAGGTTGGGCTGATTATTGTGGAGGCATCAGCGGTTAACCCTCAAGGACGGATCACAGACCAAGACTTGGGGATTTGGAGCGACGACCACATTGAAGGCTTTGCCAAACTGACTGAGCAAGTCAAAGAACAAGGATCAAAAATCGGCATTCAGCTTGCCCATGCCGGACGTAAAGCAGAGCTTGAAGGGGATATTTTCGCTCCATCGGCCATTGCGTTTGACGAACAATCAGCAACACCTGTAGAAATGTCAGCAGAAAAAATAAAAGAAACGGTGCAGGAGTTCAAACAAGCGGCTGTCCGCGCAAAAGAAGCCGGCTTCGATGTGATTGAAATTCATGCGGCGCACGGATACCTCATTCACGAATTTTTATCTCCGCTTTCCAACCATCGAACAGATGAATACGGCGGCTCTCCAGAAAACCGTTACCGTTTCTTAAGAGAGATCATTGATGAAGTCAAACAAGTATGGGACGGCCCTTTATTTGTCCGTGTATCCGCTTCTGACTATACAGACAAAGGCTTAGACATCGCCGATCACATCGGGTTTGCAAAATGGATGAAGGAACAGGGTGTGGACTTAATTGACTGCAGCTCAGGCGCCCTTGTTCACGCTGACATTAACGTATTCCCCGGCTATCAAGTCAGCTTCGCTGAGAAAATCCGTGAACAGGCCGACATGGCAACTGGTGCTGTTGGCATGATTACAGACGGTTCTATGGCTGAAGAAATTCTGCAAAACGGGCGTGCCGACCTTATCTTTATCGGCAGAGAGCTTTTGCGAGATCCTTTCTTTGCAAGAACAGCGGCGAAACAGCTTAATACAGAGATTCCGGCCCCTGTTCAATATGAGAGAGGCTGGTAATGTCCAAAAGAGATATCCTCAAACGGATATCTCTTTTTTTATTTTTTAGAGAAACGATCAGCTCAGGTTCTCCGTCTCCCTAGTAGAACCAATTAGAGGAGATGACTCCAATGAGCTCAGCTTGGATGGAAAAGACATATACAATTGACGGATGCGCGTTTCATACAAAATTCCGAAGAGGATCAAGCGGTGTAACGATTGTCTTTGAGGCCGGCTACGGTACGTCTTCTGAGACGTGGAATCCATTAATAGCGGATATTGATGATGAATTTGGCATTTTTACATATGATCGGGCGGGAATAGGAAAAAGCGGGCGAAGCAGCGCTAAGCGAACAGCTGACCAAAAGGTAAAAGAATTGGAGAGTTTGCTTCATGCAGCAGATGTAAAACCTCCTTATCTGGCTGTTTCACATTCATACGGAGCTATCATCACCGGATTGTGGGCTTGCAAAAACAAGCCCGATATTATCGGCATGGTTCTCCTTGATCCAGCTTTAGGGGATTGTGCAAACTCCTCCTTTATTCCTGAAGAAATGCACAAAGCAGATACAAGCAAGATGATGACTGAGGGCACACATGCAGAATTTTTAGGAAGCCTGCAGATTCTCAAACAACGGCAAGTCCATTTGGAAAACATGCCCCTCCTCGTGTTGTCATCAGGCGAACGGACTACGCAATTCACTACTGAACAGGATTGGCTAAACATGCATAGGAGCATATTGACTCTATCTCATCAAAGCGGCTGGATTCAAGCGAAAAACAGCTCACACAACATCCATCATGACGAACCCCATATCGTTCATTTGGCTATTTATGATGTATGGTGTGCAGCATGCCAGCAGGCTGTACCGCTTTTTCAGGCAGTCAATTAACATAAAAAGAAGACCGGGTATGTAACGCCCGGTCTTCTTTTATGATTACTTTGTTTCACGATGAAGGGTATATTTCTTTAAACGCGGTGAATATTTTTTCAGCTCTAAACGGTCTGGGTTGGTGCGTTTGTTTTTTGTTGTGATGTAATTCCGGTCTCCCGTTTCAGTACAGGCTAAAGTAACATTGACTCTCATATGAACATCTCCTTATAAAGCGTAATGATTACGTTTTATTATACAACATCATCACAAATTGTCAAATAAGAACGCTTGGCATCAGCCCCGCGGGACGTGTACCTCTAAGAAATCATACGCCGCCACGCTGTTCGGGAAAACGTCAGCCGCTTCTTTCTGAAGCTCCAGCGAGGAATCTCCCTGATATCTGGCGCTGATATGGGTTAAAATGAGCTTCTTTGCCCCTGCTTCTTTCGCTGTAATGGCCGCTTGTTCCGTTGTACTGTGAAAATAATCATAAGCAAGCTTCCGATCTTCCTTAGCAAAGGTCGCTTCATGAACAAGCACATCACAATCCCGTGCAAGCGCCTTTAGCTTGTCACTTACTCTCGTATCTCCGGAAAAGACTACAGCCCTCCCTTTCTTCGGAGGCTCCAGAAAATCATTCCCATTGATGGTGCGCCCGTCTTCTAGTGTTATCGTTTCGCCATTTTTGATTTTTTGATACACAGGACCGGGCGGGATGTTCATTTCCTTTAATACATCCGCCTTCAAGGAGCCTGGCACGTCTTTTTCCTGGACGCGGTATCCGAAGGCCTCCACTCCGTGAATAACCGATACCGCTGTGACTACAAACTGATCGTCTTCAAACACGATCCCTTCCTCGATTTCCCGGATCACAAGCGGATATGTCAGATGGGTTTTTGTGACGGCAAGGCTTGTTTCAATAAACGCCTTAATCCCTTTAGGTCCATATACCGTCAGCTCGTCTTCTCCGCCTTGAAAGGAACGGCTCCCCAGAAGCCCCGGAAGCCCGTATACATGGTCACCGTGCATATGGGTAATGAAAATTTTTTCGATTTTTCGAGGTTTAATCGTAGTATGTAAAATTTGGTGCTGTGTGGCTTCCCCGCAGTCAAACAGCCATACCGAACGCCTTTCTTCAAGCATTTTCAATGCGACCGACGTTACGTTTCTCGCCTTAGCGGGAATGCCGGCTCCCGTCCCTAAAAAAAGTAATTCCACATTTCCTTCCTCCTACTAGAACTAGTTACCTACAAGAATACAGGATCATGCGCAAAATGTGAATCTTGCCCTTGAAAGGAACAATCCTTTTGTTCTAGAGATATTTTAAAGCATTCTGCAAAAAAAGGGCTTAAATGTTTGCTTTCGTTGAATTTTAGATTTAAAATGAAGGAAATATACGGGGTGTACTAAAATAAAGCTTCGAATAAAGTGAGGTACTTTTAGTGAAAACAAACCAACAACCAAAAGCAGTAATTGTCATATTCGGCGCAACGGGAGATTTAGCAAAACGAAAACTGTATCCGTCTATCCACCGTTTATATCAAAACGGACAAATCGGAGAAGAGTTTGCAGTAGTAGGAGTTGGAAGAAGACCTTGGTCTAATGAGGATCTTCGCGAAACTGTTAAAACATCCATTTCCTCATCTGCGGATAAACATATAGATGATTTCACGTCTCATTTTTACTATCACCCGTTCGACGTGACAAACCCTGGCTCTTATCAAGAGCTTAACGTATTGCTTAACCAGCTGGAAGATACATATCAAATTCCGAACAACAGAATGTTCTACTTGGCAATGGCTCCTGAATTCTTCGGGACAATTGCAAAAACATTAAAATCAGAAGGTGTGACAGCAACAACAGGCTGGTCCCGCCTGGTCATTGAAAAGCCGTTTGGCCATGATCTGCCAAGCGCACAAGCGCTGAACAAAGAAATCCGCGAAGCGTTTACTGAAGATCAAATTTACAGAATTGACCATTACCTAGGCAAACAAATGGTTCAGAACATTGAAGTGATCCGGTTTGCGAATGCGATTTTCGAACCGCTTTGGACAAACCGCTACATCTCAAATATTCAAATCACATCAAGTGAATCACTCGGCGTCGAAGACCGGGCGAGATATTACGAAAAATCAGGCGCTCTGCGCGACATGGTGCAAAACCATATCATGCAGATGGTTGCCCTTCTTGCAATGGAGCCGCCGATCAAATTGAACACAGAAGAAATCCGCAGCGAAAAGGTGAAGGTGCTGAGAGCACTGCGCCCTATTGCAAAAGACGAAGTCGATGAGTATTTTGTGCGCGGGCAATATCAAGCCGGTGAGATTGACGGTGTGGCGGTTCCCGCTTATACGGATGAAGATAATGTCGCTCCTGACTCCAATACAGAAACCTTTGTTTCAGGAAAGCTCTTGATCGACAACTTCAGATGGGCTGGTGTTCCATTCTATATCCGCACCGGAAAACGAATGAAAGAAAAGTCCACAAAAATCGTCGTTCAATTTAAGGACATTCCGATGAACCTGTACTACGGCAATGAAAACAACATGAATCCGAACTTGCTCGTCATCCATATTCAGCCTGACGAAGGCATTACGCTTTACTTGAATGCTAAAAAGCTTGGCGGAGCAGCACACGCGCAGCCAATCAAGCTGGATTACTGCAGCAATTGCAATGATGAGATGAACACCCCTGAAGCATATGAAAAATTGATTCACGACTGTCTTCTTGGCGATGCCACAAACTTTGCACACTGGGATGAAGTTGCCTTGTCTTGGAGTTTTGTCGATGCCATTTCTGAAACATGGGCAGCAAACAAGACCCTATCTCCAAACTATGAGTCAGGCTCTATGGGACCGAAAGAATCAGATGATCTTTTGGCGAAAGACGGCTTGCACTGGTGGAATATATAATACAGAAAAAGCCGAAAATGCTGTAGCGCATTTTCGGCTTTTTTGCGGCTGTCAACGCTCATTCAATAACAAAAAACCCCGAAGCCCTAAGGGCTTCGGGGTCTTCTATTACTTCATCCATTCAGTATGGAAAATACCTTCTTTATCTGTACGCTCATAAGTATGGGCGCCAAAGTAGTCACGCTGCGCTTGAATTAAGTTTGCAGGGAGTACAGCTGTGCGGTAGCTGTCATAGTAAGCTAATGCGCTTGAGAATGATGGCACCGGTACACCTTGGGCAACTGCAAGTGAAATCACTTGGCGAAGCGCTCCTTGGTAGCTTTCTACAATATTTTTGAAGTAGCTGTCAAGAAGCAGGTTATCGAGCTCAGGTTCGCGATCGTAAGCTTCTTTGATCTTCTGAAGGAATGCAGCGCGGATGATGCAGCCGCCGCGGAAGATCATAGCGATTTCGCCGTATTTCAGATCCCAGTTGTATTCTTCAGAAGCTGCTTTCATTTGAGCAAATCCTTGCGCGTAAGAACAGATTTTACTCATGAACAGCGCTTTTCTGACTGCTTCAATCAGTTCTTCTTTATTGTCTGTAACAGGCTTCACTTCAGGTCCTGAAAGAAGGCCGCTCGCTTTCACACGCTCTTCCTTCATAGCTGAGATAAAGCGCGCGAATACAGACTCAGTAATAATCGGAAGCGGAACACCTAAGTCAAGCGCGCTTTGGCTTGTCCATTTTCCTGTTCCTTTTTGTCCTGCTTTATCGAGAATGACATCAACAAGCGGTTTGCCTGTCTCTTCGTCTTTTTTCGTAAAGATGTCAGCCGTAATCTCAATCAGGTAGCTGTCAAGCTCGCCTTTATTCCACTCAGCGAAAACTTCATGGAGCTCATCCGCTGAAAGGCCGAGCACCTGTTTCAAAATGAAGTAAGATTCAGAGATCAGCTGCATATCTCCGTATTCAATTCCGTTATGCACCATTTTCACATAATGGCCGGCACCGTCTGGACCGATATATGTCGTACAAGGTTCTCCGTCAACTTTTGCAGAAATCGCTTCAAGAATCGGCTTCACAAGCTCATGTGCTTCTTTTTGTCCTCCAGGCATGATAGAAGGCCCTTTAAGCGCTCCTTCTTCACCGCCAGAAACGCCTGTTCCGATAAAATGAATGCCGCTTTCTGCAAGTTCTTTGTTACGGCGCTGTGTATCTTTATAATATGTATTACCGCCGTCAATTAAAATATCATCCTTCTCTAGATGAGGAAGAAGAGATTGAATTGTCGCATCTGTTGCAGTTCCCGCTTTCACCATTAATAAGATTTTGCGCGGTGTTTCCAAGGATTGTACAAACTCTTCAATGCTGTATGTGCCAACAACATTTTTTCCTTTTGCCTCCTGCAAAAACTCCTCAGTTTTACTGCTTGATCTGTTGTAAACAGAAACAGAAAATCCCCGGCTTTCGATATTTAAAGCCAGATTTTTACCCATGACCGCAAGTCCGATAACGCCGATTTGTTGTTTTGACATATTCTAACGTCCCTTCTTCAAACGTTTAATCATTTTAAAATTTAAATTAAAATAAAATGATATTTATAATAAAGAAATTACCATACTTTCACCCTTTTTTTCAAGCTATTCACCTTTTCTTTTCATCCTGAAAAAAATCTTTATTAAAGCTTGTTCCCTTCGTTTTGCTCTCCTCTTTCTTTATCCTTGCTCCTTTTCTGATCAGCTTAGATCCGTACTTTTCATTCAGCTTTTCCATCATCTGCTGAATGGGCTCTTCCTTGGCGTCTTCACTAAAGCTGAACAAATCAAGCTGCTTATAGGCCTGCTCTTTTTCCACTAAATCCGTTCCGGTAATGCCTAGCAGCCTGACAGGATTTTTATTCCAATGTTTAAAAAAGAGGTGCTCCGCTTCTTTCATAATGTCTTGTTTTTGATCGATCGGATTTTTCAGCGTGATGCTTCTGGTGATGGTTTTCCAATCTGCATATCTAATCATAATAAAAAGCTTTGAAGCCATGACCTCCTTGCGCTGTAAGCGGTCACTCACGGAAGCGGCAAGCTTACGGAAAACGCCTAATAACTCTTCTTCATCACTGGAATCATGTGAAAGGGTCGATGAGTTTCCGACGCTCTTAAATTCGTAAATACGCTCTGGGTCAACTGGCGCATGGTGAATGCCATTTGCTTTCTGTTTAAGGCGCGGGCCGTTGATGCCAAGCAGGCGTTTCAGCGAATGTTCATCAGCTGCAGCTAACTCTTCAATCGTATGAATGCCCAGCCCCTTCAGCTTTTCCGCTGTCTTTTTGCCAACCCCGTGCATCTCTCCAACAGGAAGCGGCCAAAGGATATCAGGCACTTGTCTCTTTCTTAAAATCGTGATGCCAAGCGGTTTTTTCATATCAGACGCCATCTTAGCGAGAAATTTATTCGGCGCGATTCCTATGCTTGACGGAAGCAACAGTTCTTTTTGCAGCCTGCTTTGGATTTCTGTTGCTGTCTCCAAAGCGCGGCTGCTGTATGCCGTATCGGTCATGTCCATATAGCCTTCATCGATAGAGACAGGCTCCACCAGGTCAGTATATTCACGGAGAATGTTAAACATCGCTCTTGAAGAATTTCTATAGCGGTCAAAGTTCGGCGGAAGAACGATAAGCTCAGGGCAATTGCGCTTCGCTTCCCAAACCGGCATCGTTGTTTTGACGCCTCGCGCCCTTGCTTCGTAGCTGCATGTCACCACGATGCCCTTTCGCTCCTTTACGTTTCCGGCAACTGCGACCGGCTTCCCACGAAGGGCCGGATCATATGCCATTTCCACCGAAGCATAGAAGCTATTCATATCAATATGGAAAATAATTCGGCCCTTTCCCCGCATAAACAAAACTCCTTTTCATTCATTAGACAACCGCTTGTACATATAGTAAAATGAAGGTATTGAATGGATGTGATGACAATGTTTGTGGAATCGATAAATGACGTTTTATTCTTAGTCGATTTTTTCACAATTATTCTTCCGGCTCTAACGGCAATCGGGATTGCGTTTCTTTTACGGGAGTGCCGTGCCGGCGAGCAATGGAAATCAAAACGAACAGATGAACATCAGACGGTCTTTCACATTAATCGAACAGACTTTCTTATTATTATATACCATCGCATTACAACTTGGATACGTAAAGTCTTCCGCATGAATTCCCCTGTGAACGATGATGAAGACGCCGGTTCCCTTCTTTTATAAACCGCATTTATAAAAAGGAGGAGAACAAATTGGTAAAAACATATCAAAAACTTTTGGCAGTAGGCATCTTTTTGATCGTATTGTGCTCGGGAAATGCAGCGTTTGCGGCGACGAATCAGGTGGGAGGCCTCAGCAACGTCGGTTTTTTCCACGACTATTTAATCGAACCGTTTTCCGCTCTGCTTAAAGGGGTTGCCGGGCTGTTTCACGGAGAATACGGACTTTCAATTATTCTCGTCACCATCATTGTACGTGTTATTGTGCTTCCTTTGTTTGTCAATCAGTTTAAAAAACAGCGTTTGTTCCAAGAGAAAATGGCCGTTATTAAACCTCAGGTTGACAGCATTCAGGCTAAACTGAAAAAGACGAAGGACCCCGAAAAGCAAAAAGAACTGCAAACGGACATGATGAAGCTGTACCAGACGCACAATATCAATCCGCTTGCGATGGGATGTCTCCCGATGCTGATTCAATTTCCGATTATGATCGGGTTTTATTATGCGATTCGCTCTACACCTGAAATCGCTTCACACTCGTTTTTATGGTTCAGTTTAGGACAATCTGACATTCTCGTGTCACTTAGTGCGGGTGTTATGTACTTTGTTCAGGCTTATGTCGCTCAAAAACTGAGCGCGAAATATTCGGCTGTCCCGCAAAATCCAGCAGCGCAGCAATCAGCCAAACTGATGGTGTTCATCTTCCCTGTGATGATGACGATTTTCTCGCTTAATGTTCCGGCAGCTCTTCCGCTGTACTGGTTCACTAGCGGGCTGTTTTTGACCGTGCAAAACGTTGTCCTTCAGATGACACACCATAAAACCAAAAAATCCGCCGCTCTTACTGAGCCGGTGAAATAATGGAACAACCCCGAGCGAAAGCCGGGGTTGTTTTTTGTTTCGTCGCACCCTTTTCTGTCATGGCTGAGGCCAAAATGGCCATCCTAAAAAACAGCCGTATCGTTTAAAAAGTAAGAAATAGGGAATACCTTTACTCACATCCAACTGAAAGGAGGATATACGTGACGGAACGCTTTCAGCAAAAAAATATATCTGTGCCCGAGGGAAGCTGGATCATGAGACAAACATGGAATGATGTCTTATTTGCCCACTGGCCTGTTGATGTTTCTATCCTTCGTGCTTTAGTACCGCCAGTTTTAGAATTAGATACATATAACGGACAAGCTTGGATCAGCATGCTTCCCTTTATGCTCACGAACCTAAGAGCGCGTTACCTTCCTCCCATTCCCGGTGCGCGTGCATTTCCTGAGCTTAACCTCCGCACCTATGTCACGTATAAAGGCAAACCCGGCATTTACTTTTTCAGCCTGGATGCCGATCATCGGCTGGCGGTCCTGGGCGCTCGCACGTTCTTTCATTTGCCCTATTTTTACGCGGATATGAAAGCTGAAAAAAACGGTGATGGCATTGACTATGTCAGCAAGCGGAGAGACGACGAAAAAGCCGAATTCCGCGCCGCATACCGGCCCATTTCAGCCCCTTTTACAGCGGAAAAGGATTCACTCGATTATTGGCTGACGGAACGATACAGACTTTACACCACTTATCGAAACAAGCTCTTTTACGAAGACATTTATCATCATCCTTGGCTGCTACAAAATGCCGAGGCCGCGTTTTCCATCAATACGGTGGCTGATGCCCACAACATCACATTGCCAGCGTCAGATCCATTGCTTCATTACGCTAAAAAGCAGGACGTGTTATTTTGGCCGCTCAGGCAATGGCGCTGAAAACAAGAAAAAACCCGATGCGAAACGAGCCGCACTCGGGTTTTTTAACATTATTTCGCCACCTCTTCAATAATGGCAACAACCATTTCCGCCGTTTTTACAAGTTCTTCGATCGGCATTTTTTCATCTTTTGTATGAATCTGCTCATAACCGACAGCAAGGTTGACCGTCGGGATGCCGTGACCTGCAATCACGTTCGCGTCGCTTCCGCCGCCGCTCGTTTGCAGCTCGCTCGGACGTCCGATGTTTGCTGCCGCTTTTTTCGCGATTTCAACCACTTGGTCACCGTCTTGATATTTGAAGCCTGGATACATGACTTCAATTTCGACTTCTGCGCGTCCGCCCATATCAGCAGCGGCTTCTTCAAAAGCAGCTTTCATTTTTTGAACCTGAGCTTCCATCTTCTCAGGAACTAAAGAACGTGCTTCAGCTAGAATATGGACTTCGTCGCACACAATGTTAGTTTGTGTGCCGCCTTCAAACCGGCCGATGTTTGCTGTTGTTTCTTCATCAATGCGGCCCAATGGCATTTTCGAAATGGCTTTGCTAGCGATTGTAATCGCTGAAATGCCTTTTTCAGGCTCAACCCCGGCGTGTGCGGTTTTTCCGAAAATGGCCGCTCTAACCTTCGCCTGTGTCGGCGCGGCTACAATGATATTTCCGACTTTTCCGTCTGAGTCAAGGGCATAGCCGTAGGATGCCGTGATCATAGAACGGTCAAGCGCCTTCGCTCCGATCAGTCCTGACTCCTCGCCTACTGTGATGATGAATTCAATCGTGCCATGCTCCATGTTTTCTTCTTTCAGCACTTTAATCGCTTCAAACATTGCAGCCAGCCCCGCTTTATCATCAGCGCCTAAAATCGTCGTGCCGTCTGTTTTGACATAACCGTTCTCTACAACCGGTTTTACGCCGTTTCCTGGTACAACTGTGTCCATATGGGATGTAAAGTAGATCGTATCTGTTTGTTTTGTCCCTTTTAATGTGCAAATCAGGTTGCCGGCTCCATGGCCAGTGATATCCATTGTATCGTCTTCTTTAACGTCCACACCTAAATCAGAAAATTTTTGTTTCAGCACTTTGCAGATTTCTGCTTCATGTTTTGTTTCTGAGTCAATTTGGACAAGTTCTAAAAATTCTTCCAGCAGGCGTTTTTCATTCACCATTTGTAAGTCCCTCCATGTCAAAGCGGTATGTTACCGTGCTTTTTTTTCGGTCTCTCTTCTGTCTTATGTGCAAGCATGTGAAAAGCTTGAATCAGCTTTTTTCTAGATTCTTCCGGCAAAATGATGTCATCGACCATTCCGCAGGCCGCCGCTTTGTATGGGCCGGCGTTTTGCTTTTTGTATTCAGCTGTTTTTTCGCGTTTTGTCTTTTGCGGGTCGGCTGAAGCTTTTATCTCTTTTTCATACAAAATCGATGCCGCGCCTTCTGGCCCCATCACTGCGATTTCAGCATTCGGCCATGCAAACACAAGATCCGCTCCGATCGCTTTACTGTTCATGGCCACATAGGCGCCGCCGTACGCTTTTCTGATAATGAGTGTGACTTTTGGGACGGTTGCTTCTGCAAAGGCAAACAATAACTTTGCTCCGTGCCGGATAATTCCGTTATGCTCCTGCTGAACACCGGGCAGAAATCCCGGAACATCCTCGACAGTTAGCAGCGGGATATCAAATGCATCACAAAAACGGACGAACCTCGCCGCTTTATCAGCAGCATCAATCGTCAGGCTTCCCGCCAGATGCTTCGGCTGGCTCGCAACGATGCCGATCGTTTTTTCACCTAGCCTTGCAAACCCAATGACAATATTTTTCGCAAAAAACGGCTGAATCTCAAAAAAAGACTGCGGATCAGCCAGCTCCTTCATCACCGTCCGCACATCATACGGCTTTGTCGTGTCAGCGGGCACGAGACGGTTTAATAGTGGCCTTAGGGCATCTTTCTCAGGCAGCGGCACTGTTGTCTGACCTTTCAGCGGCAAATAAGACAGCAGTTTTTTCACCCCTGTCAAAACCTCCTTCTCCGTATGTCCGGAGAAGTGGGCGTTTCCGCTGACGGCATTATGTATTCCCGCTCCGCCTAAGCTCTCCGCATCAACCTGTTCTCCTGTCACTTTTTCTATCACCTTTGGCCCGGTAATAAACATCTGGCCGGTGTGTTCAGCCATAAAGATAAAATCTGTGAGTGCCGGAGAGTATACAGCGCCTCCAGCGCACGGCCCTAATATAACCGAGATTTGCGGAATGACTCCGGAATATAAGACATTTCGGTAAAATATGTGACCGTATCCATCTAATGATACCACACCCTCTTGAATTCTCGCACCACCTGAGTCATTCAGCCCGATAATCGGCGCCTTATTTTTTGCCGCGAGATCCATCAGTGCGCAGATTTTTTTGGCATGAATTTCGCCAAGCGCCCCGCCGAACACTGTAAAGTCTTGCGCAAATACATATATAGACCGGCCGGCAATTGTGCCGTACCCTGTTACGACTCCATCCCCTAACATACGCTGTTCTCTTGTTAACACTTGACTTTCCATAAAGGGATGCAATTCGATAAAGCTGTCTTGATCAAGCAGAAACGCAATCCTTTCCCGAGCGGTGAGCTTTCCCTTTAGCCGCTGCCGGGTAAGCTTTTCATCTCCTCCGCCTTGTTCGGCCTGCCTCCGCCTCGTGTATAAATCATCAATGTGCTCATTCATGTTCATCAGTTTGGCCTCCCTTCGGCTCGCAAAGCTCTACAAGAACGCCGTTTGTTACCCGCGGAGAAAGAAACGCAATCTTTTTCCCGTTCGCGCCCTGTCTTGGATACCTGTCGATCAATTGAACTTGCCGGTCAGACAATGCTTGAAGCCGGTCAGATAAACTCGTGCACAAAAACGCAACATGATGCAGCCCCTGTCCTTTCTTCTCCAAAAAGAAACGGACGGGGCTGTCAGATGTCAGCGGCTCAATCAGTTCCAGCTTGATACTTCCCGCTTGAAAAAAAGCAACATTCACCTTTTGCTCTTCCACCGTTTCTTGATGAAGAAACGCAAGCCCCAATACTTCTTCATAAAAGTGCCGCGCTTCTTCTATCGAAAAAACGGCTATCCCAATATGGTCAAGCCTGTTCATTTTCATCCCTGCTTTCCGCCAATAGATATCACTTGTCCGCCCACTCAAAACACGATAAAATATAGACAGATTGTCTAAGGAGTGAAATCATGTCTCAAAAACTGATGAAAAGCGTTTTGATCGTGATTTTGGGAGTTTTTATTCTTTCAACTGTACTCTCAGGAATCGTCATGTTTTTATAATGATAAAAAAGCAGGCAGCCTTATTGAATAGGAACATCCTGCTTTTTTATCAGAGCTTTATGCTCAATGGCAATCTCTTCAAAAGAGCGGGCGTCGTCCGTAATCAATACTCTTGTACCCACCGGTATCGTTTGAAACAGATGAACGACCTCATCGTTATGCATACGTATACAGCCGTTGGACACAAATTTTCCAACTGATTCTTCCCGGTTTGTCCCATGAATTCCGTAAATCCTCCCGTCTGTCCCTTTCGCGTCAAATCCAATCCATCTTGCCCCAAGCGGGTTATCAGGAGACCCCCCTTCAATATTTTTCTTTCTGTAGTAAGGATTCGCCGCTTTTACCGTTATCGAAAATTCTCCTTCAGGCGTTAAATCGTCTGTTTTTCCGGTCGCCACGCTGTACACGCCTTCTACGTGGTTGTCGAGGATAACAGCAAGTTCATTTGTTCTCTTGTTGACAATGACATATGGATCACCCGGCAGCGGATTATCGCCGAGCGGCCAAATCGGAGATATCATCATTAAAATCGACCATAAAAAAAAACGCATAAGCCCCTCCTTTTTCATTAGGTTGACCAATGAAGGAAGAGCTCATGCGAATCATGCGAGTGATTTTTGCGCTTTTATTCCTTTAAAATAACTTTTAATCACTAAGTATTGTTCCATTTCTCCGAGAAGATGGAAGAGAGCTGCTCTCGCTTCAAATTCCTCTCTTGTCGCCGGAAGCGGCATCTCCTCAAATTCTTTTCTCATGTCAGCAAGTCTTTTCAGAAATTTATACGCCGTATTTCCCGGGTGTATCGCTTCCCGCAAATCGTGAATAAATGCTGCGATCATTTTTCCCTGCTCCACCGTAATGGAGATAGAAGTCACTTTAGGAAGAAGGCGTTCAATAATTTCAAATTGCTTTTCTCTCATTTTAAAATAATGATAATGCTGATTTTCGTAGCGCAAAATGTGGTTTTGCACATCTCGGTATGCCAGGTTTTTAGCTTCCGTGATAAGCTGATGCGTTTCCGGAATTTCTTTTCCGGTCCAATCTTGCTCACCAGTTAACAAATACCGCTCTATTTCCTCGAAAATGACGGCAAAGTTATCCTCTATCTTTTTGCGATAGGCAATCAGTTTTCGGTCAAGGCTTGGCATATACAAGTTCATCAAAAGAGCGACGCCGATCCCAACCGTAATTAATTGAACCTCATTCCAAATGAAGGCAAGTGTTATGCCGCCGGACATATATAGATGAAGAATAATAACCGAACTTGTAACGATACCCTCATTAATTTTTAACAGGACTGTTATCGGGATGAATATCAAGAGAAGCGCTCCGATCACAAACGGGTGATAGCCAATCAGCTCAAAAAAGAGATACGAAAAAAGAATTGCCAGACAGCATGCCGCAAAGCGGGCCCACGATGCCTGGAGCGACCGTTTTTGTGTGATTTGAATGCACAAAATGGTGATGATTCCTGCTGAGGCGAAGTTTTGCAATTGCAAAAGCTGGCTTATATAAATAGCCAAAGCTGTTCCAAGCGCGGTCTTTATTGTGCGGTAACCAATTTTAAACATGTCGTACTCCCATTTCTATTTGTTTCTTCAATAAAAAAGAAGAAGCGATCAGCCTTCTTCTTTTTTCTATATTCTATAATATTTTTTCTAAAAAGTCCTGTGCTCTTTTGGATTTTGGCGATAGAAAAAATTCTTTCGGATTGCCGTCTTCGACAATCATTCCTTGATCCATAAACAGCACGCGGTCTGCCACTTCTTTTGCGAAGCCCATTTCATGCGTGACAATCACCATGGTCATGCCGGTTTCAACCAGTTCTTTCATCACCTGGAGCACTTCTTTGACCATCTCGGGATCAAGTGCAGAGGTCGGTTCGTCAAACAGCATGATGTCCGGATTCATCGCAAGGGCCCGGGCGATGGCGACACGCTGTTTTTGCCCGCCAGACAAACGGTTTGGATAATCATTTCGCTTTTCAAACAAACCGACTTTGCGGAGCAGCCCTTCGGCTTTTTGCTGTGCAGCCTGTTTTGATTCTTTTTTGACATTGACAGGCGCGTACATAATATTTTCGAGAACCGTTTTGTGCGGAAAGAGATGAAAATGCTGAAAAACCATCCCGATGTTTTCCCGGACCTTTAATGTGTTGGTTTTCGGCTTCGTGATCTCCTTGTCTTTAATGGTAATGGTTCCGCCGTTTGGCTTTTCCAACAGGTTTAAACAGCGAAGGAACGTTGATTTCCCTGAGCCTGATGGACCGATCACGGCAACAACCTCCCCTTCAGAGATTGTTGTTGAAATGTCTTTTAGTACTTCAAGTTTCCCAAATGATTTTGACAGCTTTTCAACCTTAATCATTGGATGTCAGCTTCCTTTCTACAGCCTTGCCGATAAACGTTAAAATCAGGACAAGCACATAATAAATCAAACCGGCGATAATGAGCGGCTCAAGGTAATTGTAAGTGGCCGCGCCAGCTTGATATGCGCGTCTCATAACATCACCAAGCCCGATAACAGTGACGATCGCCGATTCTTTTGTTAATGTAATTAGTTCATTCAAAATAGCAGGTGATATATTTTTAAAAGCCTGCGGCAACAGGAGGTCCTTCATCATTTTGCTATACGGAACCCCCAGTGCGACAGCAGCTTCTCTTTGGCCTTTATCAATGGCGTTGATTCCGGCTCTGATAATTTCCGATACATAAGCGGCGGAATTTAATGACAATGCGACAACCGCAGCCCAAAACTGGTCAATTTGAAAACCGAGCAGCTGGGGAAGCCCGAAATAGACAATCATAAGCTGCAGCACTAAAGGCGTGCCGCGGAACACTGATGTATAAAAATCAGCGATCCAGACCAGCGGGCGGAACGTGCTGATCTTGCATAAGCTTAGCACAATACCGAGTATAAGTCCGATAATGGCAGATACGATGACAATTTTCAAAGTGATTGCCAAGCCTTCTAGTATAAAAGGAATTTGGGGGATCGTTGCTGAAAAATCCAAATTCATAGTCTTTGTCTCCTTTTCTTACGGAAAAAGATTTCCTATTCAATAAAAAGGCTCAACGAAAAAGTTGAGCCGCCTTTCTTACTTTTCACCAGTGAACCATTTTTTCTTCAATTTTTCAAGCTCCCCGTTATCTTCCATTTCCTTGAGCGCTTTATTGAATTTGTCTGTCAGTTCACTGTCCTTTCTGAAAGCGATCGCTGAACCGGCTTCCTCCGCTTTCGCATCAGGAATGACGAAGCCTTGCAGATCGTCATTTGACTTGAAATACCCTTCTGCCACAATGTCTTCGATAATCGCGGCATCAAAGCGGTCAGATTTGATTTCCTGCACCAAGTCAGAAATTCTATTGCGGTCTTCTGTTTTAAAACCATATTCCGGAGAAAGCTCTTTCCCCTTCTCTTCTTGGATGGAGCCCAGCTGAACACCGACTGTTTTTCCTTTCAGGTCTTTCAGAGATTGAATGCCGCTGTCTTTTTTGCTGACAATCATATGGTTCGCTGTGTAGTACACATCGGAAAAACCAACTTGTTTTTTTCGATCAGGCGTCGGTGTCATTCCTGACAGAACCAGATCCACCTGTTTTGATTTCAGTGCTGTGATTAAGCTGTTGAAGTCCATATCCTGCACTTCAATTTCGTAGCCCGTCTTTTTCGCCAGCGCTTTTGCCAAATCTACATCAAAGCCGACAATTTGATCGCCTTCTTTATATTCAAACGGTTTGTAATCCGCCGAAGTACCCATAACTAATTTTTTCTTGCCGCCTTCTGAACCTGAATTGCTTGAACCGCAAGCGGATAGCGCTAAAGTGATGCAGGCAGCTACAAGTAATAAGAGCCATTTTTTCATGATCCATTTCCCCCATATTCATTACTTTTAGTGCATTTGAATATTTATTCGTTAATTTGTATTTTAAACAGTTTCTTATTTTTATGCAATAGTATTTTTAAAAATTATCTTTAAGCTTATTTTTCCAACGATATCTTTTTGATATTACTTAAGGAAAATAGATTCACTGTACAATCTAATTGAATAATCCCTTAATAATTATTCATATCTTCAGGGAATTTTATGCATAAAAAAACCCGAGCCACTTAGGCACCCGGGTTGTTCGTCTTATACTTCTTCACAATATTCTTCAAAGGCTTCTTGCAGCTTTGCCACAACTGCCATCGGCTCATGGCCTTCAATTTCATGGCGCTCGACCATTTTCATGATTTTTCCGTCTTTCAAAATCGCAAAGGATGGGGAAGATGGCGGATATCCTTCAAAATAATCACGCGCTCGCGCTGTCGCTTCTTTATCCTGTCCGGCAAAGACGGTAACGAGCTGATCAGGTCTTTTATCATAGTGAACGGAATGGTAGGCGGCCGGTCTTGCAATTCCTCCGGCACATCCGCAAACAGAGTTTACCATGACTAACGTCGTTCCTTTTTTCTCAAGTGCCTCGTCCACCTCTTCAGCTGTTTTCAGCTCAGTGTATCCGGCGGCTGTAATTTCTTGTCTCGCTTGGCGGACAATATCATTCATAAATAAATTAAAATCCATGTTCAATGAAGACCTCTCCTTTTTCATCATCTGTTCTTATGATAGCAAGGAATCGTCCATATCGGCAAATCACATTGCTTGGCCGTACACTTTTTTTGCTTTCGTTTACAGCTTACAGAAAAAGGGGATGATATAACAAGATGTAAAATAAAGGAGCAGTTTTATATGAGCCACCGGAAAGCGTTACTGATTCATAACGGAAATGCCGGCAACAAACATATAGAAAAAGCTTTAGGAGCTGTGGTGCCGGTCTTATCACAATCTTTAGACGAGGTGATGATTAGACAAACAAAGAAAAAGGATGATGCGTATCATTTTTGCCAATCCATTGATGATTCTGTCGACACCGTCTTTATTCTCGGGGGCGACGGCACAGTCCATCAATGCATTAACAGCATTAGCGCGTTAGAAAGAAAGCCCGCTGTCGGAATTTTGCCCGGCGGCACGTGCAATGACTTTTCAAGAGTGCTGGGCATCCCTCAAAATCTTGGAAAGGCGGCGGAAGCACTTGTATCAGGACAAAAAACAAGCATAGATGTATGTCAAATGAACGACCGTTATTTTTTAAATTTCTGGGGGATCGGCCTGATTACAGAAACGTCGAATCAAATTAACGAAACGGCCAAAGCATTATTGGGGAAAATCAGCTATTTTACAAGTGCATTGCGAACTGTGTCATCAGCCGAACCGTTTCCGATGACACTAAAAATTGATGGAAAAGAAATGAAAGAAGAAGCCGTTATGCTGCTTGTCATGAACGGGCAATACATTGGAACGAATCGTATTCCCCTGCCAGATGCCAGTATAGATGATGGCTTACTCGATATCCTCATTTGTCGCAGCACCAACCTCTCGGCATTGCGGGAGCTGATGAGCATGGAACAGGGCACAATTGACCGGTTTGCCGGAGAGCTGTCCTATATCCAAGCCTCCCGTATCGAAATTGAAACAGACACCGCTCAAAAGGCGGATACAGATGGTGAAGTCTATACTTATACACCCGCGGTGATTCAAGTCCTGCCGCAGCACATTGATATGCTGGTCCCGTGCAGTGAATAAGGATCGAGCGCTGTTAAGAAAGATGCTGCAAACCCGTTGACTCTCCCCTAAGAGGAGGCTTTAAAGTATAGGGGATACACTTGTGAAAAAGGGGAAGTCACATGAAAAAACAAAATATCACCTTAACCATATTATTGACCAATTTATTTATTGCATTTTTGGGGATTGGGCTTGTGATTCCGGTAACGCCTACCATTATGAATGAATTGCATTTATCAGGAACCGCCGTCGGTTATATGGTTGCTTGCTTCGCCGTGACACAGCTCATCGTTTCACCAATAGGCGGACGATGGGTTGATCGCTTCGGACGTAAAATCATGATCGTAATCGGCCTGTTGTTCTTTAGTGTGTCGGAGTTTTTATTTGGCATCGGAAAAACAGTCGAGATGTTATTTATCTCCCGTATGCTTGGCGGGATCAGCGCTGCCTTTATTATGCCCGGCGTCACGGCTTTTATCGCAGATATCACAACCATTAAAACACGGCCGAAAGCGCTCGGTTATATGTCAGCCGCCATTTCAACAGGCTTTATCATCGGGCCCGGCATCGGGGGATTTTTAGCGGAAATCCATTCCCGGCTGCCTTTTTTCTTTGCGGCAGCCTTTGCGTTGCTGGCAGCCATTTTATCAATGCTCACGCTGCGCGAGCCCGAGCGAAATCCTGAGAATCAGGAAATAACAGGGCAAAAAACAGGCTTCAAACGAATTTTTGCCCCCATGTATTTCATTGCTTTTCTCATTATCTTGATTTCATCTTTTGGTTTAGCGTCATTTGAATCGTTATTTGCGTTATTTGTTGATCATAAATACGGATTTACGGCCAGCGACATCGCCATTATGATTACAGGGGGTGCGATTGTAGGCGCCATTACGCAAGTCGTTTTATTTGACCGTTTTACAAGGTGGTTTGGCGAAATCCATTTAATCCGGTATAGCTTAATTCTCTCTACGAGTCTGGTCTTCTTGCTGACAATCGTGAATTCTTATGTTGCAATTCTGCTAGTTACGATCACCGTATTTGTCGGATTTGACCTCATGAGACCGGCTGTAACGACTTATCTGTCAAAGATTGCGGGGAATGAACAGGGATTTGCCGGCGGTATGAACTCAATGTTTACAAGTATCGGCAATGTATTTGGGCCTATTATCGGCGGAATGCTGTTCGATATTGATGTAAACTATCCATTCTACTTTGCAACGGTCACTTTAGCCATAGGCATTGCGCTAACCATTGCTTGGAAAGCGCCTGCACATATTAAAGCCAGCACGTGATCAGAAGCGTATTCTTTGTATACTGCAAAGGGTGCGCTTCTTCATTATAATGATCATAGAAGGAGTGATGGCATGAAGGAATCGTATTACTCAATTGGAGAGGTTTCAAAACTGGCAAACGTGTCGATTAAAGCGCTCCGTTATTACGATAAAATTGATTTATTTAAACCAGCCTATGTTGACCCGGATACCAGCTACCGTTATTATTCAGATTCCCAGCTGTATCATCTGGACCTGATCAAATCTCTGAAATATATCGGCACACCTTTAGAAGAGATGAAAAAGGCACAAGACTTAGAGATGGAAGAACTGTTTGCTTTTTATACAGAACAGGAGAAGCAAATCAGGGAGAAATTAGACTTTTTATCGGCATTGGAGCAAACCATTTCAATGGTGAAAAAGCGGATGAAACGGCAGATGGAATATCCCGCGCTCGGCGAGGTGTTTATGTTAGATGAAGAAGAAACCCGCATCATTCAGACAGAGGCAGAGGGAGTCGGACCAGAAAACGTGCTCAACGCCTCCTACAGCAAATTAAAAACATTTATCGAATCAGCAGATGGATTTGCGAACAATAGCTACGGTGCCACTTTCTCGTTTCACCCGTACACCAGCATTGATGAAATCACGTACCGCCATATCTTTACGCCTGTATTGACAAATAAACAAATTTCCGCCATTACGCCGGATATGGAAATCACAACGATCCCTAAAGGCAGATATGTTTGTATCGCGTATCATTTTTCACCTGAGCATTATTTTCTCAACTTACAAAAGCTTATCAAGTATATCGCAGACCGCCACTTAACTGTTGGCAGTGAAGTTTACGAATTACTCATACCGATTCATTATTCACCGAAAAAACAAGAAGAATACCTGCTCGAAATGAAAATCAGAATTGCTGAATCATGATGCAAAAAAAAGAGCATTTTTTGAAACATATTTTCAAAAAATGCTCTTTCTGCTTATTTAATAAACAGATGTCTTCTCGTCAATCGATTCTAAAATTTGTTTCACGCGTCCGAGGAATCGTCCGCATACAAGGCCGTCAAGCACTCTGTGATCTAAGGACAGGCATAGATTGACCATGTCTCTGACAGCAATCATGCCATGCTCCATGACAACCGGACGCTTGACAATGGATTCCACTTGAAGAATCGCAGCTTGAGGGTAGTTGATAATGCCCATCGACTGAACAGATCCAAACGAACCTGTGTTGTTGACAGTAAACGTTCCCCCCTGCATATCATCTGCTGAGAGCTTTCCGTCTCTTACTTTTTTGGCAAGATCCGTTATTTCTCTCGCAATGCCTTTAATTGTTTTTTCATCAGCGTTTTTAATCACCGGTACAAATAAAGAATCCTCTGTGGCAACCGCGATTGAAATATTGATATCTTTTTTCTGGATGATTTTGTCGCCCGCCCACATGCTATTCATTTGCGGAAATTCTTTTAATGCCTGGGCAACCGCTTTGACGAAAAAGGCGAAGAACGTTAAATTAAACCCTTCTGTCTTCTTGAATGAATCTTTTACACTGTTGCGATATGCCACCATATTTGTGACGTCAACTTCCATCATCGTCCAAGCATGCGGAATTTCTGTCTTGCTGCGTTTCATATTGGAAGCAATTGCTTTTCTTACGGCTGTGACAGGGATTTCCCTATCTCCAGCTGCAGACGCAGGATAAGAAACCTCTTCCTTCGGCTCCGGTTGTGGTGCAGACTCTTGTGCAGGAGCTGCTGTTTTCGGCTCCTCAGTCCGTTCTTGCACGCCGCCGCCTGTTTCAATGATGCGCTGAATATCTTTTCGCGTAATGCGGCCGCCGGCACCTGTTCCTGTTACCTGATCAAGATCAATGCCGTGTTCTCCTGCCAAACGGAGTACAGCTGGCGAATAGCGCTTTTTATTGGGCTGATCATCCGCTTCGGGTCGGCTTTCTGCAACAGGTGTTTCATCAGCTTCTGGTGCCTCTGGCTGCTCTTGTTTTTTTTCAGACGGATCCGCGCCTTCTGTTTCGATTTTACAAATGATTTCTCCGACTTGCAGGGTCTGGCCTTCTTCACCCACAAGCTCTGTTATCGTACCGGTAAAAGAAGACGGAACCTCTGCATTCACCTTATCTGTCATGACTTCCGCGATCGGATCGTATTTGTTTACTTTATCACCGGGGGCGACAAGCCATTTGCTGATCGTCCCTTCCGTCACGCTTTCTCCAAGCTGCGGCATCGTCATTTGTTCAATTGCCATGATTGTATCCTCCTTACGTCTTTAAAACTCCGCTAACTCTCTCATCGCCGCTTCCACTTTGTCAGGGTTGACCATAAAGTATTTTTCCATTGTCGGCGCATAAGGCATAGCCGGAATATCAGGACCTGCAAGCCGTTTAATCGGCGCGTCTAAGTCGAACAGGCAATGCTCGGATATAATGGCGGCCACCTCACTCATGATGCTGCCTTCTTTTGTATCTTCTGTAACCAATAGGACCTTACCGGTTTTCGATGCGGCTTCGATGATTGCTTCTTGATCAAGCGGATAAACCGTTCTTAAATCCACCACATGCACTGAAATGCCATCTTTTTCGAGACGTTCTGCAGCCTGTAACGCGAAGTGGACACACAGGCCATAAGTGATCACTGTGATATCGTCGCCTTCCCGTTTCACATCAGCCTTGCCGATTGGCAGGACATAATCATCTGCCGGAACCTCACCTTTTATCAGGCGGTACGCGCGTTTATGCTCAAAAAACAGCACCGGATCTTCATCACGAACCGCGGCTTTTAAAAGGCCTTTCGCGTCATATGGCGTTGAAGGCATGACAATTTTCAGTCCGGGCTGATTGGCGAAAATCGCTTCGACCGACTGAGAATGATAAAGGGCCCCGTGTACGCCTCCGCCGTATGGCGCTCTGACGACAATCGGGCAGCTCCAGTCATTATTGCTGCGGTAGCGGATTTTGGCCGCTTCGGAAATAATTTGGTTGACCGCCGGCATAATAAAATCAGCAAACTGCATTTCAGCAATTGGTCTCATTCCGTACATAGCCGCCCCAATGCCGACTCCGGCAATCGCGGATTCAGCAAGCGGCGTATCCATCACACGCTCTTCCCCGAATTGTTCATAGAGGCCGGCTGTCGCTTTAAATACACCGCCTTTTCTCCCTACATCTTCCCCAAGAACGAAAACGCGAGGATCTCGTTCCATTTCTTCTTTCATCGCCAAATTGATCGCATCAATATATGACATTACTGACATTTGTTCTTCCTCCCTACTTCGCATACACATAATCAAGCGCTGACTCAGGAGCTGCATAAGGGGCATTCTCCGCTTCATCTGTCGCTTCGTTTATGATTGCCATCATTTCATCCAGCATGGTTTGTTCTGTCTCATCAGACAGCAGGCCTGTTTCCTTTAAGTAAGCTTGATATGTGAGCAGGGGATCACTTTTTTTCGCTTCCTCTACTTCTTCACGGCCTCTGTAGCTGCTGTCATCGTCATCACTGGAGTGAGGTGTAAGGCGGTAAGAAATGGTTTCAATTAATGTCGGGCCTTCTCCTCTGCGCGCCCGTTCGCGTGCTTCTTTGACCGCTTGATAAACTTCAAGCGGATCATTTCCATTCACGGTTACGCCAGGCATTCCATAGCCTACGGCACGGTCGGAAATGTTCTCACATGCGACTTGCTTATCGTAAGGCACAGAGATTGCGTATTTGTTATTTTCACACATGAAAATAACCGGCAACTTATGGACAGCGGCAAAGTTTGCCCCTTCATGGAAATCGCCTTGATTTGAAGAGCCTTCACCAAATGTAACAAAGGCCGCGACATCCTTTTTCTCCATACGCCCCGCAAGCGCAATGCCGACCGCGTGCGGCACTTGCGTTGTAACTGGAGAAGATCCTGTCACGATCCGGTTTTCCTTTTGGCCGAAATGTCCCGGCATTTGGCGCCCTCCTGAATTCGGATCTGCTGCTTTGGCAAACCCGGACATCATTAAGTCTTTTGCTGTCATGCCAAATGCGAGCACAACACCCATGTCTCTGTAGTACGGCAGTACATAATCCATTTCACGGTCAAGAGCAAAAGCCGCCCCTACCTGCGCTGCTTCCTGTCCTTGACAAGAGATTACGAATGGAATTTTTCCAGAACGGTTTAACAGCCACATTCTTTCATCGATTTTTCTTGCTAACAGCATGGTTCTATACATATCAACGGCTTCCTGATCAGTCAGCCCTAGTGCTTGATGTCGGTTTGTACTCATTCAAGCCCCTCCTTTATGCTTTTAAAAATGAATGGCTTTGCCGTCTGCGGCAAGCGCTGCTTCTCCAATCGCTTCAGAAAGCGTCGGGTGCGGGTGAATTGTTTGCCCGACCTCCCACGGCGTTGCGTCCAGCACTTTAGCAAGACCCGCTTCTGAAATCATGTCGGTGACGTGCGGGCCGATCATATGCACGCCGAGAATATCATCCGTGTCACGATCCGCTACGATTTTTACAAATCCATCGCTTTCTCCGTATACAAGCGCTTTTCCAATTGCCATAAATGGGAACTTGCCGATCTTGACATTATGCCCGTTCGCCTTCGCTTCTTCTTCGGTTAAACCCACACTGGCAGCTTCAGGGCTTGAGTAGATGCACTTCGGTACAAGCGTTGGATCAAGCGGATGCGGATTGAGTCCAGCAATATGCTCAACAGCAATGATTCCTTCATGCGATGCGACGTGAGCTAATTGCAGACCTCCGATTACGTCCCCGATTGCATAAATATGAGATTCCTTCGTTTGGCAGCTTTCATTGACTGAAATAACGCCATTTTCAGTGACAATATCAGTATTTTCAATGCCGATGCCTTCGATATTTGCCTGTCTGCCAATGGAAACAAGCATTTTTTCAGCAGAGTAAGTGACGGTTTCTCCGTCTTTTTCCGCTTGTATGCTGATGTTCCCCGCCGTTTTTGTCATTGTGTCAGGCAGCACTTTTGCCCCTGTGACGAACTGAATGCCTTTTTTCTTAAGAAGACTTTCCATTTCTTTTGAAATGTCTTGATCTTCAGTCGGCAATATGCGATCCGCATATTCAATAACCGCTACCTCCACACCAAAATCATGAAGCATAGACGCCCATTCGATCCCGATCACGCCGCCGCCGACGATGATGATCGATTTTGGCAGCTCCTCCATTTGGAGCGCCTCATCCGATGTCAATACAGACTTTCCGTCCGCTTCCAAACCCGGAAGCATTCTCGGTCTTGATCCTGTTGCAATGATGACTTGTTTCGGAATCAGCATGTCATTTTCTTCGCCATTTCCCCGCTCAACAGAAATCGTTCCCGGCAGCGGAGAGAAGATTGACGGTCCGAGGATACGGCCATATCCGTTGAACACGTCGATTTTTCCTTTTTTCATTAAATGATTCACACCGGCCGCCAGCTTATCAACAACAGCTTGCTTGCGCCGCTGCACTTTTTCAAAGTTGAGGGACACGCCTGCCGTTTCTACTCCGAATTGATCGGATTCACGAGCTGTCCGGTATACCTCTGCGCTTCTAAGCAGCGCTTTACTCGGGATACAGCCTTTATGCAGACATGTTCCCCCGAGTTTTTCCTTTTCCACAACGGCTGTCTTTAAGCCAAGCTGAGCGGCTCTAATCGCCGCAACATAACCGCCGGTACCGCCGCCCAAAATGACTACGTCATACTCAGTTGCCATGGTGACTCACTCCTGTCTGTCTATTCAATACGATATTGTTTGGATTGCTCTTCGCCCAGCAATACCCTGAGCGCCCCTTGAGCCAGAGACTGCAGTTCATTTTCTCCCGGATAGACTAAAACGTCTGAAATCCAATCTATGTATGAGCTGATACTGGAAACAAAGCTTTTGCCGTATGCCAAGCCGCCCGTCAGCACAATCGCTTCCACTTCGCCTTTTAATGCCGCGCTGGCTGCCCCGATTTCCTTCGCTACCTGATACGCCATGGCATCAAAAATGAAGCGGGCTTTTTCATCGCCCCCCTGAATCATCTGTTCCACTCTTACTGCGTCATTTGTACCAAGATAGCCCAAAAGCCCGCCGGTGCCCACCAGTTTTTTCATGATTTCTTCTTTTGTATACTGTCCTGAATAACATAAATCGACGAGATCTCCCGCAGGCACTGTCCCTGCGCGTTCAGGGCTGAATGGCCCCTCTCCGTGAAGGCCGTTATTGACATCGACCACCCGCCCGCGGTCATGGACGCCAATTGTAATCCCGCCGCCCATATGGGTGACAATCATTTTCATGTTCTCATAGCGTTTGCCGAGAGAGGCTGCCGCTTTACGGGCGACAGCTTTTTGATTTAACGCATGAAAAATGCTTTTCCGTTCAATCTCAGGCATGCCTGAGATTTTGGCAAGCACTGACATTTCATCTACAACAACAGGATCAACGATATATGAAGGGATATTCAGGCCTTCAGCGATTTCCCGCGCGATAATGCCGCCGAGATTCGAAGCATGCTGGCCGGCGTAGCCGCTTTTCAAGTCCTCAATCATGTCATCATTCACTTCATATGTTCCGCCTTCAATCGGCCGGAGAAGACCGCCTCTGGCGCAAACTGCATCAAACTTTGATATGTTGATCCCCTGTTCATGGAGCGTTTCAAGAATCTGTTTTTTGCGAAATTCATACTGATCAATAATATGGTCAAATCGCTGCAGCTCTTCTATGTTGTGTCTCAATGTTTTTTCAAAAATGCCTCGTTCGTTATGAAAAACACCGATTTTCGTTGAAGTTGAGCCTGGATTAATGGTGAGAATGCGTTTTTCATCATGTAACACTTTCATAACCTCCAGATCAATGTCTTAACGTCTGCTTAATACACTGTGACCGTTTTGCAAAAACTGGCTTCTTGAGCGGCGCATGCGTTCAATCCGTTCCTCTGCCAAGCGGTCAGCCGCCAAATACGTCGGAATGCCGTCGCGCTGAGAAATCTCAAGTACACGCTCAATATTGCCGTAAATGCCTTCAACTTTCTTCAATGCTCGTTCTGCATTATAGCCGTAAAGCTCATCTGCCACATTGATCACGCCGCCCGCGTTAATGACATAATCCGGCGCGTAAACGATGCCCATTTCGTGAATTTGATCGCCATGGCGCGTTTCTTTTAATTGGTTATTAGCCGCACCAGCGATAACTTTTGCCTTCAGCTGTTTAATGGTGCCATCGTTAATTGTCGCACCGAGTGCACACGGCGCATAAATATCACAGTCTTGTGAATAAATCTCTTCCGGATCAACCGCACGGGCGCCAAAATCTGCAACTGCGCGCTGTACGGATTGTTTATTGATATCCGTCACGATTAAGTTTGCTCCTTCTTTATGAAGGTGACGGCATAGGTTATAGGCTACGTTCCCTACACCCTGTACAGCGATGGTTTTGCCTTCAAGAGAGTCGGTTCCGAAAGCAGCTTTAGCTGCGGCTTTCATCCCTCTGTACACCCCGTAAGCCGTAACGGGGGATGGATTTCCTGAAGATCCGAAAGCAGGAGAAATTCCTGTGACATAGTCTGTTTCATCATGAATGATGTCCATATCCTCAACCGTTGTACCTACATCTTCAGCTGTAATGTATCTGCCGTTCAGCCCTTGAATATAGCGGCCAAACGCGCGGAACATTTCTTCATTTTTGTCTTTGCGCGGATCACCGATAATCACTGTTTTTCCGCCGCCCAGGTTTAAGCCTGCCGCCGCATTTTTATACGTCATGCCTCTTGCCAGTCTGAGCGCGTCTTCAATCGCCGCTTCTTCATTTTCATATGTCCACATTCTCGTTCCGCCAAGCGCCGGACCAAGCGTTGTATCATGAATCGCGATAATCGCTTTTAAGCCGGATTGTTCATCTTGGCAGAATACCAATTGTTCGTAATCGTATTTCTCCATATATTTAAAAAGTTCCATGTTCGTTCCTCCTAATGTGTGTATTCTTCAGATGCGCATATCGCCAGCGCAATGGAATACAGTTTATTTTCAGCGGAGTCCGCTCTGCTCGTTAAGGCAATCGGCGCTTTTGCTCCTGTAATGACAGCCGCCACGCTGGCCTTCGCAAAATAAATCAGTGATTTATACAAAATATTTCCAGCCTCAATTGTTGGGACGAGAAGGATATCAGCGCTGCCCGCTACGTCTCCTGAAATCTTTTTCTGGGCCGCGGCAATTTGCGACACTGCATTATCCAAAGCGAATGGCCCATCAACAATACAGCCTTTGATCTGGCCTCTTTTGCACATTTGAGCAAGAGCAGCTGCATTCACTGTCGCTTCCATTTTCGGGTTCACCGTTTCGACCGCTGCCAGAGCAGCTGCTTTTGGCATATTGTTCCCTATTGCACGGGCTACATGAACCGCATTTTGCAGGATCTGCCGAAGCTCTTCCAGTGTTGGAGCGATGTTCATTGCCGAATCTGTCACAAACATCAGCCTGTCAAAGTCCGGTATATCAAACACAGCGACGTGAGAAAGGATGTTGGATGACCGAAGCCCCTCCTGTCTGTTCAGTACCGCTTTAAGCAAAACAGAAGTCGGCACATCCCCTTTCATTAACACATCCGCTGTTTTGTGATGCACAGCACGAACCGCTAATTTTGCCGATTCCTCAGGCGTATCGGCATGAACGATCTCTATTTGACGCCCTTGCATAGACGATGTCAAATCGTTTAGTTTTTTGCTGTCGCCCACTAACAAAAAACGGGCAGATAGGTGCTCGGCTGCCAGCTTTACAGCCCTGATCACTTCCTCATCCTCAGCGTGAGCAACCGCAATGGTCTTGTTTTTGTACATCGACGCTTTTTCGATCAAATGTCTCAGCTTCATCTGTTACCACCCTTCTTGTTTCGACTCCGCCTTTTATTATGCAAGTTCCATGCCAGCTCTTCGCCATGCTGTCATAACGGATGCTTTGAAAAATTCGTGCAGATGTTTGCGTTTATTCTGCAAATTATTGCATGCCCTCATTTGCAAGGCCGTATTTATCCATTTTGTAATATAAATTCCGTATGCTGACTCCGAGGGCTTTCGCTGTTTTTGTCCGGTTATAATGATGTTTTTCGAGCGTTTGCTGAATCAAATGCGCTTCAAATTTTTCTACTGCGACAGATAGCTTTTCGCCTTCAATATCCGGAAAATCAAAACTTGCACCCTGTTCTGGGTCCTTTTCTTTTTGTTCAACTTCAAATGTAGGCAAGTGATCTTTTTCGATCCATTCCATATGCGGATTCAGAAAAATCATGGCTCGTCCAAGGACATTTTCAAGCTCGCGGACATTCCCCGGCCAATGGTAAGCGGATAAGGCACGCAAGGCTTGCTGCGAGAGCCCCTTTACATTCCTGCCGTAATCGCGGTTAATCTTTTGGATGAGCCTGACGCTGAGTTCCTCAATGTCTTCCAGGCGCTGCCGCAAAGGCGGAATGGAGATGGGGTAGCGGTTGATGCGGTAATACAGATCTTCGCGGAATGCACCATCCGCCATCGCCATTTCGATATTTACATTTGTCGCCGCAATCACTCTGACATTGACAGGGACCGCTTTCGTGCCGCCCACTCTGACGATTTCCTTCTCTTGAAGGACACGAAGCAGTTTCGCCTGCATATTTTGTGTCAGCTCGCCGATTTCATCTAAAAAAATACTGCCGTTATTCGCTTCTTCGAATAACCCCTTTTTTCCGCCGCGTTTGGCTCCTGAAAACGCACCATCCTCATAGCCGAACAATTCTGATTCGAGCAGGTTTTCAGAAAGGGCTGCACAATTCACACGAATAAATTTATTGTATTTCCGGTCGCTTTCATTATGGATGGCATGGGCAAACAGTTCTTTTCCTGTTCCGGATTCCCCGCGCAGCAAAATGGTCGCCGGCGTTTTCGCCCCGAGCTTCGCCTGCTCAAGCGCAACCAGCATTTGCTCGCTTTTGCCGATAATGTCATCAAACGTGTATTTCGCCTCAAGCGTGCGGATGATTTGTCTGGCGCGGTTCAGCTCGGCTGTCAGCATTTTAATTTCGGACACGTCATGAATCACACCGACGCTGCCTTTCAAAATCCCGTCTACAATCACGGGCGCTACATTGACGATGACCTCTTTTTCGTTCGGACCGACCTTCATTCTGACACCGCGCACAGGGCGTCTCGTTTCAAGCACCTTTAAATGCATGCTTTCACCTTCAGAAATGTCAGTGTTGGCAGGCTTTCCGATGACTTCTTTTTCGGAAAGCCCCGTCATTTTCGTATACGCTTTATTGATCAAGAGGCCGATGCCATTTTCATCAACAACAGAAATCGCCTCATCGGAGGATTGAATAATCGCCTCCAGCATCGTACGGACCTGCTTTAAATTTGTCACTTCCTCTGCCAGTTCTACCGCGTCGGTAATGTCTTTAAATACACAAAGCGCCCCGAGCAAACGTCCGCCTTCATCAATAATCGGCAGCCTCGTCGTTACAATTTGCAAATGATCTCCCAAAAGCTGCGTTTGATTGTATTCAGGCACTCTTGTTTTTAAAATCCGCGGCATCTTCGTGCTCGGAATCACTTCTTTTATCGGACGCCCGATGACTTCCTCACGTCTTTTCCCGACCATTTTTTCAGCCATATGGTTAAAGAGAATGATTTCTTCATTGATATCAATAAAAATCATCCCGTCATGAGTGGAATTAAAAATTCGGTCGTGTTTGTATGTTTGCTCTTTCAGCATTTGAATCAGGTGCTGCTTTTCTTCCATCAGCTGAAAAACGATGTACGCCATTTTTCCCGGCATGACAATGGTCTCTTTATGCTTTTCCTTAAGGAGTTCGTCCAACACGGCTTGATTGCCGGTCGTATGAATAACGATATCCGGTTTTTGTTGTATGTAAGGTTTCCAATCAGATGAAACGGCGATCCCATACTGTTCTGCTTCTTTCAATCCCGGTGCCTCTGGGTTTTTGTCAACTACGGCAACGATCTCTATGATGGCTGTTTTAATCAAAATATGTAATAACGCCGTTCCCCTTTTGCCGGCACCTACAATCAGTACCTTTTGCATCCCGCTACCCCTTTGTATGAAAAATTTTGCACACCTATTTATTCCGTTGCAATAATTTGCACAACCCTATGTTACCACGTTTTCTTCTCTTGACAAAATATTTTTCCCGCTGGACAATAAAGAAAATGAAAGATAAAGGGGTTTTCTGAGGATGAGCCGACTTCTTGCGCTTTTGATATTAGTCACCCCCGGCGCCATTTCCGCCCTAGGCATTAAACTGATGAGGGATACACTTTTCGGCCACACTGTAAAGCCTTTTGCAGTTCTTTGGCTCCAAGGCTTGTCAGGATTCATCTTTTTTGCATTTGGCCTTTTTGTGCTGGCCGGGTTCGTTTTATACAGAGACAGAAAACGCAATCAAGTCAGCCCGCGATTCAGAAAATGATAGCTGCAAAAAAAGCCGGAGAACACTCCGGCTTTTTTGATCGAAACTATTCGTCAGGCAAAACGGTCTTGGCAATCGTTTTATCTAATGCTTCATAGTCATAATAGGAAATCGTATCATACAGTTCTTTTCGTGTCTGCATATGATGAAGCCCTTCTTTTTGTGAGCCGCGTTCCTTTATCAAATCAAACATCCGCTCATAAGCTTTTGCCGCCGCTCGCAGCGATGTGACAGGGTAAATCACCATGCCAAACCCCATATCTTCGAATTCATCGGCGTGATAATACGGCGTTTTCCCAAACTCGGTCATATTCGCAAGGAGCGGAACAGAGATGCGCTCAGCAAACTGACGGAATTCGCTCTCCTCCTGAAGCGCTTCCGGAAAAATCGCATCCGCTCCGGCCTCCATGTAAGCCTCTGACCGTTTTATTGCGGCATCTAGCCCTTCCTGCGCCCTGGCATCAGTACGGGCAACAACGACAAGGGCGGGTGCCGCTTGTTTGATCGCTTTTATTTTTTGCGCCATTTCCTTTATCGGAACAAGCTGTTTGCCATTTAAATGACCGCATTTTTTCGGAAGCTGCTGGTCTTCGATTTGAACGGCGGCTACCCTGGCTTCAAACATCTCGCGGGCGGTTCGGGCGGCATTTAACACACCGCCAAATCCCGTATCGATATCCACAAGCAGAGGCAGGTCAGCTGCACGCACAAGATCTTTGGCCCGTTCAGCCATCTCTGCCGATGTGATAAGCCCTAAATCAGGCAGCCCCCTGCTGGCTGTATATGCAGCACCGGACAAATAAATAGCGGAAAACCCAGCCTCTTTCGCAAGCAAAGCGGCCATTCCGTCATGAGCGCCGGGAATTTGCAGAATGTCCGGCGCTGACATCAGCTTGTTGAAACGCCCGGCAAGCTCTTCTTGTGACGATTGCTTATTGACGATCCACGACATGACGCAAACCTCCTTTTACATGCAGAACATATCTACAAATTCATTTACGCGCATTGTTTGCAATGTCTCATAGCTGGCACAGCGCCCATAAATGTGTTTATGCTGTTTCTCAGAGAAATGGGATTTGAGATTGGCAGAAAACTTTTCTAAAAGCTTCGGAACTGCTTCGTCTCTTCGAAAACGATGGCCGAGCGGAAATTCACATTCCACCATTTCCGTGCTTGTTCCGTCTTTAAAATATACTTGAACGGCATTTGAGATGGAGCGCTTGTCGGGTTTCAGGTAATCCTCGGTATATGTTTTATGTTCAGTCACTTCCATTTTGTCCCGCAGTTTATCTATTCTCGGATCGCTCGCTGTTTCAGCTTCATAATGCCGCGCGGTGATATCACCAAAAAGCAAACCGATCGCTGTGATGTATTGGAGGCAGTGATCGCGATCCGCCGGATTGTGAAGCGGGCCCTTCTTATCAATGATTCGGATAGCGGATTCGTGCGTTCTGATGACAACACGGTCAATGTCATCAATCCGGCCTTTTATCTGAGGATGAAGTATGACAGCGCACTCTGCGGCTGTCTGGGCGTGAAATTCCGCAGGATAAGACACTTTAAATAACACGTTTTCCATGACGTAAGCGTCGAGCGGACGAGCGAGTTTGATCTCTTGTTTATTGAATAAAACGTCTTGGAATCCCCATTCTGGTGCGCTCAAAGCTGTCGGATAGCCCATTTCCCCTTTTAACGCCATCAGCGCCAAATGAACACCTCGGCTCGTTGCATCTCCTGCAGCCCACGATTTGCGCGAACCGGTATTCGGTGAATGCCGGTATGTCCTCAAGGCTGCATTGTCAATCCATGCATTCGAAAGCGCATTTTTGATTTCTTTTCTTCCGCCGCCCAAAAGCTTTGCCGCAACAGCAGCTGTCGCGACTTTGACAAACAGCACATGATCAAGCCCAACTCGGTTTAAGCTGTTTTCTAATGCAAGCACGCCTTGAATTTCGTGTGCTTTGATCATCATTTCAAGTACGTCACGTACCGTTAAAGGCTCTTTTCCTTCAGACAATCTTACTCTCGATACATAATCGGCAACGGCAAGGATTCCTCCCAAATTATCGGACGGATGCCCCCACTCCGCCGCCAGCCATGTATCGTTGTAATCAAGCCAGCGGATCATACAGCCGATATTAAACGATGCTCTCACCGGATCGAGCACATATGACGTTCCCGGCACTTTGCTTCCATTCGGCACAATTGTTCCGGGCACAATCGGGCCGAGCAGTTTGGCACATTCAGGATACCGGAGCGCCAAAATCCCGCAGCCGAGCGTATCCAGCAGCACATGTCCCGCTGTTGTGTACGCCTCGGAGCTCGTAATCTCTTTCTCTAGCACATAGTCTGTGATTTCTTCAATGACATGATCCGTTTTCAGCATTCTATCAGTTCCTTTCATGAATTAAGATTCAGCCTCATGCCGCGGGCCCAAATAACTGACACGTGGACGGAAGAGACGGTTATTGGCATGCTGCTCGATCACGTGAGCGCATAAACCGGACGTTCTCGCACTGAAAAAGACAGGCGTATACAAAGGTATTGGTATGCCAAGCATCCAATACACCGGGGCAGCGTAGTAATCCAAATTCGGGTAAAGCCCTTTTTCCTTCTCCATCAGCCGCTCGCCTGCTTCACACATCTCATATAAACGATCGTCACCAGCTTTATCGCATAATTGCTGAAGCGCCTCTTTCATCATGAGTGCTCTCGGGTCCATTTTTTTCATATACACCCGGTGGCCGAAGCCCATGATTCTTTCTTTTCTTTTCAATTTTGTTTGCAGAAGCTTCTCAAAATCGGCCGGTGTTTCCGCCTCCAAAAGCATATGCATCACGGCTTCGTTTGCTCCGCCGTGAAGATTTCCTTTCAGGGAGGCGACAGCTCCTGTTAAGGCGCCATAAAGATCTGAATGTGTAGAAGCGATGACTCTCGCGGCAAAGGTTGAATTCGGCATCTCATGTTCACTGTACAGGACGAGGGACCGGTCAAAAATGCGTTCTTCCAGTGAGGACGGCATTTTCCCTGTCATCATGTAGAGGAAATTCGCACTGTAGGATAAGGTTTGAAGCGGGAGAATCGGCTCTTTCTTATTGATGATTCTGTAGCTGGCAGCAGTGAGGGCAGGCATTTTCCCGAGAAGCTGATAGGCGCGTTCTTTGTTCGCAGAAAGAGACCGATCATCTATTTGCCGGTCATATCCGGAAAGAGCAGACAGTCCGGTTCGCAGGCTATCCATCGGATGAGTATGCTTAGGGAGCAGCTCAAGCAGACGGAAATGATTTGCCGGCAGGTTGGATGCGCTGTTTATGTTTTTTTTCAGTGTTTCCATTTCATTTTCTTCCGGCAGCCTGCCCTCCAGCAATAAATGAACAAGCTCCAAATAGCTTTTAGTTTTAGAAAGAACGATTAAATCATAGCCTCGTATCAAAATCTGGCTGGACCGCGTGTCAAGATAAGAAATTTGAGTTTCCGCCGCGATCACACCGTCCAAACCCGGAGAATAATCTTGTTTCTCCTCCATATCATCTTCAACCTCCGTTTTGCGTTTTTTGTCTATCAATTTCCGCCAAGAAGATACTTGGAAATAATCAGTCTTTGAATCTCGTTTGTCCCTTCATAGATTTGCGTCACCTTTGCATCACGAAGCAGCCGCTCGACCGGGTAATCCTTCATATAACCGTATCCCCCGTAAATTTGCACGGCGTCTAACGCCGCCTTCACAGCGGTATCCGAAGCAAACTGTTTAGCCATAGACGCTTCTTTTCCGCAGGCCAAGCCGCGGTGATGAAGGTCTGCCGCGCGGTAGACAAGATGCCTTGCCGCCTCTGCCCTTGTCGCCATGTCAGCCAGCTTAAATGATATGCCTTGATTGGCGGCGATCGGCCTTCCAAATTGCATTCTCTGTTTCGCGTAACTAACCGCATGCTCAAGAGCCGCCTCTGCAATCCCAAGCGCCTGTGCCGCAATGCCGATCCGGCCGACATTTAAATTTGCCATGGCAATGTGAAAGCCATCCCCCTCTTTCCCAAGCAAATTTTCTTCCGGCACTTCCGCATGATCAAACTTCAGTTCCGTAGTATTCGATCCATAGAGCCCTAGCTTTCTTTCTTTTTTTCCAACGGTAAAACCGGGTGTGTTTTTTTCAACGATAAAAGCTGAAATCCCGTGCCTGCCTTGATCTGGAGCTGTTAATGCAAAAGTGATATAGATATCGGCGGCTCCGCCGTTCGTAATGAAGATTTTCGATCCATTTAATAGGTATTTGCCATTCTTTTTGTTGGCTGTCGTGCGGAGGCTTCCAGCATCCGACCCTGAGTGAGGCTCCGTCAGTGCAAATGCGCCCAAATGTTCTCCTGAAGCGAGCTTCGGTATATATTTCATCTTCTGTTCTTCGTTGCCGAAGGACAGAATCGGATTTGTGCCGACCGAGGTATGCACGGAAAGAATGACACCGACAGCCGCACTGATTTTAGAAATCTCATGAATCGCCAAAATATAAGAAATAATATCCGCCCCAGCGCCGCCGTATCGTTCAGGCACCGGTATGCCCATCAGGCCGTGTTCACCCATTTTTTTGATCAGTTGAAACGGAAATTCGTCTGTTTCCTCCATGATTTTCGCAGCGGGCGCAATTTCTTTGCGGGCAAAATCACGCACCATTTTTCGCATCATGACCTGCTCTTGCGTTTCATGCAACTCGGCCACCCCCGGATGAAATGAGCTTTAGGAACTCTCCTCATATTGATAAAAGCCGCGTCCGCTCTTTTTGCCAAGCCAGCCCGCTTTGACATATTTGCGGAGCAGCGGACAAGGACGGTATTTGGAATCGCCAAGGCCGGAATAAAGAACTTCCATAATTGATAAACACGTATCAAGCCCGATAAAATCCGCTAATGCAAGCGGGCCCATCGGATGATTCATGCCTAGCTTCATCACCTCGTCTATCGCCTCCGGCTTCGCCACCCCCTCATACACGCAATAAATGGCTTCATTAATCATTGGAAGAAGCACGCGGTTGGATACAAAACCCGGAAAATCATTGACTTCTACCGGTGTTTTCCCCATCTTTTCTGCTAATCCCATCACTTCTGAGGCGGTTTCTACCGACGTAGCCAATCCGCGAATCACTTCAACCAGCTTCATCACAGGGACGGGATTCATAAAATGCATGCCAATGACTCGTTCAGGCCGGTTTGTCACAGCAGCGATTTCTGTAATAGGCAAGGAAGATGTATTGCTGGCCAAAATCGCATGAGGCGGGCATATGTGATCAAGTCTCTTAAACAGCTCAGTTTTCGCGGCCATGTTTTCAGCGATAGCCTCAATGACAATGTCCGTATGCTTTGCCTCCTCAAGCGTTCGAGAGAGCGAAATGCGGCTGAAAACATCCTTCACTTCCGCTTCGGTCTTTCTCCCTTTCTCAGCATCTCGGGCCAGCTGTTTTTTCAACCGCTTCAATCCTGCCTCCGCAGCCTCCGGGTACACATCGTATATCCGCACATAAAAGCCTGCGTCGGCAGCTGTTTGAGCGATCCCGCTTCCCATCTGTCCCACACCGGCCACCATGATATGTTTCATCTCCATTTAAATCCCCTTTTTCGTCATTGTTTTAATGAACCTGCACTAATACGGCGTCTCCCTGAGCCGCACCGCTGCAAATGGCGGCAACTCCCAGCCCCCCTCCCCGGCGCTTTAATTCATAAACAAGCGTCATGAGAATTCTCGCACCGCTTGCGCCGATCGGGTGGCCGAGCGCGATCGCACCGCCGTTCACATTGACTTTTTCAAGATCGAAACCGACGATTTTTTCACATGTCAAAACAACAGAAGCAAACGCTTCATTTACTTCAAACAAGTCAATATCTTGGACGGTTAAACCGTTCTTTTTCAAGAGCTTATTGATCGCAAACCCGGGTGCTGCGGCTAGCTCATGCGCTTGCATTCCCATTGTCGAAAAACCAAGAATAGTAGCCAGCGGCCGGGCGCCAAGCTCTGCAGCTTTGTCCTCAGACATCAGCACAAACGCGCCGGCTCCGTCATTGACCCCGGGCGCATTGCCGGCTGTGATGGAACCGTCATTTGTATAAATCGGAGAAAGTGCCGCAAGCTGATCCAGGCTCGTGTCACGGCGAATCGCTTCATCTTGGTCAACAACGCCTGTTTTTCCTTTTCTGTTGGTCCAGCTGACGGGAACGATTTCATCATGGAACTTTCCTTTATCAGCTGCCTTAGCGGCCTGCGCATGACTTCTTAACGCCCATTCATCCTGCTCCTCTCGTGAGATTCTATATTCCTTGGCAGCTGTATTTCCGTGAACAGCCATGTGCACCTTGTCAAACGCGCATGTTAACCCGTCATAAACCATTAAGTCCCTAAGCTCGCCATCACCCATCCGCGCTCCCCAGCGCCCGGCGGGAACGGCATACGGAATATTGCTCATGCTTTCCATTCCCCCGGCAACAAGAATATCCGCATCTTGCGCCCGAATCATTTGATCACATAAGGTGACAGCGCGCAGTCCGGATGCGCAGACTTTATTTAGCGTTTCTGACGGCACACTCCAAGGCATTCCAGCCAGACGGGCAGCTTGGCGGGAAGGAATCTGCCCTGAGCCGGCTTGGACAACCATGCCCATCACAGTTCCTTCCACCTCATCTCCAGATACTCCAGCGCGATGTAACGCCTCCTTCATCGCAATGCCCCCAAGCTCAGCTGCCTTTACTTCTTTTAATGCCCCGCCGAACTTGCCAAATGGTGTTCTTGCGGCACTTACAATGACTGTTTTCCTCATGGTTTCACCTCATTCAGAAGATAGACAGCGCTTACAATTTCTAGTTGTCTTCTATGAATGTATGCTTTGTAACGATCTTGAATGAATGAAAAAAAGAAGACTGCGCCAACAGCCTCCTTCTATAACAACTATTTATCTTTTAGCAATGCCAAAGCCTTTGCAGGAAAATCGGTGAAAATGCCGTCTGCCCCCGCATCAAAGAGACGCTTCATATCTTCCGGCCGATTGACTGTATATGGCCTTACCTTGATCGAACTGTTCCTCATTTTCTTCACTACTTCATCCGCCGCCCCCGGGCTGTTCAGCTTCGGGTGATAGCCGGAAGCCGGAATCGATGTGATATACCGGTCAGCCTGATAAAGCACATCTGAAGTCAATACCGCCCGTTCAATATGGGGAGCGAGCCGTCCGCATAGCGCCAAGCTTTCATGGTTAAATGTGGACAGGATCACTCTTTCCTCTATTTTGAATCGCTTCACTGACTCCAGCAACTTTTCTTCCATGCCTTCATAGCGGATCACACTGTTTTTTAATTCAATGTTAATGAGGAAATCCTTTTTTTCCGCCCACGAGAGAACGTCTTCTAGCAGCGGCACTTGGGCATCACTGTATGTTCGGCCGTGACCAGCAGCCGCATTCGCAGTCTTTAGCACATCATACGTTGTATCCTTGACGAATCCTTTGAGCGATGTCGTCCGATCCAGTCTTTCATCATGGATCACAATAATACGCCCATCTTTTGTGAGCTGCACATCAAGCTCAATTCCATCCGCTCCGGCTTCCATTCCTTTTTCAAATGCAAGCATTGTATTTTCGGGAAATTGACCAGATGCCCCCCGATGGGCAAAAATCTTTGTCATCGTTCCACCTCAACCCTTAAAGTTTCCTGTTTTCTCCATTATACAGTTTGTAACGCTACCACTCTAGGATAAAGGCCCATCTCATCAACCTCACCGAAAATGCTTCTGCGGCCTTTTGCCAATATTACGCGAAAAATCAGCATGAGGATTCCATGTTTTTTAAAGAAAACAGTCGTGTCTATGAGGAAGTGTCTATATGAAAAACACATTAAACATGTGAAGAATGAGAGGTGCGAATCGTTTGACGGGTGAGTAGCGAGGCGTAATCTTCTTAAGTGATGTTCCATAAAAATTCACGCTCTTCCTTTGAGCAAGCGATTTTGTTGTCAATCTTCAAGAAGCTCGAAAAAAAGCGGAGAAAATATCAAGCTATACTCAAGATATTCAGCCGGTAAAGCAAATCAATTGCATTAATTTTCACATATAGGCTAGAATATGTGCGAATCCAAACGAAAGAAGATGATCATATGAACCCTACGTATAAACCGCTGTTTGAACCATTTACGTTTAAAAGCGGCGTTACAATCGACAACCGGATCACAGTGGCACCAATGACGCATTACGCTTCTAATGAAGACGGTTCGATCTCTGAAGCAGAACTTGACTACATCATCCCACGCTCAAAAGAGATGGGAATGGTGATTACAGCCTGCGCCAACGTCACGCCGGACGGAAAAGCATTTCCCGGGCAGCCGGCCATCCATGACGACTCCAACATCTCTGGTTTAAAAAAATTAGCGCAAGCCATTCAGTCGCAAGGCGCTAAAGCCGTTGTCCAAATTCACCACGGCGGCATTGAATGCCCGTCTGAGCTCGTTCCGCAACAAGATGTTGTTGCGCCAAGTGACGTATTTGATAACGGCAAGCAAATTGCCCGCGCCTTAACAGAAGAAGAAACAGAAAACATTGTAAAGGCATTTGGAGAAGCGACAAGACGCGCCATTGAAGCCGGCTTTGACGGTGTCGAAATTCACGGCGCGAACGGCTACTTGATTCAGCAGTTTTATTCTCCGAAAACCAATCAGCGTACAGACCGCTGGGGAGGAAGCGATGAAAAACGGTTAGCCTTCCCGCTCGCTATTGTCGATGAAGTGAAAAAAGCTGCTGCAGAACATGCGAAGGGTGCGTTTTTAGTCGGCTACCGCCTGTCTCCGGAAGAACCTGAGACACCAGGATTAACAATGACAGAAACCTTCACGCTTGTTGATGCTTTAGCGGATAAAGAGTTGGATTACCTTCACATCTCACTGATGGACGTGAACTCAAAAGCGCGCCGCGGTGCAGATCCGACTCGCACACGCATGGACTTATTGAATGAACGTGTCGGCAACAAAGTGCCGCTGATTGCCGTCGGTTCCATCCATTCCGCAGATGACGCACTGGCCGTCATCGAAAACGGTATTCCGCTTGTCGCAATGGGACGAGAAATTTTAGTTGACCCTGACTGGACTGTGAAAGTAAAAGAGGGCCGGGAAAAACAAATCGAAACCGTAATTAAAGGCACAGATAAAGAAAAATACCATTTGCCTGAACCGCTATGGCAAGCGATTGTGAACACGCCTGGCTGGGTGCCCTATAAAGATTAATGTGCGGAGACTGCCGAAACGATTTCGGCAGTCTTTTTCAACTTTAAATCAATAGTTTATGTAAACATCTAAATAGCAAGAGAAGAAGCTCGCCAGCTGCTTCAGGAAGCAAATCTAGGAGAAGCCCGTCACGCTTTCTTGCTTTTTTCTTTTTCATTCGTACGTCTCCTTTGCTCATGTATGCTTCCTTACTTACGATTTTACAGGGAAAAGGTTTCAATTTGCTTCTGATTGTTTGGTTTTAATTCTCCAAGCACAGAAAACACAAGAAATTATGGCTGTAAATGAGATAAAGTCGATCAAGGTGCCTAGTATGCGTGATTCTATAATGATGTTCGAATTGACGCAAAGCGCAAGAATAAATAGTGCAATCAACAAGCCATACTTTTCAAACACATGCATCACTCCTTGCGGAAAAAAATCCTTCCTATCATGACGATATTTCCCCAAAACAAAACGCCTCTTATTTATCAGCGCAAACCAATAAATAAAAGACGTTTGATTTAATCATCCGCTACTATTCTCATGCCTAAGAAGCCTTATGCTCTAATCTCAGCTTATCCGCAACCATCGCAATGAACTCTGAGTTGGTAGGTTTGGCTTTTGTCATGCTGACTGTATAGCCGAACAACGAGGAAATCGAATCAATGTTCCCTCTGCTCCATGCGACTTCAATCGCATGGCGGATTGCTCTTTCTACACGGCTTGCGGTTGTGTTGAATTTTTTGGCGATGTCCGGATAGAGAACTTTAGTAATGCTGCCGAGCAATTCAATGTCATTGTATACCATTGAGATGGCTTCGCGCAGATAGAGATAGCCCTTAATATGTGCTGGGACGCCGATTTCATGGATAATGCTTGTGATGCTCGCGTCGAGATTTTTCTTCTTTGGTTCTGGCTGGGCGCTGCGTATAATGCTGCTTTGTGATGACGGCGCGCGATGCGTCACGCTGCTTGCATTCCCGCTGACCTGGCGGATATGCCCGACAAGGTTTTCCATATCAAACGGTTTCAGAATAAAGTAGGACGCGCCTAAATCGACGGCCTTTTTCGTGACATCTTCCTGCCCAAAGGCTGTCAGCATAATGACATTCGGCTGTTTTTTCAGGTCTGATTCCCGCAGCCGCTCTATAACCGCAAGTCCGTCCAAATGCGGCATAATAATATCCAATACGAGCACATCGGGATCTTTTTCTTTAAACAACGACAGGCATTCCTGTCCGTTATAAGCAACACCGATGACTTCCATGTCTTCCTGTCCTTCTATATATTCACTCAACAGGCTTACCAGCTCTCGATTATCGTCAGCAACACAAACTTTAATTTTCTCCACGTTTCTTCCTCCCCAAATGTAGTTAACAGGATTCACCCTTGCTACATGTTTACATTCGACAAAACCGCTATATACCCTCTAAAAAAATCATAATCACCAATATTAGTGGCATATCTTTGTAATTCTATGTTTTTCTCCGTTTTTCGACTAAAAATGAAATTTGACAAACAAGGAAACGTGAATTTGTCGAAAAATCTTCTTTTGTATATTTTACCTTATGTATTCTGAGAAGTGAAGAGGGGTCAAAACAAAAAAACTGCCGGAATTCCGGCAGTCAGCTTGCTTTTTCTTTTCCGTCAATATCGATTCCTGCTTCTGACAGCATCCATTCTATATGAACGCCATATCCGCTTGTCGGGTCATTTACAAACACATGGGTAACAGCGCCGATTACTTTTCCATTTTGGATGATCGGGCTTCCGCTCATCCCCTGGACGATGCCGCCAGTTTCTTTCAACAGCCTTGGATCAGTTATTTTTAAGACCATCCCTTTTGTCGCCGGGAATTTTTGCGGGGTTGTGCTGATGATTTCAATATCAAATTTTTCTACCTTGTCATTATTAATGACCGTTAAAATTTCAGCCGGCCCTTTTTTGACTTCAGTAGAAAACGCAACCGGCAGTGCTCGATCTGAAATGTTGTTTTGAATCGGCTGATGAAGTGTGCCGAATATCCCAAACGGGCTGTTTCTGTTAATATCCCCGATCGTTTTGCGTTCTGAGGAAAATCGCGCCAGTTTTTCTCCCGGATTTCCGCCTGTCCCTTTTTCAATTGATGTTACAGTTGATTTAACGATTTCTCCATTCTCCACGACAATCGGTTTCTTTGTGTCCATATCGGAAATCACATGGCCAAGTGCTCCGTATTTTTTTGACTTTGGTTCATAAAAAGTCATTGTACCGATGCCAGCGGCAGAATCCCTGATATATAACCCAATTCTGTACTTACCTTCTGCATCATCTTTTTCCGGAATGAGCTTTGTTTTGATTTTCTGTTTATCACGTTTAATGAGCAAATCTAACGATTCTCCAGTTTTTCCGGCATGCTGGATATATGGGGCTACATCATTCATTTTTTCAATTTTCTGTCCATTCATTTCAATAATGATGTCGCCCGCTTCAATACCGGCCGTTTCTCCCGGCGATTTTTTGCCTTCACTCGTGTTGATTTGATGAAATCCGACGACAAGAACACCGACGGAATGAAGTTTAACACCGATCGATTGTCCGCCAGGTATGACTTTTAAATCAGGAAGAACTTGTACTTTTGTTTTTTTGATTGGAAATCCTGCAAGATCGTATACTAACTCTGATTCACCTGATTTTTTGCCTGTCACCTTGATTTCATGCGGGTCTTTCTTTACTGTAAACGCTTCTGAAGATTCTTGTGAATGAGCGTTTACCGATAAACCCGTTTCAATCGCTTGTGTTTGGGTTTCAAATACTCTCATTTGCGTTGGAATCAGTAAATACTCTTTTAGCGGTTTGCACAAACCTACACTTAATAACGAAACAAGGAGAATTAAACCTACTGCTTTTCTGATGTTATCGGGCATTTACTACTTCACTCTCCTCGCTCCTATCCCACACCTTCTTTATGACTTGCTGCTACATCATTTAATTTTGCCTTTTGACGGCTTATTTATAACTGTCATATAAAGAAAAACATTGGATATACTGATGAACGAATGGATGTGCTCGAAAAAAATAAGCTGCGCTTTTCGCGCAGCCTACCCGGTTGTTTTGACTTGATCCGCTTGTCTTAAAAGTTCTTTTGCATGGCGTTTCGTTACGTCTGTTACTTCGACGCCGGCAATCATGCGTCCGATTTCTGTTACCTTTTCCTGCTTAGACAGCGGCTTGACATGTGTTGTCGTTCTGCCGTCTTTTAACTCCTTCGCAATATAAAGGTGCGTATCGGCCATGGCGGCCACCTGAGGCAAATGTGTAATGCACAGCACTTGCGAGCCTATTGATACTTTATGGATCTTCTCAGCGATTGCCTGTGCGACTCTGCCGCTTACTCCGGTATCAACCTCATCGAATATAATCGACGTCACATCCTGTTGGGAGGAAAAAATGCTTTTCATAGCAAGCATCACTCGTGACAGCTCTCCTCCGGAAGCGACTTTCGAAAGAGATTTGAGCGGTTCGCCTGTATTGGTTGAAATTAAAAACTTCACCAAATCAATCCCTTGTTCAGTCAGTTGGACAGGCTGGCCGTTTACAATTGGCGCCTCTTCATTTCGGGGCGCTGTTCTGACCTTAAATTCCGTATCAAAAGTTGTTTTTTCCATATAGAGGCTTTTTAATTCCCGATGAATCTCATCAGCCAGCTTTTTCGCCCATGTTTTGCGGATTTTTGAAACATTTTCCGCTTCCACTGCGACATCTTTGCCGACTGAATCAAGCTCCTTCTTCACACTTTGAAGGTGGCTGTCTCTATTTTCTATTTGGTCAATCTCTTCTTCAATTTTAGAAGCGTATTCCAAAATATCCTCAACAGACGCACCGTATTTTCGTTTCAGCTGTTTGATTTCATTAAGACGCGTCTCAATATCATTCAGGCGTTCCGGATCATATTCAAGCTCATCCAGCATATTTCTCATCTGAAATGTAGCGTCCTCCAAAAGATAGTAGGAGTTCGACACATTTTCAGACAGCTTTTTCAGCGGTTCGTTAATATCGGATATATCTTCAAGCTGCGCTGAAGCCATTCCGACCCAATCCAGTCCGCCCTGCTCGCTTCGAAGCGCATTATATGCATTTTGCAGCGATTCATAGATCTTTTCAAAATTTGAAAATTGCTGGCGCTCTTCCTGAAGCTGTTCATCTTCATTAAGCTCGAGCTTGGCCGATTCAATTTCTTCAAGCTGAAATTGAATGAGATCAAGACGGTGGGCCATTTCCTGTTCGCTTTCAGAAAGCTGCTTTAGCTTTTTAAGCAGCTTCATATATCGTTGATACCCTTCCTGATACGCTTGAAGCGCGCTTTCCGCTTCGGCTCCGGCAAACTTGTCCAACAGCTGGAGATGATTTTCGTCTTCCATTAACAGCTGGTTATCGTGCTGCCCGTGAATATCTAATAAAAGCCTGCCGATCTCTCTTAGCGAGGCAATCGTAACAAGCTTGCCATTAATGCGGCAAACGCTTTTTCCGCTCGTGCTGATGTCCCTCCTCATGATGATCATTTCGTCTGAAACGTCAATTCCCTGCTCAGCGCATACTTCAAAAACAGGATGGCCGCTCTCCAATAGAAACAAGCCTTCAAGCTCGGCTTTTGCCTCTCCATATCTGACAAATTCAGATGAGCCGCGGCCTCCGACTAATAGAGAAATGGCATCTATGATGATGGACTTGCCGGCTCCGGTTTCTCCTGTTAAAACCGTGAGCCCTCGTTCAAAAGAAACCGTCAGTTCCTCAATAATGGCAAAGTTTTTAATGGATAGTTCAGCTAACAAACAGCATTACACCTCTTATCTTGTTAGATTTCTGTTACAGCAGCTCAAGCAGCCTGTTTTTTACGCCGTCTGTGTCTTCAGGAGTCCGGCAAATCATTAAAATCGTGTCATCTCCGCAAATGGTTCCCATTATTTCATCCCAGTCCAAATTATCCATCAGTGCCCCGATTGCCTGGGCGTTGCCGGGCATTGTTTTCAGCACGATCATATGGCTTGCTGAGTCTATTTTCACAAATGCGTCCATCAGCGCCCGCTTCAGCTTGGACAGCGGATTAAACCGCTGGTCTGCCGGAAGACTGTATTTGTAAGTGCCATTGTTCGTAGGCACTTTTACAAGGTGAAGCTCTTTAATATCGCGTGAAACCGTGGCTTGCGTCACTTTGTATCCATCCTGCTTCAGCATGTCGACCAATTCGTCCTGCGTTTCGATTTCATTGCTTGTAATGATCTCTCTGATTTTAATATGCCTCTGGCCTTTGTTCATGTAAGCACCTCTATTTCCAGCTTATCTGTTCTTTTATGTTATATGATTCTCTACAAAATGTACATGAATGCAGAAAAAAGGAATAATAGCGCCCTATTATTCCGGTACATCTGCTTTTTTTTCTTTTAACGTCTTATGTGCCTCTTCTACAATGCGATTGATCTCCTCTTCTGACAGCTCCTGTCCTTCCTGTCCCTCTCCCGGCCAATGCAAATGAAGGAGAAATTCAATGTTGCCGTCTCCTCCCGTGATCGGAGAAAATGACAGGCCTTTGCAGATATAACCTTCTGCAGCAGAGAAACTGACCATACGCTTGAGAACATCAGCATGCACTTTAGGATCTCTGACAATCCCTTTTTTGCCGACGGATTCCCGTCCTGCTTCAAACTGCGGCTTAACAAGAGCCATGCAGTCACTGCCGGGCACAAGTAATGTTTTAAGGACAGGCAGGATGAGCCGCAGTGAAATAAAGGACACATCAATCGTGGCGAACTCGGGCATGCCCTTTGTAAAGTCTGCCGGTGTGGCGAAACGGAAGTTTGTCCGTTCCATCACGACAACCCGTTCATCCTGTCTAAGCTTCCACGCAAGCTGATTGTAGCCTACATCCACCGCGTATGACTGTTTAGCACCGTTTTGCAACGCGCAGTCCGTAAAACCGCCGGTGGAGGAGCCGATATCAATCATGATTTTATCCTTAACAGAGACGGGAAACTCCTTTAGCGCTTTTTCAAGCTTTAAGCCGCCTCTGCTCACATATTTCAGCGGGTTTCCTTTGACGGTTAGCGGAAGATCGCGGTCAATTTTTTCTCCCGGCTTGTCCAAGCGGTTTTCGTTTGAATAGACGATCCCCGCCATAATGGCTCTCTTGGCTTTTTCCCGCGTATCCGCCAGCCCTCTTTCTACTAGTAAAACATCTAATCGTTCTTTCTTTGACGTCATGATCCAATTCCTTTGTGTGTCTTCGGCGGCATCAGTAATCGAATGCGGTTTGCCGCCTGCTGTTTTGTCAATCCTATTTCTTCAAGAAGCGCAGTTACGCTGCCGTGTTCAATAAACCGATCCGGGATACCCATTCTGTCGATCGGTGTAAGAAATTCACCTTGATCATGAGCGAATTCTAAAATCGAGCTTCCGAATCCGCCTTCTAAGACCGCTTCTTCAATCGTTAAAATCGGCAAGCCTTCTTTTAGGATATCCTTCATCATCTTTTCATCAATCGGCTTAATATAACGGGCATTCACAACGCGCACGGAAAGGCCTTCTTTTTGCAGCTCTTCAGCTGCTTCAAGCGCCATTTCGATTGTTGTTCCAAATGTTAAGATGACGGCATCGTTCCCCGGTCGCAGCACTTCCCACGTGCCGATCGGAATCGTTTTCAGCTGTTCATCCATTTTGACGCCGAGACCGTTTCCGCGCGGAAAACGCATCGCAATCGGGCCTTCGTCATAGCTGAGTGCTGTATGAACCATATGCTGTCCTTCATTTTCATCTTTCGGCATCATTAAGACCATGTTTGGAATGTGGCGCATAAACGCAATATCAAACACACCTTGATGTGTCTCTCCGTCAGCACCCACAAGCCCTGCTCGGTCAATTCCGATAAACACATTGGCGTTTTGGCGGCATATGTCATGAACCACTTGGTCATACGCCCTTTGCAGGAAGGTTGAATAAATCGCCAAAAACGGCTTCATCCCCTGCATAGCCATAGCTGCGGCCATCGTTGCCGCATGCTGTTCGGCGATTCCTACGTCGAACATGCGATCAGGGAATTCGTTTGCGAAACCTTCAAGCTTTGAGCCAACAGGCATAGCCGGTGTAATGGCGACAATGCGTCCGTCCTCTCGCGCCATTCGCTGTACAGTGCCGCTGACAAGACCGCTCCATGAAGGGGCTGCTGCTTTCGGTTTTACAAAGTCACCGGTATTGATTTTATATGGGCCGGTACCGTGCCATGTTCCGATTGTATCGGTCTCAGCCGGTTTGTACCCCTTCCCTTTTTTCGTGATGACATGCAGGAGAACAGGGCCTTTCGTTTTTTTCGCGTATTGAAGATTCTCAATCAACTCATGATAAGAATGTCCGTCCACCGGGCCTAAATACGTAAAGCCAAGCTCTTCAAAAAACATCCCCGAGACGAGCATGTATTTCAGGCTGTCTTTCACTCGTTCCGCCGTGGCGGCAAGTTTGCCCCCAACTGCCGGAATCTTTTTAAACAAGTATTCGAGCTCATCTTTCACCCACTGGTATTTACCAGCAGTTCGCAGCCGCCCAAGCATAGAGTGAATAGCACCCACATTCGGGGCAATACTCATTTCATTATCATTTAGGATGACAATCATGTCTTTTTTCTCGTCGCCGATGTGGTTCAGCGCTTCAAGCGCCATTCCGCCGGTCAGTGCGCCGTCGCCAATGATCGGAATAATAAATTCATCCGTTCCTTTAATATCACGGGCAGCCGCCATTCCCATCGCCCCTGACAAGGAGGTTGAGCTGTGCCCGGTTTCCCAAACATCATGCTCGCTTTCACTCCGCTTTGGGAATCCGCAGAGCCCTTTGTACTGGCGAAGCGTGGCAAATTCTTTTCCGCGCCCCGTCAGCAGCTTGTGGACATACGACTGATGGCCAACGTCCCACAAAAATTTATCTTTCGGGCTGTTAAATTCTTTATGCAGCGCAACAGTAAGTTCTACGACACCTAAGTTTGGGCCGATGTGACCGCCGGAAGCGGATAACGTTGTAATTAAAAATTGACGGATTTCATCACTTAATTTTTCTAATTCATCAATGGACTTGTTTTTTAAAAATGACGGGTCCTGTATTGATAAAAGATCCAAAGCGGATCAACTCACTTTCAGCATGAATTTCTGCAATGATACATGTCTTCCTCATGCCGAGCCGGACAATGACCAGTTCTCAAACATAAAAAAAGACAAACGCGCTCTTCCATTTCATTTTTCATTTAAACTGCTTACATTTTACCATATCTCGTGCAGCCGCTTCAAATCAGGATCGGTTTAGTGATCTCTTGCCGCAATTAAATCACAAAGCTCAAATAAAAGCTCTTTTTGAAGAGAAAGTCCACTGATTAAACGCTTCGCCTCATTGATGTGAACATCCAATTTATGTTTGGCCCCTTCCAATGACAGAAGTGACGGGTAAGTCGATTTTTCGTTTGTTGTATCCGAACCGACACGTTTGCCGATTTTCTCTTCACTGCCTTCTAAATCTAAAATATCGTCTCTGATTTGAAAACCGATTCCAATGTGACTGCTGAAGGTACGCAGTGTTTCAATATCTTCCTCCGGCGCATCCGCCAAAATCGCACCCGCGGTTACACAAAAACCGAGGAGCTTGGCGGTTTTCCGCTCATGAATGGATTCAAGTTCTTCTAATGTGACTTGGCGGTTTTCCGCCTCCATATCAGCTACTTGTCCCCCAACCATGCCTTCAGTGCCCGCCGCTGAAATCAGTTCATTCACAAGCCGAAGACGCTTTTCTGCTGACACCTCGTCTGATACGTGGGAGGTGATCAGCTTGAAGCTTTCCGTGAGCAGCCCGTCACCTGCTAATACTGCAGTCGCTTCTCCGAACACTTTATGGTTTGTCGGCTTCCCGCGGCGCAAATCATCATCATCCATGCAAGGAAGATCATCGTGAATTAACGAATACGTGTGAATCATTTCGACAGCACAGCCAACCGGAATGCCGTCCTTTTCATTTTTCCCATATGCGTTTAAAACGGCCAGTACAATGAGAGGCCGCAGCCGTTTTCCGCCAGCCTCAAGGGAATACAGCATAGATTTTTTTAATGAGTCCGGCATATCGAGCTTTTCTGTATAGACAGAAAGCTGATTTTCAATGGTTTTTTTCCGCTCCGCCAGAAAACTCGTTAATTTATTTGTCACCTTCGTCTTCCTCCTGAACACTAAAAGGTGCCAGTTCGCCGTCTTCTTTTAGAATGAAGTCCATCTGTTTTTCGACTTTTTGCAGCTTTTCGTGGCACATTTTTGAAAGAGCCATGCCCTCTTGGAAATAGTTAATCGCTTGCTCTAAAGGCACATCGCCCTCTTCAAGCTTGGACACAATGCTCTCAAGCCCTTTCATCGCTTCTTCAAATGTCATGTTTTCATTTTTTTTCACGTCTGTCATTTTTCTTCCCCTCTCTTTTCTAATACTTCACAGGTCAGCACGCCATCCTTTAGCTTGACCTCAAGCTGGTCCTTCTCTTCTATCTGACTGACACTTTTAATGAGTTCGTCTTCTTTATACGCTAAGCTGTATCCTCTTTCCATCACTTGAAGAGGGCTTAACGCATTCAGCTTGCCTAGTACAGTTTGAAATTGGGAATGCAGCTGATTCATTTGGATATTCATATTTTTTCTCAGCTGATTTGTTTGTTCCTTATACTTTGTTCTCGCTTGCTTCAGCTGTTCATGAGGATGCAGTGCCTCTAATCTGTATGTTTCACGTTCCAGCTGTCTGCTTTTTCGATCTAAAAGAGCGGTTAGCTGTGATTGAAACTGCTGATAGGCAAGGTCAAACTGCTGCTCTTTTTGCGCATACAAACGCTTTGGAAAACGGAAGGCATACGAGGATTGCAGCGTTTGAATCCGTTCTTTTTTCTGGCCGAGATGCTGCTGCATCGCTCTTGTCATTCTGACTTCAGCTGTTTTTATGCGTTCGATTAAATCAGTGGTATGCGGGACGGCAATCTCAGCTGCCCCTGTCGGCGTTGCGGCTCTGACATCAGCGACAAAATCACTGATCGTAAAGTCCGTTTCATGCCCGACTGCTGATATAACCGGAATGTTAGAAGCAAAGATCGCGCGTGCTACAATTTCTTCATTAAACGCCCACAGTTCTTCTATCGAACCGCCGCCTCTCCCGACAATTAATACGTCGCAAACCTCTTTTTCATTTGCCTCTTCAATGCGCGTAACGATGGATCTGCTCGCATTTTCGCCTTGTACGAGCGCTGGAAGAACAATGACTTTTACAAGGGGATATCTTCTTTTTAGAGTTGTAATAACGTCTCTGACAGCGGCACCCGTTGGAGATGTCACAACCCCGATTGTGGCTGGAAATGCGGGGATTTGTTTTTTGTAGCGGTCGTCAAATAAACCTTCTCCGGCAAGCTTCTTTTTTAATTCTTCGTACGCTAAATAAAGCGCTCCGACCCCGTCAGGCTGCATTTCTTTTGCATATAATTGGTAGTTTCCGCTCGGTTCATATACGGAAATTCCCCCTCTGACCAGCACCTTCATGCCATTTTCAGGTTTAAATGGCAGACGCTCGCTCTGTCTCGCGAACATCACCGACTGCATTCTGGCGTTTTCGTCTTTCAATGTGAAATAAATGTGGCCTCTAGTGTGAATTTTTACATTCGATAATTCGCCTTTAATCCAAATATTTTCAAGGTGAGGATCTACATCGAATTTTCGTTTTATATACTTTGTCAGCGCTGAGACGGTAACATACGCTGTTTCACCCATGTCTCAAACTCCTCTCATAAGCATTCCTGCACCATAACTAAAGAAAACCCGCCCTGGCTTTAGGAGCCTGAAGAAGCGGGTATCGTGCTCATATTCACGGCGGGCAAACGTTGCCGGCTGTGAATATCTCCAATTATCTATGATAACGTACGTTTCGCAGATTTAACAGTATTATGTGCTAGCATCGTGATGGTCATCGGACCTACTCCGCCCGGCACCGGCGTGATGAAGGACGCTTTTTCCTTTGCCCCTTCAAATTCAACGTCTCCGCAAAGCTTGCCGCTTTCCAGACGGTTAACACCTACGTCAATGACAACAGCGCCCTCTTTGATCTGGTCTGCACTGATGAAATTGGCTCTGCCGACTGCCACCACAAGGATGTCCGCTTTTTTCGTATGTTCGGTCATATTTTCTGTTCGTGAGTGACAGTAAGTAACTGTCGCGTTCTCATTTAATAATAGCTGGCCGACAGGTTTGCCGACAATATTGCTTCGGCCGACTACAACAACCTCTTTACCGGAAAGATCGATTTTGGTTTTCTTCAAAAGCTCAACAATCCCATGAGGCGTGCAAGGAAGAAACGTATCTTCGCCAAGCAGCATTTTCCCTACGTTTAACGGATGGAATCCGTCTACATCTTTATCAGGAGAGATTCGCTCGATCACCGCTTTTTCAGAAATATGGTCTGGAAGCGGAAGCTGAACGAGAATGCCGTGAAACTCAGGGTCTTGATTGTATTGATCGATAATGGAAAGCAGTTCAGCTTCTGTGAGGCTGCTGTCAAATTGATCAAGCTTAAAATTCATTCCCATTGTTTCAGCTGCTTTTTTCTTTCCGCGCACGTAAGAGTGAGAAGCAGGATCATCTCCAATCAAAATAACCGCCAGCCCAGGAGTGACGCCTTGCTTTTTAAGCTCTTCTACCTCTTTTGCCAATTGTTCGCGTTTTTCTCTAGCCGTTTCTTTTCCGTCGATGATTGTTGCAGTCATTTTCTTTCCTCCTATGATTGTTCAATATCAGATTTAATGTTAGAAAGAACCCCGTTTACAAACTTTGTCGCTTTGTCATCACCAAACCGTTTTGCCAGCTCAATCGCTTCGTTCATGGAGACATTCACCGGAATGTCTTCGGCATATGCCATTTCGTATGCTCCCAGGCGCAAAATCGCGCGGTCTACATTGGCAATCCGATCGAGCTTCCAATTCACCAGATGCTTGGAGATCATTTCATCCAGCTGGACTTGGTGTTCCAATACCCCGTGAACAAGCTGTTCAAAGAAAGGATCTGTTTTTTCTTCATCCAATGCGTGTTCTATGGCTTCATTTACTGCAATATCGCTGACATCAATTTGAAATAGTGCCTGCAAAGCTTTTTCTCTTGCTGTTCTTCTTTTCATTTTCTTTCTCCTTTGATCCTCTTTATCCGCTTGTCGTTAAGCCATAAAGAGATCATAACATATTTTTTTCGTATCCGCATATTGAAATCAAGGTTTTTCACCCTATTGCCGAATATTTTCACACACCTTGATATGATCATTCGGATTTCACGTTCATGAAGAAACTCGGCTGCCTTGAGCCGGCTTTCTTCATGCTTTGAAATATAGGGTAACGTGTAAAAAAACCAAAGGGCCGCCCTCCCCTTGGTTTCTTGTAAAGCCATTTACATTTCTTCGTCGATTTGGACTTCCTGGGCTTTTGTGTCAAATTGAATGCCGACGATGTGAATATTGATTTCGTTAATCGAAAGAGACGTCATATTTAATAAGGTTTGACGAATGTTTTCCTGAACGGACGCTGCAACTTTCGGAATCGAAACGCCAAATGTGACGACGCAATATACATCGATCGTAATGCCGTCATCCGCCAAGTCGACTTTGACACCTTTGCCATGATTCACTTTACCGAAGCGTTCGACGACACCTGTCGCAAAGTTTCCCCGCATTTCGGCAACACCGTCAACTTCTGAAGCTGCTATACCGGCAATGACCTCGATGACTTCAGGTGCAATCTCAACCTTACCCAAATGCGTATCTTCTTGATTCATTTTAAGCAAGCTGTTGTCTTTCATTCAATTCACCTCCGTAAAAATTATGAGCCCATTACATCATATGTTTCTAAAAATTTCGTATTAAACTCTCCGCTAACAAATGTTTCATGTTCAAGCAGTTTTAAGTGGAACGGGATTGTTGTCTCAACGCCTTCGATGACGAATTCGCTCAATGCGCGCTTCATGCGGGCAATCGCTTCATCTCTCGTTTTTCCATACGTGATCACTTTCGCAATCATGCTGTCATAGTACGGAGGGATGGAATAGCCCGGGTAAGCAGCTGAATCGACACGGACACCAAGACCGCCTGGAGGCAGGTACATTTTAATTTCACCAGGTGACGGCATGAAATTTTTACTTGGGTTTTCAGCGTTGATTCGGCATTCGATCGCCCAGCCTTGAAATTCCACATCTTCTTGCGTGAGGCTCAGTTCCATTCCTGATGCCACTTTGATTTGTTCCTTAATCAAGTCAGTGCCCGTCACCATTTCTGTGACTGGGTGTTCCACCTGGATTCTCGTGTTCATTTCCATGAAGTAGTAGCGCTGTTCGTTGTAGTCATAAATAAATTCAACTGTTCCCGCGCCTGTATAGCCAACTGCTTTTGCAGCCTTAACCGCTGCATCTCCCATCTGCTCCCTGATTTCTGAATCGAGCGCCGGAGACGGCGTTTCTTCCAAAAGCTTTTGCAGGCGTCTTTGAATCGAGCAGTCACGCTCACCTAAATGGATGGTATTTCCATAGTTGTCGGCAAGCACTTGGATTTCAACATGACGAAAATCTTCTATGTATTTTTCGATGTAAACACCTGGATTTCCAAATGCTGTTGCAGCTTCCTGCTGTGTGATCTTAATGCCTTTGATCAGTTCCTCTTCGGTGCGGGCAACCCTGATTCCTTTTCCGCCTCCGCCTGCGGTGGCTTTTATAATTACAGGATACCCAATTTCATTAGCAAGCGAAACCGCTTCTTCCACATTTTCTATAATTCCTTGTGAACCCGGTACGATCGGAACGCCGGCCTGTTTCATCGTTTCCCGCGCAACGTCTTTTGTTCCCATTTTTGAAATGGCTTCGGCGCTCGGACCAACAAATGTGACGTTAACTTCTTCACACAATTCAGCGAAATCAGCATTTTCAGCTAAGAATCCATATCCCGGATGAATAGCGTCCGTGCCTGTCAGCTTCGCAACACTCACAATATTTGTAACGTTTAAATAGCTGTCTTTTGATGCTTTTGGTCCAATACAAAAAGCTTCATCAGCCATTTGAACATGAAGGGCATCTTTATCAGCTTCTGAATAAACAGCGACAGTCTCAATTCCAAGCTCTTTGCAGGCTCTGATGATTCTGACAGCAATTTCTCCTCGGTTAGCGATTAATAGCTTTTTAATCATGTTATGTCTCCTTACTCTGCTTTTACAAGAAATAGAGGTTGTCCGTATTCGACCAGCTGGCCGTTTTCTACTAATACTTCAACGATTTCACCGTTTACTTCCGCTTCGATTTCGTTGAAAAGCTTCATCGCTTCTACAATGCAGACAACTGTGCCTTCATTTACTTTTGAACCAGCCGTTACATACGGGCCAGCTTCCGGTGATGAAGAAGCATAAAACGTTCCTACCATTGGTGAAGTGATCTTATGCAGATTTTCATCCTGCTTTGGCGCTTCTTGGGCAGGTGCCGGCGCTGCTTGCTGCGCTTGCGGCTGAACTGCCTGCGGAGCCTGTGCCTGCACTGGTGCTGCCGGCGCCTGCTGCATCACTTGAACAGTGCCCGCTTCATGTTTTTTCAGTTTTAAAGATACACCTTCATTTTCATATACGAATTCATCAATTGAAGACTCGTCAATCGCTTTAATCAGCTCGTGGATTTCTTTACTATTTAACATTCAATCGCACTCCTATGTAAGAAATTTCTTTTTTTATAGGTTACTACTAAAAGTACATACTATGTTTATCTTACAGGAGCGGACTTTTGAATTCAACTCTAATATGAATGGCAACAAAAAGCCCGCTTGATAAGCGGGCGTGTTTTTCATCTTATTTACTTGGATGGCTCGAATGTGACGGCGACGTCTTTCATTGTTTTGATTTCTTTTGCCACAAGGTCTATGATGGCGATCGCCTTAGAGTTTGAGTGTTTGTCTGATTTGACTGTAATGTTGATTTTATCTCCTTCAGCATTGACGAGCGCGTCTTTGTAACCTTGTGTTTTAATCAGGGTTTCCAGCTGTTTTTCTGTCCCTTCCACTTCACTGAGAGCCGTCATTTTATCATAGGCTTCGCTCTTTTCCTTTGCTGTCGCATCATCGCTTGACACAATGGCATTCAGCTCTTCTCTTTCCTTGCTTCTGGCATCTTCTAAATCCAGACGGTACGTAGTAAACAGATCATCATCGGCTGTTTCTGTTACAACAGTTCCTTTTTCACTGGCTTCAGCGGATGTTTCCTTGTCTGCTGATGAATCTTTCGTTCCTTTTGTTCCATCTTCTTTATCCGGTTCTGTTTCAGTTTCCGGTCCGCTTTTTTCCTTCGTTTCTTCCTTGGCAGGCGCTTTTTCAGTCGCGACCTCCCCTGCGTCAGACGCGCTTTGTTCACTTTTCATTTGCACGGCATTTTTGCTTTCTGGAGACATGATATAGTAGACGCTTAACACCACGACAAGACTGAGCATTGTTAATAGCCAAACCGTTTGTTTTTTGAGCATTTATGAATCCTCCTTTATTTTTTTAGGGGCAACCGCAACCCGGTGGCTTGGAACATCCAGGACTCGTGTCACCGCTTCAATAATCGTTTGTTTTATTTGAACGTTGTCCACTCCTTGAGCAACAACGAGTACACCGCGTATATCAGGTTTCTTCGTTTGGACGACAACGGGCGTTTCTTTATCGCCGTTTTTGATCATCACGATTTCTTCTTCCGATGTTTGGTCTGTGACGCTTCTTGTTCCGCCTTCTTTATCGGTTTCTTCAGTGGTTGTATTTTTGTTTGATTTGTTTTTTTCATATACTTTCAGCGACGTTGCGTCAACATTCACAACAACCGAGACATCATCTACACCAATGATCGTTTCAAGAATTTCTTTCAGCTGATTTTCGTATTCTTTTTCATAATCGTCGATGGAGTCTTTCGGTTTATCAGATTTTGAGGCTTTAAACACTTCGGCTGCTTTCTCTTTGCCGGCTCCGGTATCCTGTGATGATACTGCCGTTATCGGTTTGGCGTTTTCCGTTTTCTCCGGCGAAGAAAACAGCTGGCTGACGAGCATGAAAGAAACTCCGAGAACAAAAACGAACAGAAAGTAATGATATTTGGTCAGCTTCGGCTTTTCGCCGCCCTTCGTCTGCCCCGGAAGAAACTGCTTTTTCAATACATTCCATAATCCGCTTTTATTCATTGCCGACACTCTCCCCGCCTTCCATATGAACCGTAATTTTCTCACTTCCGATTTCCCAAATGTCCGCAAGCTGCGACTGGATTTGTTTTGCTTCTTTTTGTTCGGCTGCTTCTTTTGTCACGTACGCATGATCTGTGTCAATGCGAACAGGCGCGACCGTTTGGACCGTGTTTTCAGAAGACGGGGCCATATACACGCTGATTGTTTGAATATCCTCTTCTGAATCTACCTTTTCTCCTGCCGTGAGTTTGATGTGGTCTACTTTGAATTCATCATGACTGAATCTCTCCTCCGCTTTCTTTTTTAGTTGGACAGCCATTTCTTCTAAAATATATGCACGCTGAGAAGCTTGTATTTCTATTTTTTTTGAATCGATTTGATTTTTTATGTCGGCGGACTCTGACTGCCCGTTTTTTGTGAGGTATTCAAAGATGACTGCAGGATCTGTGTTGAAAAGCTTAAAGATCGGCGTAAGCATGACGACAATTAAAAGCAGGCTGACTACCATTTTTGCGTACTTTTGCATGCTGGAGCTTGGCAGCAGCATATCAATCACAATAGCAAATAGGATAAACAACACGATGGTGGTAAGCCATTCAGTTAGAAAACTCATCCGCCAGCCTCCTTTATTTCATCATCATCGTGAGGTTTCCGGCTGTGATGATGACCGTTAGGCTTAAAAAAAACATGAGGGACACAATGGCGAGAGCTGCAAAAATATAAATGACGCTTTTGCTGATGACATCGAGGCAAGTAATGACGGGCCCGCCTCCAAGCGGCTGAAGAATCGCGGCTGCCAGCTTATAAATAAAAGCGAGGGAAAGCACTTTGATTGCCGGAAAGGCCGCTATACAAATCAATATAGCAACACCGAGAATCCCTACTGTGTTTTTCAGCAATAAGGAAGCGCTGATCACTGTATCTGTCGCGTCTGTAAACATTCGGCCAAGAACAGGAATAAAGTTTCCGGTTATAAATTTAGCCGTCCTGAGTGTAATGCCGTCTGTCACTGCAGCTGAGGCTCCCTGAACAGAGATGACGCCGAGAAAGATGGTGAGAAAGACAGCAAGCGCCCCGATGGCGATATTTCTGAGCAGATTGGCCAGCTGCGTAACTTTGTATTGTTCAGTCATGGTACTGACAATGCTTAGAATCGCTGATAAGAAAATCAGCGGCATGACGATATTCTGAATTAATAGACCGCTCGTATTCATTAGAAAAAGGATAACAGGATGAAAGAAGGCTGCAGATACAGCTCCGCCTGAGGAAGCCAAAAGCGCCAGGAGGAGCGGAATAAGCGCCAATATAAAGCTCGTCATCGTCTGAATGGCTTCTGTGGCATAATTGATTGCCACATGAAAACTGTTCAGTGCAAGGATAATCAGCACCATGTATACAATTGAGTAGGCGACCTTGCTGACGGTGCTTTGTTGAAACGCATTTTGCAGAAGCTGCAGGATGACGCAAAAAATGGTGAGTAAAATTAATGTGCCCAGCAGCTTGCCATTAGCCAGCACTTCATGAAACAAATAGGAAAAGAGAGCTTTCAGCCACTCTTGCGGTGAAAATGATTTATCACCATTGATAAACTCTAGTAAGCTGCCTTTTTGGCTTTCCGGCAGCAGTCCGCCATATTCTGTCATAATGTCATTCCAAAAATCACCGATCTTGTCTGTTTCAAGCGTAGCCGCTGTCCTTTCCGCTAATTGCTCAGCCGTTTCAGCATGTTCTTCCGCTTGATCAGCATTATCGGCTGCTTGTACCATTTCTGCACGGCCCGCTATGATCAGCACGGCCAGAACCAAAGCCCAGTGGAAACGCTTCAATCTACCGCCTCCTTTCGGTTATGACATAGAAGGTATAAGTCCGAGAATCGTTTCAATAATGACGGTTAAAATAGGCACAGCCATCACAAGAATTAAAATTTTCCCCGCTAATTCTATTTTCGAAGCGATGGCCCCCTGACCGGCGTCTTTTGTGAGCTGCGCTCCGAATTCAGCGATATAGGCGATTCCGATAATCTTTAAAATGGTTTCAACATAAACCATGTTGACGTTTGCATTGATTGCAATTTTTTCTATCATTCGAATAATGTCGTAGATTTGGTCTACCAAATAAAGAAAAATGGCACAGCCAGCAAACACGACGATTAAAAACGCAAAAGTCGGCTTTTGTTCTTTCACAATCAAAGAAAGGAAGGTGGCGATCAGCCCTAAACCTACAATTTGAACGATGTCAATCTGCAAGCCCCCCTATCCTTGGAATAAAAACACAGCTTTTATCTTTTTAAATAGGTCATCTACAATGGTGGCGACCATAAATAAAATATAGATAAAACCTAACAGTGTCACCCATTGGGCGTATTCTTTTTTGCCCATCTGATCCAAAATCGTGTGCAAAAAAGCCACCACGATTCCCACTCCGGCGATTTGAAATATCACATTCACGTCTACTCCCATTTTATTTTTGCTCCCCTCACGTTTACATCAATAGAAGAATGAGTAACAAGCCCGCTAAAAAGCCCAAACTTTTTATCATCTTTTCATTTTTCGCCTGTGCCTGCTCAGCATCCGCTTCGGAGGCTTCCAAGTGTGTAAGGGCCAGCTTGATATGCTTTTGCTGCGAGATTTGGTCATGAATCCCGAGCGTCTCGCCAAATTGCTTCAACACTTCATATTCGCTTTTTTTCAAAGACATGCTGTCCCACACCTTCTTTAAGCTTTGCTCCCACGCCATTTTTGCGGAATCGCTTCCCTTGTCCAGCTGATTACTGAATGTGGTGAAAAGAGCCGAAACAGGCTGTGCCAGCTGCTTGGCAATCTGCTGTGAAGCGAGATGAAGCGGCGTATGGCCGTACATGATTTCAGCCTCGAGGGATTGGAGCGCCGCACGCAGCTGGCGGATTTGACGAGGCCGTTCCGTATACATTTTCGCCATCTCAAAACCTGTCCATGTTGTCGCCACCACAATGAATACAGCGCCCAGCAGCTTCAGCATGTCTTCACGCCCATCGTGCCAGACAGCACATTCCCATCTTTATCGTAAATGCGGCTTATTGTGCCCGGCCCCTTCGCTCTCGATAATTCCAAATAGCGGTCAAAGGCTCTTTCTTCCCACAAACGCTTTAATGAAGGGCGCTTCATCAGATCAGATATACTCCAGCCATGCGCCGATACGATGACTGAAACCCCTGCATGCAGCGCCTCAAGAAGGGCATCTGTATCTTCTATACGTCCAATTTCATCAACGATGATCACCTCAGGGCTCATAGACCGAATCATCATCATCAGACCCTCAGCCTTTGGACAGGCGTCTAACACGTCAATCCTCTGTCCGAATTGATGCTGGGGAATGCCGCGCAGACATCCGGCAATTTCTGAACGTTCATCGACGATTCCTGTTTTTGCGGGTGACATGCCGTTTTTGCCGGTGCTCGAGAGTCTCGCAAGATCTCGTAGAAGTGTCGTTTTACCAGTTTGCGGCGGACCGATAATCAGCGTATTCAGCCAGCTGTCTTGAAATAAGTATGGAAGCAGCGGCTCCGCAATCCCCAGTTTTTGCCGGGCAATTCGTATATTAAAAGATGCGATGTCACGGAGGCCTTTCACACCTCCGTTTTCCGTAATGACTCTGCCTGCCAATCCGACTCTGTGGCCGCCTCTGATCGTGACATACCCTTTCTTCAGCTCTTCTTCGAGCGTATACATACTATAGTTGCTAAGCCGGCTGAGGATCAGATGGGCATCCTCAGCCGTGCCCGAATAGGACAAAAAAACAGGTTGTCCTTTCCGAATCAATTCAACAGGGCGGTTGACCCGAATTCTGATTTCTTCGATTTCCAGCCATTGATGTTCCGGCATTTCAGAAAGGGCGTTTTTCATGGATTCAGGGAGAACCTCAGCGATTTCATTCAACAGAGCCTCCTCCTTTCTGCCGATTGGCTTCTTTAAAATGTATGATGTGAGGCAGACTTTATGACAAGCCTCTCTTTATTTATGAACACCCGCCAGAATCAAAATCACACCGGTGAAAATCAGAATCAGCTTTGCATACGACAGCTGCCCGGCAATTTGGTAGATTCCGACAGTCATAGTGATGATAAAAATCAGCGGACCGACAATAGCGAGAATGCTGTTAACCACAACCGCCTTCCGGACATCATTTGTCACAAGCATGATAATCGCTGCCGTCAGCTCAATCATAGAGGATAAAACTCGCAACCCGGCCATTGTTAAAACAGTAGAATTGATATTTCCAAGCAAAAATTTCATAGCACACTTCCAACCTCCCATTTTTTTATATGATATGCTCTAGCTTGCGGAAGTAGTCTTGTCATTTTCGTATAAAAGAAAGATTCTGTTTTTGGGCACAAAAAAAGCCTGCTCCCATTTGGGAACAGACTCCGTTTTTTTCGTCTATGCTCTTGAAACGTATGAACCGTCAGATGTGTTGACAACAAGTGTGTCGCCTTCATTCACAAAGAACGGCACGTTTACAATAAGGCCGGTTTCCGTTTTCGCAGGTTTTGTACCGCCAGATGCTGTATCACCTTTAATGCCAGGTTCAGTTTCAACAACTTTCAGTTCAACTGTGTTTGGAAGTTCGATACCGAGCGTCTCATCTTGGTACATCATAATATGCACAGACATGTTTTCAAGCAGGTATTTTAATTCCTCTTCGATTTGAGTCTCGCTTAGTTCAAGCTGCTCATAAGAAGAAGTATCCATAAATACATGCTGATCTCCGTTTGCATATAGGTATTGCATTGTTTTTGTTTCAATTTGCGCCTTCGCTACTTTTTCACCTGCGCGGAATGTTTTTTCCTGAATCGCGCCAGTGCGAAGGTTGCGGAGTTTAGAGCGGACAAACGCCGCGCCTTTACCAGGTTTTACGTGCTGGAAGTCAACGACGCGCCAAATGCCGCCGTCTACTTCGATTGTTAATCCTGTACGGAAATCGTTAACTGAAATCATGTTTAATGTCCTCCTATATTCCAATCACAAAATAATAAGTTCTTTTGGGGAATGGGTGATTGTCCGGTTGCCGTTTTCTGTAATCACGATGTCATCTTCTATGCGGACACCGCCTGTTTCTGGTATGTAAATGCCCGGCTCCACTGTGACCACCATGCCCGGTTCAAGGATAGCTGAAGATCTGACGGACAATCCCGGCGATTCATGCACTTCCATGCCGAGTCCGTGTCCGGTTGAATGGCCGAAATATTTACCGTAGCCTTTTGCCGCAATGTGATCCCTTGTGAGGGCGTCGGCTTCTTTCCCTGTCATTCCCGGCTTCATATGTGCGACGCCTAATGTCTGAGCATCAAATACGACCTGATAAATCTCCTTTAACCGATCACTGGGCTGACCTACAGCGACCGTTCGGGTCATATCAGAACAATATCCTTTATAATAAGCACCAAAATCAAGCGTAACAAGGTCTCCGCTTTCAATCAGTTTGTCACTGGCCACACCATGCGGAAGGCTTGACCGAAGGCCCGAGGCGACAATCATATCAAAAGAAGAGCTGTCAGCTCCCTGGCTTCTCATATAAAACTCCAGCTCATTGGCAACAGCGATTTCAGAAATGCCGGGTTTCATAAACGTCAAGATATGTTTAAAGGCATCATCTGCAATCTTCGCAGCTTCCTCTAATATCTTAATCTCTTCACTAGACTTAATCAAGCGCAACTTTTCCACAGATTCAGCCACGGGCACTAATTCAGCCTCGCTGATAACCGCGCTGTACGACGCATATGTGCCGTATGTCATGCTGTTTTGCTCAAAGCCAAGGCGCTTGATGCCGAACGCTTCAACCGTGTCGGCGGTGGTCTGAATCAGGCTTCCGCCATGCTCAATGATTTCAAAGCCCTTTACCTGAACCTTCGCCTGCTCTGTATAACGAAAATCCGTAATAAACGCTGCCCTGTCACCTGATATCACAGCGAGGCCCGCCGAACCTGTAAATCCTGTCATATAGCGTACATTCGTGCTGCTTGTAATCAGCATTCCGTCAATCCCGAGCTGTCCTAACTGGTCTCTTAATTTCTCTAGTTTCATCTTTATTCTCCCCCTTGCTGGCTTAATAAGTAGCGAATCGCAAGCTTATAGCCTTCAGCTCCAAGTCCGACAATCTGTCCTTTCGCAACTGGAGCAATGACCGACTGATGTCTGAATTCCTCCCTTGCATATAAGTTTGATACATGCACCTCAACCACAGGAAGGCCGATGCTCGAGACAGCATCCCTGATTGCATAGCTGTAATGGCACAGCGCGCCAGAGTTCAGAACAATGCCGTCGTATTGCTCCGCTGCCTCATGGATGGCATCTATCAAATCACCTTCGTGATTAGACTGGAAGAAAGTGAGCTGGATATGTAAAGCTTCAGCAAATCGAAAAAGATCTGTTTCAATGTCGGTCAGTGTCCGGCGGCCGAATACCTCCGGCTCACGCTCCCCCAGCCGATTGACATTCGGCCCGTTTAAAATCAAAAAATGAGGCACATAAATCTCTCCTTTTCGCGAGGGTTTCCCATGTAAAAAAATGTTCACTTCTCGTGAACATTTTATCATAATGAAAAGGGATAATACACTATTCTCTATGCGCTGTTCCCAGCGCACGTGCAAGCTTTTCCGAATTCAGCTCATTGTATTCAAATGAGATGGAATAACCGACAAACAGCCCGTAAAGCAAATAGATGCAAATGGTCGTCATAACTGTATCTGCTTTCAGTTCGGTCACCGCGCGAACATCAGGAAAAATGGGATTGAAAACAAAAAACACGAGCAGCCAAAGCAGCAAGCCGTATAAAATGCCCGGCCACATTGTTTTCAGCCGTTTCAAAAGAAGAAAATATAGAAATGCTGCACCGATTGATAGAATGCCGATTAAAATGATGCTGACTACTGTTCCCAGTCCATGTTTTTTCCACTCTCCGAGTACAAACGGCTGTAAAATCATATTCGGGCTGACTTCAGAAAAATGAAACAAATACGCAATATAAGCGATAAAACTCCATAATACGCCTCCGAAAAAACCTGTTGCCGCCACCCTTCCGGCCATCGGAACAGGCGGCCCCTGCTTCTCATTCGATTGTTCATGTTGTTCTGTGTTTTTTTCGCTTGTCATCATGGCACCTCCAGTTAAAGTGTGCCCAAAAAATGAAATGTCAATAAAAAAGCTCACACTTTTTAACAGCTGCGAGTAAAATTTGAAATTAACGGGTATAATGCTTGTAGAAAAGCATGGCTATGACAATTTTTCAGCCTGTCAATCTAGAGGTTTAGCGCTGTTTCCTGTACAATAGAGTGAAAGGAAATGGTTAGCAATCCTAAAGAAATAGGCAGGTTGATAATATGTCAAAACATAAAATTCCTCCCGCTTACGGCGGGCAGGCAGTTGTAGAAGGCGTTATGTTTGGCGGAAAGCATCATTACGTTACAGCAATCAGAAGAACGGATGGAAGCATCGACTTTTTTAAGCTTCCCCGCAAACGCAACCCGAAACTGAACATCGTGAAAAAGATTCCGTTTTTACGAGGGATCGCGGCCATTATTGAAGCGAGCGCAAACGGCACCAAGCATTTGAATTTTTCTAGCGAACGTTACGGGCTTGATCCATCTGAAGACGAGACACTTGAGCAGGAAGAAAAAAAAGCCTCCGGGCTGTCTATGTATCTCAGCCTCGCGGTTATCGGCGTCTTATCATTTTTGTTCAGTAAATTCGTATTTACATTGGTTCCTGTTTTTTTAGCTGAACTGACAAGGCCGATTTTTTCATCAGACACAGCGCAAATCGCGGTTGAAAGCCTGTTTAAGTTGATTTTGCTGCTCGGTTATATTTATTTTTTATCCATGACACCGCTCATTAAAAGAGTGTTTCAATATCATGGAGCCGAACATAAAGTCATAAACTGTTATGAACAGAATTTGCCAATTACAGTAGAGAATGTTCAAAACCAATCTCGGCTTCATTACCGCTGCGGATCAAGCTTTATTTTATTTACAATTATTGTCGGCATGTTTGTCTATTTGCTTGTTCCGACAGATCCGCTTTGGCTGCGTGTAATAGATCGTGTCGCACTGATACCGGTCGTACTCGGCATATCCTTTGAAGTTCTGCAGCTGACAAACAAAGTGCGTGATATTGCCGGACTGAAATGGCTTGGGTACCCGGGTCTCTGGCTTCAGCTGTTAACAACAAAAGAACCTGCGGATGACCAGGTTGAAGTTGCCATCGAAAGCTTTAACGAGCTTCTCAGACTCGAAGAAATGTCTGAACAAAATCAAAAGCCTTCTCACAACGTCATCTAATATCCGTTGCCCTGCTATTACTTTCGGAGGTGGACAGTTATGAATCATCGTGTACAACCTATTATTGCTGTATTAATTGCGCTGGGTGCGTTCGGTTTTCTCTATGTGCTGATAACCGATCCCGGAGAAATGGCAAAAATGGCGGTAACCATCATCGTGGCAGGCATCATTATTTACTTTATTGTAAAATATGTAATGAAACGAAATGCGGGCAGCGAAGGAGCGGCCTTCAAAAAAGCGGCGAAACAATCCCGGCGCCGGATGAAAGAACAAAAAGCGAAACACCGCGCCGGACATAAGGGACGTGTCAGCCACCTGCGAAGCGTTCCGAGCGCCAGCAAGCCTAAGCCGATGATTCTCAAGAAAAAAAGCCAGACTCAGCTAACTGTTATAGAAGGGAAAAAAAACAAAAAGAAAAACAGAGCGCTTTTTTAGTAGGTCCACTGTTTTAAAAACTGCTCTGTCCGTCTTTTACCTAGCTCAATCAGGGCTAGTTTTTTTTGTTGTGTTAATTGAAAATCGGTTGCCATTACGTCGTCAACCGGGAGAAATATGATGTTTTGTTCATAGCGTGACGCAATGTGCCTTGCGTCATGCGCATCCTTCATCGTTTCAAACAGGGCGCCGAACAGTTCGAAAGCGTTGCGGATATTTTTTCTCGGACGCTCCCTTTCCCGCGGCGCAAGTGTTACACCAATCACAGGGCGCTTTCTTTCCTTTGAAAACAGCCAGATGGGAAAGTTGCTTAACACCCCTCCGTCAACAACCGTGGCGGTGTCTGTATCCGTTTTTAATTTTATCGGCTCAAAAAAATACGGTATGCTGCAGCTCATTCTTACCGCTCTGGCCACCGGAAACATATCGGGATTTAGCCCGTAACGGACCAAATCGTCCGGCAAAATGATCATGGTGCCGTTTGTCAGATCAGAAGCGATAAGGCGAAGAGACCCTTTCTGCAAATCACCGAAAACCCGTATGCCTTTCGCTCTTAACAAATCAGCAATCCACTTTTCTAACGTATCTCCTTTATATAAGCCAAGGCGCCAGTAAATGGACACCCATTGGAGCATTTTTAAGGGGAGAAATGAGTACCGCTGATCCAGCAGTTTCTCTCCGTCCACTTCTTCAATTAACGCGTTGATTTCCTTACTGGTGTAACCAGATGCAATGAAAGCGGCAATAATTGCGCCCGCGCTTGTACCCGCAAGCCTTTTAAAGCGAAAGCCTTTTTCCTCAAGCGCTTCATAAGCGCCTGCAAGGGCAATGCCTTTTACTCCTCCGCCGGAAAATACACAGTCAATATACATCTCATTTCCCTCCCCCTCCATCCGATCGTTTATTACCATTTTAAGAAAACACGCGAAGAAATAGACCAACGAATGACGCGCGGCGCAGCGCATCAAAAAAGACGGCCTCCTTCGAGGCCGCCTTTTTACTGATTATGGTCTTCTGTTTTCTTTTGGATTGATTTCAGATGTTTTTTGCGGGCATCATCTTCTTCAAAATATTGAACAAGATCCCCGATGCGATCAATGCTGTTCCAGCTTAAGTGATGTTCGATTCCTTCGACATCGTTATATATTTTCTCTTCTTCAACACCAATGATTCTTAAAAACTGCTCAAGCAATTCATGTCTGTAAACCAGCCGTTTGCCTATTTTTTTCCCTTTAGACGTTAACACGAGACCGCGATATTTTTCATAAATTAAATATTCGTCTTTATCTAGTTTTTGAACCATTTTCGTTACAGAGGAGGGGTGGACTGCCAATGCTTCCGCAATATCGGAAACCCGCGCATATCCTTTTTCTTCAATCAGCATATAAATCTGTTCAATATAATCTTCCATACTTGGTGTTGTCATCAAAACCCTCCCAAAAAGCACCTTAACTTTATAAACCATTACAAGTTTACACTAATGAACTTGAAAAAACAAGGACGCTTCGCGGGTCAAAAGCCCTGTTTACCGCTTGTAATTCCATTCATCTGAAGCGTACTTTGTTTCTGCCAAGTGTTGTACAAAATCAAGCTCTTCCTGAGACAGTTCGTATGGCTCCAAATGAATGTTAAGGCCTGTTTCAAACCCTTCTTTAAAGGCTTTACGGGCCTCGTCCATCGTTACCCGCTTTTCAGTGAGTTCGTTAATGGCAACAGCTTTATTTTTGAAATTGCGCTGCATCCGCTCTCTGACTCTTTCACTCGGATACAAAAACAGATCAAACAGCTTGTCCTCATCCAAATCAAGGAGAATAGAGCCATGCTGAAGGATCACGCCTTTTTGTCTTGTTTGCGCGCTTCCCGCCACCTTGCGTCCCTCGACGACAAGCTCATACCACGAAGGCGCGTCAAAACAAACAGATGACCGCGGATTTTTTAAGCTTTCTTTTTCTTTTTCAGTTCTCGGGATGGCAAAGTAAGCGTCCAGACCGAGATTTCTAAAGCCTTGGAGGATGCCTTCTGAAATGACTCGGTATGCCTCAGTGACCGTCGCCGGCATTTCGGGGTGTTCTTCTGAAACAATCACGCTGTATGTCAATTCTTGATCGTGCAGCACACCTCTTCCGCCGGTTGGGCGTCTGACGAATCCAAGATTATACTTATGTACTGCTTCAAAATTAATTTCCTTTTTAATATTTTGAAAATACCCTACAGAAAGAGTCGCCGGATTCCAGCCGTAAAAACGGATAACCGGGGGTATTTTTTTTTCGCTGTGCCAATATAAAAGCGCTTCATCAAGCGCCATATTAAATGCAGGATTTGCATTGCCTGAGTCTATAAACCGCCACGTTTCTTTTTCCATTTTGAGACCTTCCTTACCGTTTTAATAGAATCAGTTTATCAAACTGCCGGGAAAATGAAAAATATTTTCGTTCCATTATGGATGACAATCGCGCTATGCTTTACTATAATAGAACTTGTCGAAAACGGCTCTATCACCTTGTTTTATGAACAGGGTTTTGATTTTATATGCTAAAGGAGTAGAACCACATTGTCTAATATGATCGTTTTGATTATTTTTGCTGCGTTTCTCGTGTATATGATTGCTTCATATGTCTATCAGCAGCGAATTATGAAAACACTTACGGAAGAAGAATTCCGCGCGGGTTACCGAAAAGCGCAGCTGATTGATGTTCGTGAGCCCAATGAGTTTGAGGGCGGGCATATTTTAGGCGCCCGCAACATTCCGCTCTCCCAGCTGAAACAGAGAAAAAATGAAATCCGTCCGGACAAGCCTGTTTATCTGTACTGCCAAAACAGCGTCCGCAGCGGACGCGCGGCACAAACCCTGCGCAAAAACGGCTGCACTGAAATTTACAACCTAAAAGGCGGCTTTAAAAAATGGGGCGGAAAGATTAAAGCAAAGAAATAAAGCTAAACAGCTGCCTATTGGCTTTTAAGGTATTTTTCGCTTTTCCTTTTCTTATATTTTTTTCGCCTGAGCATTAAAAAATCCTTCTTTCGTTCAACAAGAACGTTTGAAGGATTTTTTTACTGCCCACATGAAAAGACTCAAAGGACAGAACACTAGTTAACACTGCCACTGCCCATTACATCCCGATTAAGTGCCCTTTTAGAAATGGCCATCACAGAGATTTTTCGCCTGATCTTTACAAAAAAGTATGGCAAAAAAACGCTGATCATTCCCCTCAAGCAACTCCAGCGCCTTTTTTTAGATACATTTCATACTGCCGAGAAAACACTCGACAGCCAGAGAGGACACTACATCCTCTTCTTACTTACGATAGGACTATTCGTATCTTTCATTTACACGTTTGTTACTGTGTTTTTGAAGGTATCTTTCATTTACACGTTTGTTACTGTGTTTTTGAAGCTTTGCTTTCAATTGAAATAGGGTCTTCTCTTTTCGTTCTCCTAATCTTTACAGATATGCCTACTAAAATCATCGCCATCGTTGTAAATATCCCCATGGTTAATAAGATCGTATCCTGATTTAAACTCCATCCGATTAAGAAAGAAATGATCGCTCCTCCGAAACTTGCCGAAGCAATAAATAAACTTGTCACTTCGTCAACGTACTTTTGAATCATGATTGAGGCTAGTGTTAATGCAATGGGAAATATGCCCGCTATACACAGACCAATCAAAAATGTACCACCCAATTGAATGATTGGGTTGCTTATATAAGAGAAGGCAATCAACAAAACAATTAAACAACTGCAACTAAATAGAAGATACTTCGAAAAATCAAGCCTTCTGCTTACTAAACCAATCAGGATTCTTCCTATGATGATCCCCACCCAGAAAAAGGAGACACTTATAAGGCTAATTTGTGCATTGTCTTGGTTTATCATGATGGAAGGTAAAAAGTTGGCAAAATTCGTTTCAATTCCAGCATATAGGAAAGCAAAAAATACAAAAAAGCCTAACTGCTTTGATTTTTTTCTATCTCCTATAAAGTATTGAAAGGCTCCTGCATCTGGCAGGGACACTTGCTGGTTAGCGTTCTTAGTGTACTTTCTGTTCTTAGATAAGAACATTAACCACCCTGCTAATAGGACAAACAAAAAGGTGAATATGCAGTAATATGGTACATACCAGTTATTAATATTGATGAAGGAATTAATGAATAATGGAAAAGATAAAGCGCCTAATCCGAAAAGGACTTCCAACTTACTCATTTTTTCTGCATTACTTGCAAAATTAGCAATGACAAAGGAACCAACTGTTGTTTCTAATGTACCTGCCCCATATCCTAAAAGAAAAGCCATTACAACAATATAATACCAATCTTTGGTTAGAAAAAAGAGACTTAACGCCACAAGCATGATGGTTAAAGCGAACGTCAGTGTCCTAAAGTGACTGTATTTCTTAATCATTAACGGTGCCATTAATACGCCGCTTAGGAAACCGGTAAACTGAAAGAAAATGATGACCGAAATGTCGTCTGTTGTCTTGTTAAAAGACTCTAATAAAAATGGTGTCAAACTCCCTGTTGAGATATGGATAATGCCCACTGTAAAAAAGAAAGCATATCCAAATAAGTATGTCCCTCTTACCATTCCTTACACCCCTATATGAAAAAGCAGGAAAATGAATTCCTGCTTTTTTAGTAGCTTACCTTTTTGAATCACTAATTGACTGCTAAACAGACATTTTTTGAAAGTTGCTATCTTTCTCAAAGAACATTTCCAATACTTCCTGAGATCTAAAACCATCGATAAAAGAAGGAATCTCAACCCAATCTTTCTGAGTTGATTCAATCCAATTGATTAACTCGCTTCTAAAAGAATCAGCCCAACCATAAAATTCGTTTGGCGGATCATTTAACAAACTTTGCGGCACTGGGCAGTCTACCGCGTACAAGCCATCAATGAGCTTGTAAACGTGAGGATTACCTGTGTGGTATTTAAACTCTTTTTTGTGCCCCACTACCTCGATGCTAAAACCACAGTCTTCAGGTACAGAGCTTTTTGATGTGATGATATTGACAAATACCTTGTTTTTCAGTTGACCATAAATTTCCGCATAGTCATCTACAAGTACCTGTTTTTCTTCTTTTGTTTTTACATTTGTGTTCATCTTTGCTCTTACTGATTCTGGGATGAAATCACTCTCAAACAAATACCATACCATGTCGATAAGATGAATACCCAGATCCCCCAATGATCCACTAGTCTTCTTACTATTAGCGTCATCTCTCCAAGTAAACTTCTTGCGTCTAATTGCACTATTTTTCTTGAAATGTACTTTTATGGACAGGATATTGCCTAATTCATTATTGATGATTAAACTTTTTAAGATATTTACGTAAGGCAAATATCTATAATTAAATCCCATACAAGCTCTGACGTCTAACCTTTCAGCAGTATCTTTCATTATGCTTGCTTCCTCAAGAGAAATGGCCATAGGCTTTTCACACAATACATGCTTATGTTTTGCTAATGCTTGCAAAGCATGTTCTTTATGGCAAAAGTTTGGGGATGCTACAATGATACCTTCTGAGACATCAATTAGTTCATCTACATGTTCATATGTCTTCCCACCGAACGTTTTAACAAAGCTTGCCGCCTGTTGTTGATTTATATCATACACCCCTGCTAATTCTGCATTTTTTATTGTAGATAAAGCCGTTGCATGCGCTCTTGCAATACCACCTGCACCTATGATTCCAATCTTCTTCATATCTATTTCCTCCTCATTATCCAATTAATTTTTTCAAGGTATTTGTAATGCCTTTTGAGTACTCACTATCAGATATAAGGTGGTGCAAGTTTTTGGCTTCTTGTGTTGCATTCTTTAAGAGATAGCCATTCCCTACCGCCTGTAGCATACGAACGTCATTTCCACTATCTCCAAATGCGATCGCATTTTCGGCATTTAGGTTGTATTTCTCTAACATAAACTTTACAATCTCGTGTTTTCCTGTTCTCATGGGTATAAAATCTACATCATAGCTGCCTTCAGGATCACCTGCTAAGGGATTACACCGATTTATATTAACTGAAACACCGTATTCCTCGCAGATCTTTTCAATGGCCGACAGGTTTTTCTTGTCGTTTATTTCATCTTGTTCCTGATAATAAAAATTATGCTTATACCGTGACTTTCCTAATTGAGTTTGTGGATCCAAAAAAATGTTCTCATTTTCACGTAACTGTTTCACAAGCATCTCAATCTTTTCTTTACTAAACGATTCATTTATACGACTGTTCCACTCATTATCTTGCTGTCCGAAGTTATGCTCTGAAAAGTACGTAATTTCTGTACCCAGATCACTAGCTATAAAATGCGGGAAATATCTAAATTTTCCCCGTCCCATTTTATCGAGAATAGACTCTATACTACTCCCAGTAACCCATCCGATTAACAGTTCTCCATCTTTGCTTTTTTGTTCTAGATAGTCTTCGAGTTCATATATGTGTTGTTGTTTCTGTTCATCGATTGTATGCGGAAAATACGTTTCATCAAAATCACAAAAAACAATGTACTTAGGATGTTCAACCTTGGATAACGTTTTATACTCCGATTTCTTGCTTAATAACATCAAACAGTCCCTCCAACACTCTGTCTTGTTCTTCTAATGTAAATGACGGATATAAAGGCAAGTGCAGTACCTGACGATGAGCCTTTTCCGTATGAACCAATTGGAGTTTTGCATACTTGTCCTGCACTAAAGGAGTTTTTTGCATATGAGACAGTACTGGATAATACACATCTGTTTGAACACCAAAATCATCATTTAATGTAGTCATAATGTTTGTCCTATCTTCTGTTCTTACCTTTATAGGAAACAGATGCCACACATGATCTTCACTTAATTCGGGCAATTCAATAAGGCCTTTATTCTGTAATTCTGCTAATTGAGTCATGTATCTATCCGCCAAGAATAGTCTTTTGAAGTTGTTTAATGAGAGATACTTTATTCTCTCTAAACCAATCGCTGCCTGTATATTGTCCATTTTTGAATTAAAACCAAAATTGATGGCTTTCTTATTTTTCACATTTACTTCAAAACCATGATAACTAAATTGAATGCATTTTTCAGCGAGCTCTTCATTATCAGTCGCTATCGCCCCAGCCTTGCCACATACACCAACATTCTTATATGGATTAAAGCTTAATGTAGTAATGTCTGCATACTTTCCTAAGTCTGTCAGTCCAATCCCTTGGCAAGCATCCTCAATAACTTTCAATTGATAACGATTTGCTATTTGACGGATATGCTCCATTTCTGAATGTTTTCCGTATAAGTGCACAGGCAGAATAAACTTTGTATAAGGAGTTATTGCTTCCTCAATTTTGTTAGGATCGATGCAGAATGTTTGCGGGTTAATATCCGCATAGACAGGAACGCCTCCCAAAGCTAATACAGCATTTTCAGTAGCTGAAAAGCTATTAGCCGGCATGATTACTTCATCCCCCCGGTTTAACCCTAAAGCCAATAATCCTATCATGATCGCATCGGTTCCGCTGCTAGTTGCAATTACATACCTTTTATGTAAATATGTAGATAAAACCTTTTCGAATTGGTCTACATAGGAACCACTTGTAAATTTTCCAGTTGGCAAAACTTTAGTTAACGTTTTTAAAATATCATCCACTTCATCATTGGTTATTAATCTATCAACAGGCAAAAAAGGGACATTTCTTATTTCACGATGTTTTTGGTAGTTGAAAAGATCATTTTCAATATCTGTATTTTCTTTTAATACGTGTCTCCAGCGCTCGTTTACAATACTGTCTTCAATAACAAGTTCTTTTCCTTGCACGTCACCTTTTAAATGTTTTAGCAGCAACATGTTTTCTTTACTTTTACCTGTAACTTTAACCTGTTTTTGCATGAACAGTACCTCCAATGATTTGTAATCTGGAAAATTTGATACAAATTTATCCTAATTTCTGAAACCGATAACATGTCAATAACTTTTTTAAGGAAGGGAAAATATGCCTACAATCGATGAGATAGCAAAATTGTGCAATGTGTCTAAAACCACAGTATCTAGAGTATTGAATAATCATCCTTATGTGTCGAAAGAAAAAAGAGACATGATCTTAAAAACGATTAACGAACTTGACTACACGCCCAATTATTTAGCACGGAATTTCAGAAGAAATAAGACGCAAACGATCGCTTTATCGGTTCCGAGTATCGACCATCCATTTTTCACTCAATTAATAAAAGGGGTCTCTCATGAAGCGCTGTCTAAACATTACAAGGTCATTGTATTTCAAACCTTTTATGACCAACAGACAGAACTAGAGCTATTAGAGTTATTGAAACACAAAGAAGTTGACGGTATTATTCTTGGAACGTTAGAAAATGAATGGGAGAAGATTTCCCCTTTCCTGAAGTATGGGCCTATCTTATTATGTAATGAGTATCATCACTCCGCGGACATAACGATCATTGGGTATGATGAATTTGAAGCCGCATACATGGGAGTAGCACATTTAATTGAAAGAGGACATAAAAAAATTGGATTTTGTTTTGATACTCCATATAGCGAAGCTCAACGTCAGAGGAAAGAGGGTTATTTGAAAGCTCTACAAGATTACAATTTACATCATAAAAATGAATGGATATTCGGCGAATTGTTTAATATCGAGGATGGCTTTCGCGTTTTTGATAAGATAAAAGATTTAAAAGACAGGCCCTCAGCAATATTTACAGGGAATGATCAAGTCGCCGCAGGGATTATTAAACAGGCGATAAAAAGCGGCTTTCATGTCCCAGAAGACTTAGCTGTCATTGGTTTTGACAACCAACTGATCTGCCAAGTCGTCACTCCGACCATAACTACGATTGATATTCCGATAATAGAATTAGGTCAACAGGCTGTGTTGAAACTCATCGAGAATATTTCGGGTAACACTTCTTTAAACAGAAAAATTATTAAACTACCAACAAAACTTATGATCAGAGAGTCAACTTAACGATAGATTTTCGCTTCGTTATCATTTTATATTTTTGTCTAGAAAAAGAGGTTATTCTACTCAACCTCTTTTTCAATCAGAAATCCTGTTTTTTTGAATTCTTATCCATGCTCCCATACCAAAGCCGCAAAGATTTCTTCGCCTTTCATTACGCCCACTGGCAGCATCACTTCAAATCTCATGCAATGAACCCCTTTTCAAAAAAATTTCTTAAGAGGGCTAACGATGGATTGGTAAAGATTCCTTTGGATAGAGTGACAGCTGCATTAAAAAATCCTTCAAACGTTCTCATTGAACGGATGAAGGATTTTTCATGCTCACCAGTTGCACGCCAAAAGAGGCGAAGAAATACAAAAACACCTTAAAAACCAGTTTAATGACCGAATTGAACCCACATACAATCTATTAAGCAGCTGTTGTTATTTATCTCTTTGCCCCCTCATACCTGAGCACCGGGTGTCTCGCCGCTTTTGTTTCATCCATTCTTTTTACAATTGTCGTATGCGGCGCCTCTTGAACGCGCTCAGGATTCTCCTCCGCTTCTCTTGCGATTTGAATCATAGCGTCGATAAACGCATCAAGCGTTTCCTTTGATTCCGTCTCTGTCGGCTCAATCATGATGCATTCTTCAACATTAAGCGGGAAATAAATCGTAGGCGGATGATAGCCGAAGTCAAGCAGCCGTTTTGCTATGTCAAGCGTACGCACGCCCAGCTTTTTTTGCCGCTTGCCTGACAATACAAATTCATGCTTGCAATGACGGTCAAACGGAAGATCGTAATAAGGCGCGAGCTTTCTCATCATATAGTTGGCGTTTAACACGGCGTTCTCAGTAACAGCCTGTAAGCCGTCAGGCCCCATGGAGCGGATATACGTATAAGCTCTGACATTGATCCCGAAGTTGCCGTAATACGGCTTCACGCGGCCGATCGAGTGTGGACGGTCATCATCAAATGTAAAGCGCCCTTCCTTTTTGATTAAAACGGGCTTTGGCAAATAAGGAATCAGCTCTTTTTTTACACCGACAGGGCCTGAACCGGGGCCGCCGCCGCCATGAGGGCCAGTGAATGTTTTATGCAGGTTGAGATGCACCACGTCAAATCCCATATCTCCCGGTCTCGCTTTGCTTAGAACCGCATTTAAATTGGCGCCGTCATAGTACAGTTTTCCGCCCGCTTGGTGAACAATTTCCGCCATCTCGGTGATCTGCTCCTCAAACAGGCCAAGCGTATTCGGATTCGTCAGCATCAGAGCAGCAGTTTCTTCATTCACCGCTCTTTTTAAATCTTCCAGATCGACAAGCCCATTTTCATTCGATTTCACCGTAACCGTTTCAAAGCCGGCTACTGTCGCTGAAGCAGGATTTGTCCCGTGCGCGGAATCAGGAACAATGACCTTCGTCCGCTTGAAATCCCCGCGCGCTTCATGATAGGCGCGGATCATCATCAGCCCCGTCCATTCGCCATGCGCCCCGGCAGCGGGCTGAAGTGTGACCTCATCCATTCCCGTAATGTCCTCGAGGTGCTCGCTTAAATCATATAAAAGCTCTAAAGCGCCTTGCACCGTATCTTCATCTTGAAGAGGATGAATTGCAGCAAAACCGGGAATTCGCGCGATCTTTTCATTGATTTTCGGATTGTATTTCATTGTGCAGGAACCAAGCGGGTAAAAGCCCGAATCCACCCCGTGATTGCGTTTGGACAACGCTGTATAATGGCGCATGATATCCAGTTCGGACACCTCAGGCAGCTCTGCGTCCACGTCACGGATGTAGGTGTCTGATAAGAGGTCCTCCAATTCGATTTCCGGTACATCGAGCTCTGGCAGGCTGTAGCCGATACGGCCTTCTCTGGAAAGCTCAAAAATAAGTGCCTGATCCTGATTATTCATGGCGATCCCCCAATTCCTGAATGAGTGCGTCAATTTCTTCTTTTGTTCTCAGCTCCGTTACAGCAATCAGCATTTGACAGTCCATCCCTGAATACGTCAGCCCAAGATCATATCCGCCGATGATGCCTTTTGTCAGCAAACGCTGGTTCACAGCTTTCACCGGTTCATCCAGTTTGATGACAAATTCATTAAACATCGGGCCGTCAAATATAATGAGGAGGCCCGCTTTTTTCGCTTCTTGCTTTGCATAGTTGGCTTTTAGGATATTTTGGCGGGCGATTTCTTTTACGCCGTTTTTCCCGAGAGCTGTCATGGCGACAGAAGCTGCCAGTGCATTTAAAGCTTGATTCGAGCATATATTTGATGTCGCTTTATCCCGGCGGATATGCTGTTCTCTGGCTTGTAATGTAAGCACAAATCCTCTTTTGCCGTTTTCGTCTTCCGTTTGTCCGACGAGACGGCCCGGCACCTTTCTCATTAACTTTTTCGTGACGGCGAAAAAGCCGCAATGCGGGCCGCCGTATGCTGAAGGAATGCCGAAAGGCTGCGCATCGCCGACGACAATATCAGCCTGAAACTTGCCCGGCGGAGTGAGGAGGCCTAACGCAAGCGGGTTGGCTGACACAATGAACATGGATTTCCCTTGATGAGCGATAGGCTCAATATCCTTTAATGGCTCGATCCGTCCAAAAAAATTCGGGTACTGAACGATCACTGCGGCTGTATCCTCGCAAACGGTTTGGCGCAAAGCGTCAAGATCTGTGACACCATCCGCACTGGGAACTTCAACAACTTCAATATACTGGCCTTTTGCGTACGTTTTCAGCACTTCTCTCGATTCTGGATGCACGGTTTTTGACACAACGATTTTTTTCTTTTTCGTATGGCCGGAAGCAAGCATTGCCGCTTCTGCCAAGGCTGTTCCGCCGTCATACATAGAGGAGTTGGCAATATCCATTCCTGTCAGCTCACAGATCATCGTTTGGAATTCGAAAATGGCCTGAAGCTCCCCTTGCGAAATTTCCGGCTGATACGGCGTATACGCCGTATAAAACTCAGAGCGTGAAATAACATGATCCACGATCACAGGCTGATAGTGGTCATATACACCCGCTCCCAAAAAAGAGGCGTGTTGTACGGTATCGCTATTTTTAGAGGCCAGCTTTGCCAGCTCTCTTGTGAGCTCGGTTTCTGATTTCGCTTTTTTGATTTGATACTCTTTTTTATATTTGACGTTTTCCGGTATATCAGCAAATAGTTCATCGACGCCGCTTACGCCGATCGCGGCAAGCATTTCCTGTTTATCCTTTTCTGTTGCGGGCAAATAACGGTGCTTCATGTGTGGACTCCTCTCCCCAAAGAAAAAATATTAGCGTTTATAAAATGGTGTTTTAACAACCTTTGCTTTCACTAATTTTTTGCGAATCTCTACCTCAACTATAGTCCCGATTTCACTCGCTTCCGCAGCAATTAAGGCAAGGCCGACGTTTTTCCCTAATGTCGGTGACTGCGTGCCGGTTGTCACCTTTCCGACGGACTTGCCATTATGGAACACTTCATATCCGTGCCGCGGTATCCCTTTTTCAATCATTTCGAGTCCGACAAGCTTTCGCTTCGCTCCTTTTTCTTTCTGTTCACTCAATACTGACTTGCCAAAAAAGTCAGACTGTTTTTTGTGCTTTACGGCAAAGCCTATACCTGCTTCAATCGGTGTAATATCCCGGGTCAGCTCCTGGCCGTAAAGGGGGAGCTTCGCTTCAAACCGGAGCGTATCACGTGCGCCCAGACCGCATGGAATTAGTCCGTATGCTTCTCCTGCATCAATGATTTTCTCCCATATCTCCACAGCGTCATCCGTGCGGCAGTAAATTTCAAATCCGTCCTCACCCGTATAACCGGTGCGCGAAATAAGCGCTTTGCAGCCGATGATATCAGCCTCATCAATAAACGCAAACGGCTGTAATGCAGATAAATCTGAAGACGTCAGCGTTTTTAAGATTGTTTCTGCTTTTGGCCCCTGTAGAGCTAAGAGCGCGATCTGATCAGACAAATGATCAATCTGCACATCACCTGCGGCATGTTCTTTCATCCAAGCCAAATCTTTATCTATATTAGAAGCATTAATGACCAGCAAATAATGGTTCTCACCTTTTTGATAGACAAGTAAATCATCGACGGTTCCGCCGTCGGAATAGCACATTGCTGTGTATTGTGCCCGGCCCGGTGTTAACGCGGAAATATCATTGGTCATCAGCCTTTGCAAAAAAGGCAGACTGTCATTTCCTGACACTTCGATTTCTCCCATATGAGAGACATCAAACAGCCCGGCTGCAGTTCGGACAGCTTCGTGTTCCTTTTTGATAGAAGAAAATTGAACAGGCAGCTCCCAGCCTCCGAAATCAATCGTTTTCCCTCCATATTTTTTATACAGGTCAAATAACGGCGTTCTTTTCAGCATCGAATTCCTCCCCTTTTTCAACGGCGCAGCTAAAAAAACATAGAAAAAAGGACAGAGAAACACCTCATGTAAAATGAAGGTTCTCTGTCCTGGCACCTGAAAGTTTACTTTGCATACGCAAAGACGTCCCCTTTGGTGGTTTGCGTATCTGCGCAAACACTCTCCAGAGTTGCGTCGAGCAAGAGTTCTTTTGCCTGAGAGATTCACTCCGCAGTTTGCTCCTTCGGCGCCTGAATCCCGAGATTCTCGGTCAGGTCTCTCCCCTTGCTGTCATTCGCTCATATTTTCATGCTGTTATGGACATACTATAGCAATATCTTACATCAAATACATACTCATATCCTACCACCATCACTATATGCTGGGCAACACCAATTTGGGCAGATTTTTCTGATATTGTTCATTTTAAGAATCGAAGAATAAGAAAGGCGGTTTCAAAGCAATGGACGCAGAATTGATCTACGATACAAAATGGCCTGAAGAATTCGCGGAAAGGCTTCAACATGATGGCCCTTGGGCGAACTGGGAACTGTACAAGCTCTCTGCAGAAATCCAGGAAACATTAGCTATACCTGAATTTAAAGGCTTACGGGCTCCTTTATACCTGCCTTCCTTTACACCGCTCCCGCACCAGCTTGAGGTTGCGCAAAAAGTGGTTGAAAAAATGAACGGAAAAGCGATTTTAGCAGATGAGGTGGGTCTCGGGAAAACAGTTGAAGCGGGACTGATTCTAAAAGAATATATGATTCGCGGATTAGCCAAGAAAATTTTGATCCTTGTGCCCGCGTCCCTTGTGTCGCAGTGGGTCAAAGAGCTTCAGGAAAAATTTTTGATCCCAGCCGTTGAACAAAAGAAAAGCTACGTGTGGGAGCAGAGCGATATTGTCGTCTCATCAATCGATACCGCAAAGCGTTCGCCCCACCGGGAAATCGTGCTGTCTATTCCATATGATCTCGTTATTATTGACGAGGCACACAAACTGAAAAATAGCAAAACGAAGAACTATGAATTTGTCCGGAATCTCGTAAAAAAATATTGCCTGCTTCTTACAGCGACGCCAATTCAAAACCGTATCGAAGAAATTTTCAATTTGGTGTCCTTATTAAAACCCGGCCATTTAGGCAGTCAAAATCACTTTCAAGAAGAGTTCGCCAATAAGAAATCCAGTTTAGAAGCGCATGAGCATTTAAAAGATCTTGTAAATAAAGTCATGATCCGAAACAGGCGGCGTGATACTGGACTGACTTGGAAACAGCGGCATGTTGAAACAGTGCCGATTGAATTTTCTCCATCAGAACAAGCGCTTTACGATGAAATTTCCAGTCTGAAGGAGGGCATCAATAAACCGGCCAGCATGTTCTCGATTATGACATTGCAAAGAGAGTGCTGTTCAAGCAGAGAAGCGGTATATATGACGCTGAAAAAAATGCTCGATCAAAAAGAAAAACAAGCACCGGCGATTGATGAAAACACCATTTCGGTTTTAATAGACCGCATCAACCAAGTCACACAAAACTCTAAAGCGCTGCAAGTCGTTGATCTGATCAAGAAGATAGACGATAAGGTCATTATTTTTACAGAATATCGGGCAACCCAGATTTACCTCCAATGGTTCCTTCAGCAAAACGGCATCAGCTCCGTGCCCTTCAGAGGCGGATTTAAGCGCGGGAAAAAAGACTGGATGAAGGATCTTTTTCGAGGAAAGGTCCAGGTTCTGATTGCAACTGAAGCCGGCGGAGAAGGAATTAACCTGCAATTTTGCAATCACATGATCAACTATGACCTGCCATGGAATCCGATGCGCCTTGAGCAGAGAATCGGAAGAATTCACAGGCTCGGTCAGGAGCGTGACGTGCATATTTACAACATGGCGACAAAACATACGGTGGAAGAACATATTTTAAAGCTGCTATATGAAAAAATTCATTTATTTGAAAAAGTGGTCGGTGAACTTGACGATATATTAACGAAAATTCAAGTAAACAATTTCGAAGAACACCTGCACGACATCTTGTACCATTCCGCAACAGAAGAAGAAATGAAAATCAAAATGGACAACTTAACCTCATTTTTGTCTTATAAAAAACAGCAGCCTGCTGAAAAAAGAGGATCTTAGCCTGTAAGGAGGTTTTATAAGTGAGACAGCAAGAGGTTCACGATTTTCTGCTTCGTTTTTTCCAGGGAAACAGCTGCCCGATCGTCGATCAAGGTTCCGGCTATATGACAGTGCAGCTTACCGTTGAAATGGACAAACAGATCATGAACCGCCCTTTCTACTGGCACTGGCGCGAGAAGACAGGCGGCGATCCGAAACCGATGAAAATCACTTTTATAACAGATAAAGAAACTGCACCAAAAGACCTAGATGGCGAATTTATTTATTTTGGGGCCCCCCGCCTTTTTCAAATGTTCAAAGCTGTTAAACAAAATGGGAGATTTACCAGAATGTATGAGAAAATTGAGTCAGCTGGAGCTAAAGTCCCACTTCAGCCTTGGCTTAGTATAAATGTCACGATTTCATACCAGTCCGACATGAAAAAGGATAAGCTATTGTCACTAGGTCTTCACCTAGTCTCTGGAACCATCATTGAACATTTTCAAAGCAAGCTCACACAGCTTTCACTGACGTCTCACATCTGTGACTATTGCTTCACCATATCACCTATCATCAAACCGGCAAGCGGCCTTAAGCGGATGGAAAACTATATTGCCAAATCCGCTATGCAGGAGCCGTCAGACTGGGCAGAACAGGCGGTGAACAGGTGGGAGAATGACTTGTCATTGCTTGATAAGTTTTATGAGCATACAGAAGAAAAACCAGAAGAGTATCATCTAGAAAAACAGGCGCTAAAATCCCTGTATCAACCGAAGATATCAATAGAAATTGAAAATGGCGGTTTATTTTATTTGCAAAATAATATTTCAAGCTAACTTTTTTGCCATTCGACATCGTTCTCGTTTTTTTTGAAAAAATGCGATTATAATAAAGGTGTATTGGAAAAAAATTCTGGTAATTTCAATGGCAAATGACTTCCAGAGACGCTGAAGGCACACAAGAGTCATGGCCGGGCTGGCTGAAATACATAAACAAGTATTTTAGGAGGAGAAACTGCATGAAAAATGCAAAACAAGAGCACTTCGAATTAGATCAAGAATGGGTTGAATTGATGATGAAAGCCAAAGAGGCAAATATCAGCCCGGAAGAAATACGAAAATATTTACTTTTAAACAAAAAGTCTGCTCATCCTGGTCCGGCAGCCAGAAGTCATACCATAAATCCTTTCTGAATGTGCTATAATATCACAAGGAAGGTGATGACATTGATTGGCCAGCGTATTAAACAATACCGTAAAGAAAAAGGCTACTCACTATCAGAACTAGCTGAAAAAGCTGGGGTAGCGAAGTCTTATTTAAGCTCAATAGAACGAAATCTACAAACGAACCCCTCCATTCAATTTCTCGAAAAAGTCTCCGCTGTTCTGGACGTCTCGGTTCATACTTTGCTCGATGAGAAACATGAAACCGAATACGATGGTCAATTAGATAGTGAATGGGAGAAATTAGTTCGCGATGCAATGACATCCGGGGTATCGAAAAAACAATTTCGTGAATTTTTAGATTATCAAAAATGGAGAAAATCCCAAAAAGAGGAGTAGTGCCTGAGCAGAGGCACTGACTCCTCTTTTGTCAATACACATCAAGAAGGCCCAGTATATTAATACTGGGCCTTCAGCTTGTAGAGAAAACGACGTTTTTTCTACAAGCCTTTTTTGTTTTCTGCTGTTTCTTTAGTTGTTCAGCGGATTTCAAAAACTGAAAAAGAGCTCCCACATACCTAGCTCTGCTTAGCTAGGTATGTGGCAATCTTCTTCATGTTCTGGCATGCGGCTGTGAGGAGAACTTGTTCACTCACATTCCGTTTTCCCCTCAACCTGCAATAGCGAAGCCCATGCAGCTGTTTTGAATCTGCAAAGCTTCGCTCTATTTTTTCTTTTCTTTTTTTATAGAGGGTTTTTCCTGAAACAGATAAGCGATTTTGTCTGACCTTTTCTTTGTGGTCCTCCCATACATGCCGGGTGATGACCTTTTGGCGGTGCTTTGATCTTGTGCATTGTTCAAGCAATGGGCACGCGGAACAGGTTTCAGGATTTGATTTATATGACCGGTAGCCTTTTCGGTCAGTTGTTGAGTATGTAAGTGTTTGCTGGTTCGGGCAAATGTATCTGTCTTTTTCACTGTCATAATGAAACTTCCATTTTGGAAACAAGCCTCTAGTAGGGTGATATCGTCTATGCGCAATAACGCCAAAAATATGGCGGTCAGCTAACCCTTTACAGATCGGAGTCGTCAAATAACCAGAATCAAGAGCGACGGCTTCTACTTCAAAATCAAATCGTGCAATTTGGTGATCTAATCGGTCAAGATAAGGCACAGAATCATGGACATTTCCAGGCGTAACATAGGCGTCGGTGATAATGTTATGTTTCATATCCGTTGTTCGGTGATCTAAGTAAAAGAAACCCTCCGGTTTGTTTTCGCGATACATATAACCACTTTCCGGATCAGTGGTACTGTGGCGGATCTCTTTTTCAGCTTTCACCTCCTCTTTGGCCGGTAATGGCTTTTTTCCGTGCTCCTCTCGATCTTCTTGAATGGCTTCATTTAAATCTTTGATATAGTTTTGTGTATCCTGTTCAATCGTTTTTCTTGTGTATTTGTGCTTGTTGGCATTGGCTTTCAGATGAGTTGAATCAGTGAAAAGGACACGTCCGCCCACCATATCATGATTGATGGCCTGAAGAACGACCTCATCAAAAATGTCTTGGAAAATCGTTGTATCTTTAAAGCGTGTGCGTCTGTTCCAGCTGATGGTGGAGTGGTGCGGAACTGGGTCATTGATATTCAGGCCCAAAAACCATCTGTACGCCATATTGTAATAAATTTCTTTTTCAAGCTGTCTTTCTGAACGGATACCGTAGAGGTAGCCGATAAACATCATTTTGAATAAAATCAGCGGATCGAGTGAGGGGCGGCCTTTGTTTTCGCTGTAGTAAGGCTTAACCTTTTCAATGATAAAAGAGAAGTCAATGTGTTTATCAATTTTTCGAAGCAGGTGATCCTCTTCGACGAGTTGGTCAAGCAGAACAAATTCAGCTGCGTTTTGAGAAGAATTTCTTGTGTGGAACATGAGAAAGACACCGTCCTTTTTAGTCTTTCTTTTATTTTATTACAGAAGAATGGATATTTTAAGGAAAAATAAAGGCTGTCGAGATTTTCTCGACAGCCTGAAGGCCCAGTATATTAATACTGGGCCTTCACGATGTTATTAATTTTTATCCTCACTGTGCGCTTTTTCATTTTCTTTAATGTAACCGTCTTTTTCAGTATGTTCCTTTTTGACTGTCAAACCGTTCCACTGTGTTGCTTCAAACGAGAATTGAAGCTGTACTGAGTTGCCTTGGTATTTATTTTGAACCATTAGGCCGTTTTCGTCTTTTGTTTTATCATCTTTAAATTGGATCTCCATTTGAACCTGATCAAAATCAATCGGTGTCTTTGGAACACCATCATATTCTGGAGCGGTTGTACCGTCAATTGTGGCTACATTGACTTTACCGCTTGCATGTAAAAATTTAGGGTCAATTTGTTTTTTGATTTTTTCAGCAGCCTTTGCATCATTTTTAGCAGACATCAAATACAAGTCCTTGAGGTTGGCATCATCTAAGATAATATTTTTAGGGTATCCATTGCCGCCCTCTTTTCCTACTGTCAATACTGTTACTTCAAACTGGCTTAGAAAATCTTCTGCTGATGTATTGCTGCCGCCGTTTGCTTTAAATTCACCGTAATTCAGCGCCATTAATACTTCTTTAATCGCAAGTGTGCCGTTATTTTCAAATTGGAAGTCTTTCGTCAATTTGTCTCCCGGCTTTAAATTTGATAAATTGACACTTGCTGAATTTTCCTTAGCAGATAAATCAAGTGTACCTGACGCAAAAGTAGCATCCGTTGATTTAATGTCATTAAAAGCTGCCCATGTTCCTCCTCCCACTAAAGCTAATCCTAGTGCTGCGGAAGCAACTCCTAAACTTAATTTCTTTTTCATGCCCATGGCAAACTCCCCTTTTATTGAATGATTTATATCGAAACCTGTTTCCAGGTTTACAACTGAAGTTAAGTGGACATCGTGCTGTCCTTTGTATCTGTTTCCAAAGCTTTTGTCTTTCTTTCAATTTCTCTAAAGGCGCTAGTGATCGTCACAAAAGCGTACACCAGCAGCATCACGCCGGGAACAATCAGTAAAACAGCTGTTCCGATTGGCTGGCTGGCAAAATGAAGCATATAGCCGGCATATGGGAGCTGAAAACCCGTATATTGCGCTCGGACATTTTCGTCCGATACAAGCGCTGAATCAGCTGCGGCGTTATTGTCCCCTTTTGTTTTAAACAACAAATGGTCTCCTTGCTTCGTCACATCAACAATCCTGTGGGTGACCGCCGTATGTTCATCCTGCATAAATGTAATGACGTCACCCTTTTGAAGCTCTTTCACATCGGTGATTTCTTTGACCAATATTAAAGAACCTGTGTTGAACTCGGGCTCCATTGAACCCGAGAGAACTGATTTCAGCGTGTATCCAAACACTGCCGGTTCTCCCCCGGATGAACGAGTTGATATCACGACAAGCGTAAGTACAATAATGAGAGTAAAGATGATCACGTAGAGAATATTACTGATCATCTTCATTGCTTTTTTCATCCTCTTCCCCGCTTTCCTTCTCAACTGATTGAGTATCTTTATCTTTCGTTGTTACCGCTTCTTGAGGTCCGTCCTCTTCATTTGTTTTTTCTTGCATATCCTTTTGTGATGTTTCCTTCGCCTTTTTGACGGCAGGCTTCGTTTCTTTTTTCGGGACTGTCGGTTTTTCATCGCACCTTGCAAGCGTCATTGGCTCCGACCACTCAAAAGTACTGCCGTCTGCAGGATATCCGGCCGGTTTATATACTTTAAATACATACATGCCGGGTTTCATTTTTTTCTTCGTTTCGATTTTATATAGTGAATCGCCAATTTGCTTGGAAATGAACCCTTTTTCGATCACGTTTCCATCCTTTAATGGCTTGCGGGCGTTTTCCAGCTTATGAAGCTCCCACTTCCATTTTGATTTCTTCAGTTTCTCACCTGTATTTTCGAACTTAGCAAATAAAGTGACAGGTGAGCATACAGTGCCTTTCGTATTCGTTTGATCTGACAGGTGCAAATCACTTTGGTCCCAGCGTTTATCGTAATGACAGTTTTTATCTGTATGCTGAAAGTCTTTACACGTTTGAAGTGACATATTTAATGTTTCTGTATCATGAAAAGCAGCGCTTGTGTCACCGGAAATTTGTAAGCAAATCGCGGCAGTCAGACTGAAAATGACTGAAAGCTGAAAAAAAAGCAGCACTTTCAGTTTCGTCATCGCTTTTAGCTGATTGCGGAACAATCGAAACATCTCTTACCTCCTGTAGAACACTGTAACGTAATATGATATTTGTTCTTTTTAAAGAACTATACATAAAGTATATTCAACGTTTAATGGTTTGAAAAACACCAAAATCGACCATTTTGTTCGTTTAAACGAATATTTTCGCCATCTTACAAAGTCTTACTCAGTATTGCTCATCTTTTTATATTTTTGAAATTTTTGGGATTGCTTTGTGAGAAAGCAGATGCATATCCAATTATGATTTGGAAAACATAAACAAGGAAAGGGTGACAGCATAATGATCAAACCGTGTGTGATTTGTCTTTCTCTTCTCGTTTTCGGCACCTCTGCCGCTCACGCAGAAGAAATGCCGCTTATGGCCGCCCGCCACATATCTAAATGGGAAGAGCTTGCAGTGAAAGAAGCAAAAAAAAGGTACCCGCTCGCACAGGTACTGTTCAAACAAAAAGTATGGGACCGCAAAAGAAAAGATGAGGCAGTGAAGCAATACCATTTAACCCTAAAGGAAGGATCAAAGGAATTTGGCGTATTTGTCACAATTTCATTCAATCCGTATAGCCAAAAGGTTCATAAAATTGCCATATTAGAAGAATATCAATAAGGTCCTCCATTTAAGAAGGACCTTATTCACTATATCTGTGCAATTATTTTTTTCGCTTTAGCCATAACTTGAAACCATAGGGGAAAATACCGAACCACTGCTGTGAAGCAGGTATTTTTGTTTCTTTCCGTACATCTTTTCGTTCTTTTCGCTCATCTTTTGGGGTATCTATATATTTGACAAGTTGTTGAGTCATGTATTTGACATAATCATTCGTTTTCACGTGATCACCTCATCATTCAATTATTATGAGTGTTGGCTCACAGGACTTTTTTTATACCTCCTTTCTTTGCTTCATTCCGTCCAGCTCAGCAGTTGTTTCTGTTTTTGATCAAACACTAGTTGTGCAGTTCTTTCGGTTCCTGACTCTGTCATGGCTTTTAAGTTAATTTCTTTTTGCTCTTTTATCGATGTCTCATAAATGTCATAAGACACCTGCCCATATGTAAACTGCTGTGAACCCTTTTGGCCTTTCCGTTGCCCAAGGATATGCCTTATGGACAATAGCGCACCATTCTGAAGTAAATTTTCTCCTATATATAACTCTTTTGTTTCCTTTTCAAACATGCAGCGCGAAATATACTGAGCAGCAGTAAAGTTCACGACCAGAAGCACAAGTGCGGATATAAAAAGAACAGCGGGATATATAAAACCTCTCGTGCGATACATTCACCCTCCTCCTAAATACGGGTAAACGGGAAATGCAGTTTGATACACTTCTTGATTCTCACTTTCAACTTTCATCAAAACAATCCCGTTTTCAATCTCAGCTTTCATCGCTGTGATATGATCTAGAATCGGAACATGCCCTTTGCCATCCACCCTTTTTCGTATCATGGAGTGATAGGCTTCAAAACGGATATCTTGCCCAGAAGAAGTGGTACAGATCAACACGCTCCCACGCTCGGCTGTCTTGACTGCGGGTGACTGCTTGCACTCGTTCATCATTTGCTCCACCGAAATCATCCATTCTTGCTCTGTGAAACCCTCATGTTCCTGCTGGCGCAACAAAAACAGATGAAAGATCATAGCTAACGATCCTGATAAGAGCAAAAAGACGGAAAGCGAAAATAGTACGTTAAGAAGCGTAAAGCCAGTCTGTTCGCATAATGCTGAGGCAAAATGGTTTTTCTTTATAAGCTGCTGCTGAGATGCATACGGTTTGATAATCCCCCTCCTCCTCCCACTTCAGCGCATAGATATTATTGTGTTTCGCAACTGTTTTTGAAGCAGTTCCTTCACCAGTCATCATATATTCGCTTATGCTTTCATTCATGATCTGATACCCGATCTCTCGTGATTTCGCCATATCTTCATCAGCTATCAGTTTGCTCCACAAGGGCACGACTGTCAGCAATAAAAACAGCCACAGGCTTAGCGCAGACATTGTTTCTATTGTAGAAAAACCCTTATTTTCTCTCCACATTAACTCTTCCGCTCCCTAAATAAACTGTGATGTCATAAGCGGCATGTCCTTTTACGCGTAATTTCCCGCCTGTATTCGGATGCCCTTTCTCATTAAATTCCAAACGGTCTTTGAGTGTCAGCAGCTCTATAGAAAGTCCTGTCGGATAGGATCTTTCAATCACCGTTTCATCCGTGACTAACTGATACTCTTTTCTGTGAACGAGAATTTTTGTTCTTTGATGACTGGACATTGCAGTCTGCTGCGCAAGCAAAATATCACTTTTCAGCTGCCATGCCGCCTGACGAACGGCTGTATTCCCATAAACAGGAGGAAGTGCGGTAAACACCGCAATTAAGAGGATAGAGGCGAGACTTAACACAAGCAAACTTTCTAAAAGAGTAAATCCCTCCTCCTTTAATTTAATGTTCAACCTTAACTTCTCCGCCAGTGATGATAATGTGTTTCCCATTTGGACAAACTGCATCCTTTTTCACATAGCCCTCTGACTGTAAATCAACAAGGCTCGGAGTTTGCCCTTCATGGTCGAGCTCAAATGCAGTCATTTGCGCCTTAATCATATTTTGCAGGCCCTCGCACCCTTTTTTCTGAATGGTTTGATTATGTTTCGTGACGTTCGGTATCGTAATTAAAAGCAAGATTGAAATAATAAAGAGCACAATTAGCATTTCAACAAGTGTAAATCCTTTCTCATTCATCGGCCTCTTCCTTTCATATTTGATTCATCATCTGATACATAGGCAAGAGCATAGACAAATACACAAATAAGATCATCGCAGCAACAAACCCATAAATCACAGGCTGAAGGATGCCTGTCCATTTTTGCGCCTTGTGTTCCAGCCGCTGCAATATGAACTGGCTGTATGTGAAAAGCTCCCGATCCAGGCGGCCGCTCAGCTGGCCGTGAGATATGACCTTTGAAAAATCCTTTTCATAAAAAGGGCTGTCACAAATAGCGGCTTCAATTGATTCACCAGCTTTTAACCGTTCAATCACTTGCTCAGCCTCGCAGCGGTAAAAAGGGAGAAACGTTTGTTGTTTAAATGCATTTAGGCTGTCATAAATGGAGAGGCCTGATTGTAAAAGGCTGCTTAGCTGCAAAGAAAAAAAGTAGCTGTTAAACAGCCTGATTAGGTTTCCAACGAAAGGGATCCTGACACAAATAAGCATTTGCCGAGCAGGCGGTTTTTTCTTAAACACAACCCAATAATAAAGCCCGATACCTGCTGCAAAAAAAGCCGTCAGAATGACCAACAGATCAATATGCTGAAAAAAAGCGAAAAGCATATCAGTAAAACGTGAGGTTTTCATATTCATCGATTGATAAATGTCGGAAAACTGAGGAATGATGATGGACTGTAACATATAAAACATGACAGCGACTGTAAAGATGAGGAAAAGCGGATAGCGCAGCACCCTTTTCAGCTCGTCTGCCTGTGCCAGTTTTCGTTCCAGAAGCTCTCCGCTCTGGATCATGGCAGAAGGCAATTCACCATGTGTTACAGCAAAATAACAAATGCCTATAGCTTCCTTATGAAATGACAAACTCTTTAATACTTGATAAAACGGAGCCCCTTCCCTCAAACGAGTGACCACGTCAGCCAAGGCGGCCGCCTGCCTCTTATTCAACTGAAGTTTCATCAGGCGTAATCCATCCATAAGCGTATATCCGCCCGCCATCATTTCACCAAGCCGCTTCAATAACAAGGCTTGATCCTTTAACGGCCAAGTTTTTCTAATCTGTTTCATGATAAACCCACCGGTCATAGTTATTTGTGGTCAAGTAGCCGAGTGCAATTCCTTTTCTAATAATTTGACGCAGTGTTTGATATTGGTAATTTGCATGATTTCCTTTTGCCTCCTGAATGCATTGCTGAAGGTTTTTTCCGTAAAGCAGTTCATAAACGCTTGCTCTTCTGGTGTTTCGTGACTGGCGGCAATACAACGATGAACATCCGTTTTCACAAAACGGGCAAGTTAAATCAACCAAACGCTGAGCCGCTACCGCAATGACAGTCTGTTCGATTTCATTCATATTAATGCCGAATTCAAGCAGCCTGTAAATCGCGCCCTTCGCATCTCTCGTATGAAGGCTCGTCAGCACCAAATGCCCCGTCATCGCTGCCCGTACTGCGATTTCAGCTGTTTCCGCGTCTCTGATCTCACCTAAAATAATCATATCCGGGTCATGGCGCAAAATAGCCTTCAGACCTGCCGAATATGTCACACCCGCTTTTTCATTCACCTGCACCTGCAGAACATCCTCATCCCTTGTTTCAACAGGGTCTTCCAGTGTGACGATATTTCGATTAAAATGTTTTTTTGCATATTGAACGAGAGAGTATAATGTTGTCGTCTTCCCTGAACCAGTTGGCCCTGTAAAAATGAGCATGCCGTGTGAATGTTTTAAAAATGAGAGTAAAGTGGCTCCCGTCTTCGGAAATAATGACAGTTTATCGATCGAAGGGATATTGTATTGAGGCATCACTCTGATCACGAGGCTTTCTTCATTAATTGTGGGGAGTGTCGACATTCTTAAATGAACATGTCCCTCCTCTAGCTTTAACGTCAGCGAACCATTTTGCGGTTTTCGTCTTTCCCCTATGTCCATCGCCGAGAGAAATTTAAAATGCGAAATCAGTCTTACACACTCTTCTTTTTTCATGTTCCTTTTTTTCAACAAGGCATGATCTACCCGGAAATGAATGACGGCGTCCCGCTCCCTCGGCACAATGTGAATGTCAGAAGCCTTTGTTGAATACGCCTCTTCAATTAAGGTTCTGCTTATCATTTCTATTGAATCCAATTTGATTCCCTCTCCTTTCCATGCGTATTGTAGAAAAATAAAGACTGGTAATCAAATGGAGAAAAAGTGATTTTCCCGGGATGTTATATGTAGAAAAATCAATTCCTGCTGGCAAAAAAGATTGTTTCAGCTGAATATACCGCATTGGTTTTATTATTTTCTCAATAAAAAAGCAGACATGGTGATCATGTCTGCTCAGGCTGTCGAGAAAATCTCGACAGCCTTTATTTTTCCTTAAAATATCCATTCACGTGTAATAAAATAAAAGAAAGACTAAAAAGGATGGTGTCTTTCTTATGTTCCACACAAGAAATTCTTCTCAAAACGCAGCCGAATTTGTTCTGCTTGACCAACTCGTCGAAGAGGATCATTTGCTTCGAAAAATCGATAAACACATAGACTTCTCTTTTATCATTGAAAAGGTTAAGCCTTACTACAGCGAAAACAAAGGCCGCCCCTCACTCGATCCGCTGATTTTATTCAAAATGATGTTTATCGGCTACCTCTACGGTATCCGTTCAGAAAGACAGCTTGAAAAAGAAATTTACTACAATATGAAGTACAGATGGTTTTTGGGCCTGAATATCAATGACCCAGTTCCGCACCACTCCACCATCAGCTGGAACAGACGCACACGCTTTAAAGATACAACGATTTTCCAAGACATTTTTGATGAGATCGTTCTTCAGGCCATCAATCATGATATGGTGGGCGGACGTGTCCTTTTCACTGATTCAACTCATCTGAAAGCCAATGCCAACAAGCACAAATACACAAGAAAAACGATTGAACAGGATACACAAAACTATATCAAAGATTTAAATGAAGCCATTCAAGAAGATCGGGAGGAGCACGGAAAAAAGCCATTACCAGCCAAAGAGGAGGTGAAAGCTGAAAAAGAGATCCGCCACAGTACAACTGACCCTGAAAGTGGATATATGTATCGTGAAAACAAACCGGAGGGTTTCTTTTACTTAGATCACCGAACAACGGATATGAAACATAACATTATCACCGACGCCTATGTCACGCCTGGAAATGTCCATGATTCTGTGCCCTATCTTGACCGATTAGATCACCAAATTGCACGATTTGATTTTGAAGTAGAAGCCGTCGCTCTTGATTCTGGTTATTTGACGACTCCGATCTGTAAAGGATTAGCTGACCGCCATATTTTTGGCGTTATTGCGCATAGACGATATCACCCTACTAGAGGCTTGTTTCCAAAATGGAAGTTTCATTATGACAGTGAACAAGACAGATACATTTGCCCGAACCAGCAAACACTTACATACTCAACAACTGACCGAAAAGGCTACCGGTCATATAAATCAAATCCTGAAACCTGTTTCGCGTGCCCATTGCTTGAACAATGCACAAGATCAAAGAACCGCCAAAAGGTCATCACCCGGCATGTATGGGAGGACCACAAAGAAAAGATCAGACAAAATCGCTTATCTGTTTCAGGAAAAAACCTCTATAAAAAAAGAAAAGAAAAAATAGAGCGAAGCTTTGCAGATTCAAAACAGCTGCATGGGCTTCGCTATTGCAGGTTGAGGGGAAAACGGAATGTGAGTGAACAAGTTCTCCTCACAGCCGCATGCCAGAACATGAAGAAGATTGCCACATACCTAGCCAAGCAGGGCTAGGTATGTGGGAGCTCTTTTTCAGTTTTTGAAATCCGCTGAACAACTAAAGAAACAGTAGAAAACAAAAAAGCTTGTAGAAAAAACGTCGTTTTCTCTACAAGCTGAGCAGACATGGTGATCATGTCTGCTTCACTTCATCTTTCGTTATGCTGGTTTAGAAATTTCACTTAATGCTTCTCCGGCTTTTTGATCAGTATCCTTCTCAACGGAAAGATCGCCTAATGCCACAATACCGGCAATTCGTTCGTTTTCAAGAATCGGTAAACGGCGGATTTGGTGCTCTGCCATAAGCTGACTCGCTTCTTCAGCAGACATATCGGGATGGCCGGATACGGTGTCAGCGCTCATGATGTCACTCGCTTTTGCATCCACCTGATTTTCAGCTAAGCATCTCGTCACAATATCGCGATCAGAAACAATCCCCTTAAGTGTGCCATTTTCACAGATTGGAATAGAACCGACATTGGAGTCTCTCATCTGTTTCGCTAGTTCCATGATTGAAGCGGTTGGTTCACAGCATTCCACATTCTTTGTCATGATGTCTCTTATTTTCATTTCCATTCCTCCTTTACCGTGTTCTATTTATTGTTTATCCGCTGCACAAAAAATGAAACATCTCCTACAATGTCCGCCTTTTTCGAGATTTCTTTTTCTTCTTCCCCTCCTGCAGCATATCTCCCGTCCAGCCTTTCTTCATCAAATACAGGTAGATCAAGACCGTAGACGTGATAATCAATAGGAGGGAAATAAGATATCCGTACTTCCAATTCAGCTCTGGCATCACCGAAAAGTTCATTCCCCAGAGAGCCCCCAGTCCTGTAACCGGCGTAAAAAGCGTCGTAAAGATGGTCAGCGCTTTTACAATTTCATTTCCTCTGTGAGAGGTAATGACTTCCTCTGAATGCAGCAAACTATTAAGCTCCTTTTCAAATTCCCTAATGTATGTAACCCCCCTGTCAATTTTCAGGTGTACCCGCTGATAATCCTTTTCTCCTTTATTATGCGGCAAAAAGGTTTCCTTCAACGCCATTTCGATTTTTTTGGCGCTTAGAATTAAGTTTTTCCAGGTCATCAGCTCATGGTGCAGGAGATGAACGCGGTTTAAAATGCTTTTACTATTGTCGTCTTTGATTTGCCATCTAAGCTTTCTCAGCTTTACTTCAAATTCATCTATACCGATTAGATAGGCATTCATTAATTCACCAAGAAGGATTAAAAATCCCTCTATGGCATTGTCCGCTCTTTCCATTTGCTGGACTACTTGTTTTCCCTTAATCCCCTTCAAAATCGAAAAATCAAAGTTTATTGTAAAAAAATATTGCCTGGTAATATAAAAGTGAAAAACGGTATGGTCGTTTTCCTCATCCACCCCCTGATCATATACAATTGAGCCAAATACCGCTTCATTTTCCGTTTCATTTGTGTCTACGCGCAAAAAGTTGACATGGTGATTATTTTCAAACCACTTTTCACATTGAGGCCAGTGAGAAAAGTGGATCAGATCTCTTGCCTTATCTCTTTCCTGAGGCCCCATTTGGTACCAAAACCAATCCTTTCCCGTATGTGCCTTCATGACAAGCTCCTCCAAACTTTTATTCTTTTATTCTTTAATTGCCCAAGATAGGCATCACTAAACCAGTCAGCCGCTTCCACACACATGTTTTGTGTGCATTTTCCGGTGGTATGGATCTAAAAAGACATCGGAAAAAGGGAGGTGCATGCCTTCCTTAGAGAAGGCAGCTATTTTGGAATTTATCAGTTTACTAGCAGTCGCTATTCTCATTTTGTTAACAGGATTTTTTGTCGCCGCAGAATTTTCCATTGTAAAAGTGCGGCGATCCAGAATTGACCAGCTTGTCGCAAAGGGAAAAAAAGGTGCTAAAGCGGCAAGGCACGTCATCACTCACCTTGATGAATATTTATCTGCCTGCCAGCTGGGCATTACAGTGGCAGCTTTAGGACTGGGTTGGCTGGGGGAACCGACCGTGCAAACCCTGCTTCGCCCCCTTTTTCATAAAGCGGGGTTAAATGAATCGCTCACCCACCTTCTTTCCCTTGTCATTGCCTTTTTAGCGGTGACGTATTTAAATGTCGTCATCGGGGAGCTGGCGCCAAAGAGTTTCGCCATTCAAAAAGCAGAGAGCATTACCTTAATGCTCGCCAAACCGCTGATTTGGTTTTATAAAATCATGTTTCCATTCATTTGGCTGCTGAACCACTCTGCCAGATTGATTACAGGGTTGTTTGGGCTGAAGCCGGCATCAGAGCATGAACTGGCGTATACAGAGGAAGAACTGCGGGTTCTTTTGGCTGAAAGCTATAAAAGCGGCGAAATCAGAAAAAGTGAATTAAAATACGTGGATAACATCTTCACCTTTGATAAACGAATGGCAAAGGAAATCATGGTTCCGCGAAATGAAATGGTTAGTTTGTCACTTGATGAAGATGCAATCCCAAGTCTGCAAGAAACAGTAAAGGAAACGAAATATACACGGTACCCCGTGGTAAGAGAGGATAAAGATAACGTCATTGGCGTCAT